>CAYYKK010000022.1:0-40962 GCA_964467935.1 uncultured Polyangiaceae bacterium
GCGAGCGATCGCTCCGCGTCGGCGCTGCGCGAGACGCAGGCCGAGTCGGTGGAGGCGCTGCGCGAGAGCGGTGAGCGGTCGGCGCGCGCGCTCCGAGAGGAAGGCGAGCGCGCCGCCGAGGCGCTGCGGGCGCACGGCGACGCGGCGGCGACCGCGTTCCAGAGCGCCGCCGATGCGATCCGCGAGGACGTGCGCGGCGGCGTGGCGCGCGCGGCCGACGCGGTCGCGCCGCTGCTCGATCGGGCCGTCACGAGGGCTGGCGAGGTCGCGCACGGCGAGATCGCCGGTTGGACGCGCCTGCTCGCCGAGGACGCCGAGGATCGCCGCCGTCGCGAGGTCGCGCACCACGAGGCCCTCCGCCGCCTCGCGAGCGAGAGCGTCGCGTCGCTCGCCGAGGCGGAGCGCGACCGGGTCGAGGCGTCCGCGCGGAGGTTCGAGACCGTCGTCGAGCGCGTGGCGGAGAAGCTCGACGCGCTCGGCGCGCGCGAGGAGGCGACCGCGGCCGCGCTCGAGGCGCGCCTCGGCGAGACGGCCTCGATGCTCGGTCGGAGGGTCGACGAGAGCGCTGCGTCGCTCGGGGCTCGTGTCTCCGATCTCTTGCGCGAGGTGGACGAGGCGTCGCGCCGCGCCGACGCGCGGGACGAGGCGAGGCTCGCGCGCGTCGCGCTCGTCGCCGAGTCGGTGGAGGGGCACGCGACGGCGCTCTCCGACGCGACGGCGCGCGAGACCGATCGCGCGCGCGCCGCGGACGAAGCGCGCGAACAGGCTCTGGCGACGCTGCTCGCCGGGATCGACGCGAAGCTCGAGGCGCACCTCTCGGCGCTCGGTGAGCGCCTGGCCGGACCCCTCGCCGACGCTGCGCGCGCGACGCAGGCCGGGCCCGAGGCCGTGCATCGCTTGGTCGTCGCCGAGACCGATCGCCTCGAGGCCCGCGCCCGCGCCGAGGAGGCGCGCGACGGACGTCTCGACGCGCTGCTCGCGAGCATCGATCGGGTCTCCGAGGCCCTCGGCCGTCGGAGCGAGGAGCAGGCCGAGCGCGCCCTCGCGCTCGACGCGAAGCTCGAGCACGAGCGCGATCGAGCCGCGACCCTCTTCGCCGACAAGCTCGCCGCGCACGCCGACGGCGTCGGCGAGAGCCTGCGCGCGACGGCCGATCTCGTGCGCGACGCGGTCGGGCTCGTCCACGCCGGCGGGACGGAGATGACGGCGGTCGCCGAGATGTTCACGGGCGCCGTCGACAGGTACTGCGGCGCGAGCGAGAAGTGGCTCGACAGCCTCTCCATCATCGAAGCCACGGTCGACAAACGCGGGGGCCACGACGAGGCCGCCGATCTGCTCGGCGCCTACCTCGATCAGACGCGCGAGGTGTTCGATCACTCGCTCGCCTTCCAGCGCGAGCTCTTCACCGAGCTGCGCGCGCTGCGCGCGAAGAGGGCCGATTGAGCGACGTCGTCGTCGAAGAGGAGGGCGGTCACGCGCCGCCCGTGTGGGTCGTCTTCGGCGATCTGATGGCCTGCCTCTTCGGCCTCTTCGTCCTCTTCTTCGTGTGGGCGATCGCGTTTCAGGTCGATCTCACGCGCGAGCTCGAGGGAGAGCGAAAGAGCCGCGCCGAAGAGGCCGCACGACACGCGGCCGAGAGCGCGAGGCTCGCGGCGCTCGAGCACGCCCTCGCGGGTCCTCTCGCGGCGGGTCGCATCACGCTCACCGAAGGGCGCATCGGCATCCGCGGGAGCGTCCTTTTCGATCTCAACTCCGCCGAGCTCCGCCCCGACGGCGCGGCGTTGCTCGAGAGCCTCGCCGAGCCGCTGCGCGTCTACCTCGAGCAGCACGACGAGGCGATCATGGTCTCGGGCTTCACCGACAGCGCGGCCATCGGCGCCGGCCAAGCCTACAAAGACAACTGGGAGCTCTCGGCCCAGCGCGCGCTCACCGTCACGCGCGCGCTCGGCGCCGCCGGCCTGCCCGAGGACGCGCTCGTCGCGGCCGGCTTCGGCGACACGCACCCGATCGCGCCGAACGACACCGCCGAGAACCGCGCGAAGAACCGTCGCGTCGAGATCGCGCCCATCCCGCGGCAGAAGCAGGCCGCGCGATGACGCCTGACGAGCGCCTCGCGACGCTCGAGCGCGAGGGCGCGGGGCGGTTCGATCCGGAGGCGCACCGCCTGTGTCGCCGGCTGCTCGACGCGGGCCTCGACGCGCGCGCGAGCGATCGCCTCGACAAGCTCGCGCGCGCGCTCGCCGCCGGGCGCCGCGCTGCCAGGGAGGCGATCGACGCGCTCCGCGCGCGGGGCGGCGTGGTCGACGGGGATCTCGCCGCGTCGTTCGAGGCGGGGGACTTCCGGTGCGCGCGGAGGACGGCCCGGCGCGCGCTCCGCTCGCTCGACGCGGGCCGCCACGGATCCATTCCACGATGGGCGCGCGCGATCGCGGAGCGGGCGAAGGCGAGCACGGCGCGCCTGCCCACGGAGCTCGCGTCGAGGCTCGCGGCGTTCGAGGCACGCCCGATCGCGCCCCCCGAAGAGGCGCGCGCCATCGCGAGCGCCCTCTCGCGCGCGCTCTTCGACGAAGCGCGGGCGACGACGCGCGCGACGGTCGCGCTCGCACGCCTCGCCGATCACGTGCCCGAGGCAGCCGGCCCGTACAACACGCACGCCCTCGCCGCGCACACGCTCGAGGTCCTCGCCACGCTCTCGCCCGAGTACGTCGCGAGCTACGTCGCCATGCTCGACGATCTCGCGTCGCTCGACGCACTCGATGCGCCCGCCCCGCGCGCGCCCACGCGACGGCGACGCTGATCGGCGCGGCGGAGCGTCAGCGAAAGAACCCGCCGATCGTGTGCTCGACCCGCCCCGGCTCGAACAGATAGGTGAGCGCCGCGCCGTACACCGCGCCCGCGAAATGGGCGCTGTGGTTCACGTTGTCCTTCGATTGGTAGCCGCGCCACGCGCTGTAGGCGAGGTAGCCGATGCCGTAGACGAGCCCCGGCACGGGGACGGGCAGGTACATGAGATAGAGTTGCATCCCCGGATCGACGAGGATCGCGCTGAACATCACCGCCGCGATCGCGCCCGACGCCCCGAGCGAGTTGTAGCGCGGCTCGTTCATGTGCCGGAGCGTCGTCGGCACGAAGGCGATCACGACGGCGCTCAGATAGAGGATCAGGAACTTCACCTCGCCGAGCACGCGAATCGATGGATCGGCGAAGAGATAGAGCGACAGCATGTTGAAGGCGAGGTGCGAGACGTCCGCGTGGATCCACCCCGCGGTGAGGAGCCGATGCACCTCGAGCTTCTCCTTCACGCGACTCGGGTTGAGGATGAGCCCGCGCCGGAGCGTGTCCGACGTCCAGGCGACGGCGCTCACGGCGACGATCGACGCGATGAGGCCGAGCGGCACGAAGGAGGTGGCGTGCGAGGCTCTCGACGGCATGGGACGTCACCCTAGCACGTCGGTTCACCTTGACCGGAGGCGCGATGCCGGGCTCGATGGACGCATGCTTCGATTCGCTTCGACCCTCGGGCTCTCCGCTCTCTTCGCGTGCGTCGCCTGCTCGAGCTCCGGCGGGGCCACCACGGGCGCCGGCGGCGGAGGCGGAACGTCGAGCGCGACGACGAGCGACGGGGCCACCTCGACCGGCGCGATGGGATCGAACGCGAGCTCGAGCTCCGCGGGCGGCGCCCCGCCAGCGATGGAGCTCGTCCATTTCGAGGGACGCTTCGATCTCTCGATGCCGAACGAGCCCGAGTTCACCTGGTCCGGCACGTCGATCGGAACGCGCTTCACCGGCGCCTGTCAGTCGATCCAGGTCTCGCTCGACGGCGCGAAGGACGTGTGGTTCGAGATCGAGATCGACGGCCAGTCCACGGGCAAGTTCATCACGACGGGCGGCCCGGCGAGCTACCCCCTCGCCGCGAGCCTCGCCTCGGCGACGACGCACGACGTGCGCATCGTGCGGCGCGACGAGGGCTTCTTCGGCAACGTCCGCTTCGTCTCGTTCGACGCCACGGGCTGCCAACAGATCGAGTCGCCCGTGCCGCACGAGCACCGCATCGAATACGTCGGTGACTCGATCACGTGCGGCTACGGCATCGAGGGCGCGAGCGCGTCGTGCAGCTTCTCCGGCGCGACCGAGAACGCCTACGCGACGTACGCCGCGATCGCCGCGCGGAACCTCGACGCGTCCGCGCACTTCATCGCTTACAGCGGCAAGGGCGTGCACCAGAACTACGGCGGCGACATGAACGAGAAGATGCCGGAGCTCTACCTCCGCACGCTCACGAACGACGCCACGTCGATGTACGACTTCTCGCTCTACGAGCCGGAGCTCGTCGTCGTGAACCTCGGCACCAACGATTTCAGCGCGCCGCTCGACCACAACGCGTTCGTCTCGGACTACGTCGCTTTCCTCGGCGCGATCCGCGCGCGCCGCCCCAACGCCACGATCCTCTGCGTCACCTGGGCCCATTGGGGCGCCTCGAACGAGGCGCTCGTGACCCAAGCCGTGACGACGTTCGGCGATCCGAAGGTGCTGACGACCGAGTTCGCGATCCTCTCGTCCGAAGGCCTCGGCTGCGATTCCCACCCGAACCTCGTCACGCACGCGCGCCTCGGCATGGAGCTCACCGCGTTCCTTCAAGCGCACCTCGGCTGGTGAGCGCACCCGCAGCCGCGACGAGCGACCGGGCGGAGGCCCGGCGAAGCAGCGACCCGCGTCGTTCTTGATATTGAATTGGAAAGTTGATTTCAGTATCGTCGCCTCGTGTCGTTCCCCTGGCGCTCCACGTCCGTCGCGCTCGCGATCCTCGTCGCGTCGGCGTGCTCGGTCGACGAAGCGCTTCATCCGCTCGAGGTCGCCGCCGGCGGCGCGGCGTCGAGCAGCGCGACTCAGGCGGCCACCGCGAGCGGCGCGGGCGGCCTCGGCGGCGCGCTGCCGACCGGGCTCGCTTCGAAGGTGACCCGCACGCGCTTCGTCACCGCGGCGCACATGCGTGCGTCGATCGAGATGCAGCTCTCGGGCGAGCCGTTCGCCGAGCTGCTCGGGCGCGAGCTCGGCGGCTACGATCGCTTCTCCTCGCAGACCGACACGTACGTCGATCCGAAGGACGGCGTGACGAAGCACGACCCGCTCGGCTGGTCGCTCGCGGTCGAGTCCTACGAGTACTCCAAGCAGCCGATGAACGAGCTGTCGTTCGAGTCGGGCGCGGGGCTCTCGCTCGAGTTCGCGCCCGGGCTCAACCCACAAGGCATGACGGGCGATCCGGCCTATGCGCTCTTGCTCGCGCGCCTCCAGCACCTCGCCCTCGAGAGCCGCGCGTCGGGCGCGAAGGTCGGGCGCGACTTCGTCGCCATCCCGCCGCCCGCCTCCGATCCGAACGACCCCTTCGGCTGGGGGGGCTTCGCGCCGATCTTCGCGGAGCTGCGATCGTTCGATCCCGCGATCGATCCGTCGGTCGGCGCCGATCACCAATGCTCGCTCGACGGCGCGGTCGACGAGCCGCTCCCGCCCGGCACCGTGCTCACGTTCGTCGGCGACTACGAGTGCGACGCGACCTCGCTGAACCTGCCCGACCGAGACGCCGCTGTGGAGAAGATCCTCGAGCCCGCGTCGCTCGGCTACGCGGCGTGGAAGCAGGGTCTCTGGATCATCAACTATTGGAGCTCGCTCCACGACGTCGATCAGCACCCCATCATCGACGTCGCCGAGGCGGACCTCCCCCAGGTCGGCGTGCCCGGCAACACGGTCATCGGCAGGTGGATCGATCCGACCGATCCGAGCGGAACGCACCTCGTCTTCGGCAAGAACGGCACGTACCTCGGCGACGTGTCGCTCGAGGGCTTTCAAGGGCTGGTCATGCTCGACGAGCTCGACGAGAAGTCGCGGTTCCTCCTCGGACGGATCCTCGCCGACGACGCGGGCGCGCTCGTCGGAGCGACCGTCGATGAGGCGATCGACTACGATTACGGCTCTCCTCTGCGCTATTGGCCCGCCGCGATCGCGGTGGACGAGGTCCCGACGGCCAGCGCCCCCGACGAGGAGAAGAAGCTCTTCGAGAAGCCGATCGGCTTCACCGTGGTGGACGGCACGAGCCGCCTCGAGGATCTCGCCGGCCTCGTCGGAGGCTTCGCGGAGACCTACGCGATGACGGACGCGAGCTCGCCCGCGGTCGGGGGGACGCTCCCATTTCGCGCGACCTTCGACGGCGATCCTTTCGCGGCCGACGACGGCGTCGCGGACGGCGAGGACACGCTCCACGACAGGGCGCTCGGCGTGATCAAGATCGGCCTCGTCGACATCGATCGCCTGCATTTCGATGCGGCGCACGGCGTCCTCGTCGACGCGGTCACGGTGGCTCCGGGCGGCGTCGTGTCGCGCGGCTCGCGCGTGAGCACGCTCGAGGCGGCGTACGCCATCGTCTCGCTCCGCTCGACCCGCCGCGCGCTCACCGGCTCGCTCGCGCTCTACTCGAACGACACGCCGGACACGCTCGGCGTACCGCTCGCGCTCGACGACGCGTCGCTCGCGGGCGCGCCGGGAGGCGGCACGCTCTCGGCGCGCGTCGATCACCTGATCGAGGCCGAGGCCGACTTCCTCGCCGACACCCTCGTCGACGCGGACGGGCTCGCCGCCAACGGCGTCGATCTCGCGACCGGCGCACGCGATCCTTCGCCGGTGACGGTCGAGGCGCAGGCCGCGGCGATCCGTGGGCTCCTCGAGGCGTACTTGGCGACGAGCCGCGAGCGCTACCGCGCGAAGGCGGTCCTCGCTTACGGCGCGCTCGCGTCGCGCTTCTGGATGGCGGACGTGCGCGCCTACCGAACCTCGCTCGACGACGCGACGACGATGACGTGGACGCCGAGCTCGTTCGGCGTCCTGCACGGTGCGCTCCGCCAATTCTACAAATTGTGGGCGAGCCGGCCGGGAAACGAGGCGCTCGCCGACGAGGTGCTCGCGCGGATCGTGCGCGGGATGAAGCTCGTCGTGAACGGATGGAACGACGCCGACGCCGACGGGCTCGTCGGTCCGGGCGAGTGCCTCGCGGGGCGCCTCCAAATGGCCGAGCGCGCATTGACCGGTGAGCGCGCGATCGCCGCCGACGGGGGCGATCGCGATCACGACTGCGTGCCGGACATCTCCGCCGCGCACCTGCCCGCGGCGCTCGCCGCCGAGCTCGTGGTCTCGAGGCGGTGATGTCCCTCCCACGCATCGCCCCCACCGTCCTCGTCGCGTCGACGCTCCTCGCCGTCGCGCTCGCCCCGGTGGCCTGTGGCGACGAGGCGCTCGCGCCGGTGGGGCGGGGCGGCGGCGGCGCGGGCGGCGCCGGCGGAGGAGCCGCGGCCGCGCACGGCACGCCCGTCTCGTCGACCCTCGCGCTCAGCGAGGACGGGGCGTCGCTCTTCGTCGTGAACCCGGACGCCGACTCGATATCGGTCGTCGACACGAAGACCCGATCGCTCACGCGCGAGGTCCTGCTCGGGCCCGCGCATCCTGCGGTCGATCCTGTGACCGGGCGTTTCGAGCCGCGCTACACGCCGCGCGCGCTCGCGCTGGCTCACGGCAAGATCTACGTCGCAGCGCAGTCGGCGAACGCCGTCGTCGTCCTCGACGAGGCGACGCTCTCGGTCGTCGCGACCCTGTCCGTCCCCGCCTCGCCGGTCGCCGTCGCTGCCAAGCCCGACGGCAGCGCGGTCTACGTCGTGAGCCACGAGGCAGGCAGCGTGAGCGCGATCGATCCCGCGACGGACACGCTCGGTCCGACCCTCGCGGTGTCGAGCCACCCGTGGGGCGCCAGCGTCTCGGCCGACGGCGCCACGCTCTTCGTCACGCACCTGCTCCTCGCGCCGGGCGTCTCCATCATCGACACCGCGACGCTCTCCCTCGTGCAGAAGACCCCGATCGCCGACGAGCCACCGGGCGCGGACAGGCGCGTGCCGA
Organism: uncultured Polyangiaceae bacterium; assembly: GCA_964467935.1. GTDB lineage: Bacteria > Myxococcota_A > Polyangia > Polyangiales > Polyangiaceae > CAYYKK01. Next base: position 7,936 of record CAYYKK010000022.1, read on the forward strand.
ACGGCGTCGCGCGCGGGGCGTTCTCGATCGCGCCGCGACCGCGGACCGGCGAGCTGTGGATGCCGTACCTCCTGCTCGCGATCGGCACGCCGCAGCCGGATCTCGACTTCGAGTCGACCGTGTTTCCGACGATCTCGATCCTCTCACGCGACGGGGCGAGCGAGACGCGCCGCCTCCTCTTTCGACCGCCGGCGGTCCCCAGCGCGAAGGGCGCCTTCGCCGATCCCGTCTCGGGTCCGCACGCCGTCGCCTTCACGCCCGACGGCGCGCTCGCGCTCGTGGCCGACGAGGACAGCGAGGACGTCCTCGTGTTCGACGCCGAGACGGGCTTCGAGCGGAGCCTCGTCCGCCCGCTTCCCTCCGCGATGCTCGAGGGCGTCGTCGTGGATCGCGACGGCAAGCACGCCTACGTGAACGGGCGGAGCACGCACGACGTGAGCGTGCTCGCGATCGACGAGGCCAACCCGATCGCGCCCGTCGTCGTGGACGGCGATCCCATCGGCCTACTCTCGGCCGATCCGATGCCCGCCGAGCTCCGCGCGGGGCAGCGCCTCTTCTACACGGCGAACTCGGCCGCGTTCCCGATCACGCAGAACTTCTGGGTCGCCTGCGCCACGTGCCACATCGAAGGAGGCAGCGACGCGGTGACGTGGCTCTTCTCGCAGGGGCCGCGCGACACGCCGAGCAACGCGGGCGGGCCCATCAACACCGGCTTCTTGATGCGGCAGGCGCTGCGCACGAGCGTCACCCAATACGACGAGACCATCCGCGTCGAGCAGGGCGGCCATTACGATCGCCACCTCGCCGCGCAAGCCGGCGATCTCGACGCGCTCGCCGCCTACGTCAATCGCGCGATCCCGTTCCCCCAGAACCCGCACGCCCGCGCCGAGGGGCTGACCGACGCGGAGCTCGCGGGCGAGGCGGTCTTCGTCGATCGCTGCGCCAGCTGTCACGCGGGCCCGTACGCGACCGACAGCGCCATGGGGAACCCGACGCTCGACCTCTCCCAAAACGTCGTCCTCCACGACGTGGGTACGTGCGTCCTCACCGGCCCGCACCCCGACAAGCCCGCGACGGACGTCGCCGGTCACCTGCGCAGCGCGTGCGAGCTCGATACACCTTCGCTCGTCGGGGTGTTCGCGACGCCGCCGTACTTCCACGACGGGAGCGCCGCGACGCTCGGCGACGCCGTGGATCGCATGACGTTCGGCGCGCCGCTCGACGCCCAAGAGAAGGCCGATCTCGTCGCCTACCTCGAGACGCTCTGAACGCGGGCGCTCACCCTCGCGCCGCGAGGAGCGCGGCCGCGGCGGGCGCGACGATCTCCTCGACGGCGACGCGCCTGCCGCGCGCGAGATCGGCGGACGCGACGAGCCCGTGTGCGGCGAGGCGCCCGTCGCGCGCCGGGGGCTCCACCGACGCGTCGCGCAGGGCCTCCGCGAACGCGTCGCGCACCGCGGTCGCGACGCCGTCTTCGTCCCGGCTCGACGCGAGGAGCCAGGCGAGGCTGCGCCAGGCGAGCTCGGCGTGTCGCTGCTCGTCCTCGGCGATGCGCACGGCCAGCGCGCGGAGCGCCGGATCGCCGGCGTGCGCCGCCACGGTCCTTGCGTCGACGACCCCGAGGGTCTCGCCCACGCACGCCTCGACCACGAGGGCGCGCGCGATCTCCCGGCGGCACGTTCGCGGCGCGAGGCCGCGCACGTCGAGCTCGAGGGGCCCGATCTCGCGCCCGTCATGGCGGCTCGCCATCGCGTACGCGAGGCGCGCGTGCTCGATCTCGTCGATGCCTGCGCGCTGCGCGTCGAGGACGAGCTCGGCGGGGGCGCCGAGCGAGAGCAGCTCGAGCGTGAACCGCGCGAAGCTCGCGATCGAGGCGTGCTCGAGCGCGGCCGCCTCGATCCAATGCGCCGCGATCGCGCGCCGATCGTCGTCCGAGAGATCCGCGTCCGCGGCGTCGATCGCGGCGATCTCGTCGTCGGCGCGCCAGCCCGAGCGCGCGCCCGCGGCGGCGACCCGCGCGACCCCGTCGACGACGAGCGGCCGTCCGAGGACACACGTCCACGGCTTGCATTGCCACGAAGGCGCCTCGCCGGGCGTGGAGCTGAAGAGCACGCACGTCTTGTGCGCTTGGCCGGCGACGAAGCAGTCCGCGTCGGTGTGGCACGCGTCGGTGGCCGCGCGACAGGCGAGCTTCACGTTCATGCCGCAGCCGTCGAAATACTCGGAGACACCACATTCGTGGCTCGCGCAATCGGCGCCCGTCCGACACGCGGCGGGCGCGCATTGCGACCACGGGTCCCCCAGCGACACGACGCCATTGCAGATGCAGGCTTGTCCGTCGCCGCACTCGGCGTCGTCCACGCACGCGTAATGGCAGCCGCACGCGGTGAGGACGCCCATGTCCTCCACGGTCGCGGTGGAGACGCAGCGCCCGTGCGGACCGGCCGTGCAGTCCGTGTCGGCGTGGCACGAGACGTTCATCTCCGTGCCCGTGCACGCGGGCGCGGAGATCGTCGGATCGCACGTCGTCGCGTGGTCGCGGTGGACCGTGCCGTCGGGGCATTGCGCGACGCCGGAGTCGCCTCCGCCCTCGACGGGCACCGCCGTCGCGCCGGCGCAGACGGGATCGATCGGGCCCCCGCCGCCCGTCGACGCCGAGACCGAGACGGTGACGAGCGGGGCGCCGCCCGATCCGCCGCTTTGGGCGGTGCTCGACGTCGCGCTCGCGCTCGCGCTCGTGCCCGTCGTCGCGGCGCCGCCCGCGCCGCTCGTCGCCGCCGCGCGCAACGCCTCGAGATCGCATGCCTCGATCGACAGCCCCGCCGCCGCGACGATCGCGAGCCGCAGCGCCTCGATCGAAATGGGGAGGCGCGCCGCGCGCCGTTCGCCGCCGTGCGGCCGCGTCACTTCGCGACCTTCCCGATCGTGTCGCTCCCGCGCGCCGTCCAATAGACGTCGGTGTCGTCCACGGCGATCTCCACTGGATCCATCTCGCCGGTGACGAGCGTCGTCACGGCGCCGCCGCCGATCGGCACCTTCTCGATCTTGCCGGAGAACGAGTCGATCCAATAGACGTGCGTCGCGTCGACGGCGATGCCCTTCGGCTCCGCGAGGCCGGTTGCGAGGTCGATCGCGCCCGAGCCGTCCACCTTCGACGCTTGCCTCACCTTGCCGCTGTCGGAGAGCGATCCGTATTCGGTCCAAAAGACGTGGGTCGCGTCGATCGCGATGTCCCACGGGACGTCGCCCATCGCGATCGTGGTGTCGCCCGAGAGATCCTGATTGGCGAGCTTCACCGTGCCGTCCTGGCGATTGACCCAATAGACGAACGTGTCGTCGGTCGCGATCCCGAGCGAGAGCGGATTGCCGGTGAGGAGGTCCGGCATCTGCCCCACGGGGAGCCCGGCGAGCGGCGCGCGCTGCACGTCGTCGGGCTCGCGCGTCCAGAACGCGTACGTGGTGCCGAGCGCGAGATCGACCGCGGCGGGCGCGTCGCAGACGGCCGTGATTGCGCCGCCGCCGATGGGCGCGTGGCGCAGCTGGCCCGTCGTCGAATAGGAGACCCAATACACCTCTCCGGCCGCGACCCTCACCGCGATGGGCGTGTCCTCCCCGGTCGTGAGGACCACCTGCCCCATGCCGTCGCTCTTGTCGGCTTGCATCACCTCGCCGGTGCCCGAGTTCGTCCAAAAGACGTGCGTCGCGTCGACCGCGAGACCGTAGGGCTGGCTCCCCGAGGCGAGCGTGATGAACGCGTGCCCGGCGGCGCCGCCGGTGCCGGTGCCGGTGCTCGACGCGACCGACGACGCGCTCGCGGAGGCCTTCGACGTCGACGCGCTCGCGGAGGCGCTCGTGCTCGCGCTGCTCCCCGTCGTCGCGCTGCTCGCGCCGCCGGCGCCGCCGCTCCCCGCGTTCGATCCGCACGCGGCGATCGCGAGCGACGACAACCCAGCCCAAGCGAGCGCGCACCGGTTCATTCCATGGCTCCCGAAGAAGGGCTGACGATACCAGGAATGACGAAAACGAAAATCAATTTCTATTAGGCAGGCGACGTCGGCGCGGCCTCGCCGAGGAAGCTCCGCACGTCGCGCATCGCACCGGCGGCGAAGGCGTCGACCGTCGGCGCGTCGACGCCGAGACCGAGCAGCACCTCGCGCATCGCATCGAAGGCGTGCACCGCGCGCTCGGCCGCAGCACGCGCCTCCGCCGACAGCTCGGCGTGCGCGGCGTGCGCGGTGTCTTCGGGGATCGCCTCCGCGGCTTGCCTGAACCCTTCGAGCGCCTCCTGCAGCGCGAGCAGCACGAAGCGATGGCTCGGATCGCTCGTCTCGACGACACGTCCCCCCGGCAGAGTGAGCTTCATGCCGCGATGCTATCCGAGGTCGCGATCCTCCGAGGAGGGCGAGATGGTGTCGATAGCGAGACCCGGATACTCTCGCCCGGGCCGAGCCGGCGAGGCGCGGCGACGGAGAGGGTGACCATGCTGCCGGAACACGTGCAAGACGCGCTGTCGAAGCTCACTGCGGCGCTCGCGGCTCGCCCCGAGCTCGAGGACGCCATGCGCGCGCGCTGGCACGTCGGCAGCTTTCGCGGCGTCGTCGAGGCGTCCGTCGAGCTGCCCGACGACGTGCGCGACGCGGTCGACGTCGTCTCCGCCGAGCTCCCTCCGCTCACGTACGCCGAGAGCGATCTCGCCGCGCTCGACGCGCTCCTGCACGGACCGAACGGATCCATCCTCGTCTCGTGGTGCGGCGCGAGCACGTGGCGGCGAGACGCCGAGCTCGCCCCGCTGCTCGCGAGCGCCGCGAAGACCTCGCTCGTCCAGCGCGTGAAGGACGTCGCGCGCGCCCGCGTCGTCGAGGGTCCGCTCCTCGACGCGCTCTCGTGCGCGCCGCTGCTCGGTGACGGCGACGAGCTCGCGCTCCCCGAGAACGGCGAGGCCCTCGCGCGCCTCGAGATCCTCATCTGGGAGGCCGGATCGAGCGCGCTCGAAGTGCCGCTCCTCGGACCGTGGCTCTTCGGATCGACCGCGACCTTCGACGCGATGATCCAAGGCCCCGCGCGCGGCACGCTGCTCGGTCGCGTGCTCGCCGCGCGGAGCCTCGAGGTGAGCGTCGGCGGCATGCCGCACACGACCGATCCGCAGATCGTCGGTCGCACGCTCCAGGTCCTTCAGCCGCTGCTCCTGCATCCGGAGCCGCTCGTGTGGGTGCACGCGGCGCGCGCGCTCGGTCGCCTCACCGGCGCGCTCGAGCAGCTCGAGGGGACGCTCCTCGACTGGGTGCTCGGCGACTCGCCGCTCCTCAAGCAGCGCGCGACGACCGCGTTCGCGTCGCTCCCGGCCGCGCGCCTGCGCTTCCTCGCGAGCCAGCTCGTCGCGATCCTCGACTCACCCGACGAGGAGGCGTGGGTGCTCGCCGCCGTCGCCGCCGCGACGCCCTACCTCTTCTTCGAGCGCCGCGAGCTCTGGGACATGCTCGCCTCGCGCATCCTCGCCGGCGACGGCGGCGCGATCGCGGCCCGGGCCCTCGCCCGCGGGCTCGCGACGATCTGGCGGCGCGGCGTGCGCGATCCCGACATCGAGTCGCCGCTCCGCGCGCTCCGCGTCCTCGCGCGCCAGGCGCGCCCCGACGCGCTCGACGAGCTCCGCCGCTGGATCGAGGTCGTCACCGTGACCGACGTGGTCGACGGCGCCGAGCGCGATCCGCTCGATCTCGAGCTCGGCATCGAGAACCTCATGCGCATCGCCGCCCAATACGACGACGAGGAGGCGGACGCGCGCGCGGCGAGGTTCGCGAGCTCGCTCCTGCCCACGTTCAACGAGGCGCGGCGCATCATGCTGAACCCCGGGAGGCTCCGCTCGCGCGCCGCCGCGATCAACGCGCTCGAGGGATCGGCGCGCGCGTTCGCGCTCCGACTCTGGGGACCGCTCCTCGCGACGAACCCGGCGGGCGATCCGATCGAAGAGCCCGATCTCGAGGAGACGTGGGAGGTCTTGGCGCACGCCCCCGCCGAGATCCTCGACATCGTGAAGGAGCGGCGTCACGGCGAGGAGCCCGACGCCGAGATCGAGCTCGCGTTCGAGGTGCTGGCCATTCGCCTCGGCGGCTACGCCCTCGACGCGTGCGGCTCCGAGCAGGATCGCGGCTCGACGGCGCACGACACCTGCCTCTGGCTGCGCAAGCTCGAGGGCCTCGCCGACGGCTCGCGCGAGTTGCCCGCGCCGCTCAAGAACGCCCTGAGCGCGCTCTTCTGGCGCCTCGTCGACACGACGCGCGGCACCTCGCTCGGCGAGGTCGACGACGTGCGGTGGCTCGGCCCGTTCGCGGCGTGGTGGGCGCTCGTCATCGATCGCCCCGCGATGCTCCTCTCGCTCGCGACCGCCCTCCCGCTGATGTCGCCGACCGCGCTCGATCAATGCTGCGAGAAGGCCGAGACGCTGCGCACCGCGATCTCGGGCGGCGGCGCCGACGGGAAATGGGCGGCGGACTCGATCGCCGCGCTCCAGGCGCTCCACGCCGAGGACACCGAGCTCGCGCAGGCGATCGCCGGCCTCGCGAAGGCGCTCGAGGACTTCGGCACCGCGGCAGGTCCCAAGCGTGAGCTCGAGGCGATGTGTCTCGAGCTCGTGCTCGCCGGCGAGCGCCTGCAGGGCGCGCTCGCGAACCCGGTCAAGGCGCTCCACGAGGCGAGCGCCGAGACGCACGAGGACTCGCTCTCACGCACCGCGACCGAGAACGCGCCGCGCGTCGCCGCGCTCGTCGCCCGCGCCATCCGCGCGCGCGAGCTCTCCATGCTCGACGTGTGGCTCGCCTCGCTCGGCCCTGTCGCCTCGACGCTCCTCGAGACCGCCGTGCGCAACGCGATCAAGCGCACGCCGCCGCCGCCGCCGATCAAGAAGAAGGAGCCCAAGATCATCGAGGGCTACGAGCTCGTGAAGCCGCTCGGCGAGGGCGGCATCGGCTCGGTGTGGCTCGTGCGCAAGCCGGGCGCCGATCGCCTCTTCGTGCTCAAGATCCCGAAGGCCGACGCGCTCGCCAGCGCCAACGACGTCGAACGTGAGGGCATCCTCGCGTCCTTCGTCGAGGAGGCGAAGGCGCTCGCGGGGCTCTATCACCCGAACGTCGCGAACATCATCGATCGCGGCGTCTCCGAGGGCGTGCCGTTCCTCGTGCTCGAGTACCTCATCGGCGCCGATCTGAAGCAGTACGCGACGGCGCGGCACATGAGCCTGTTCGAGCTGCGGCAGGTCGTCCTCGACTCGTGCGCGGGCCTCGCGGCGCTCCACAGCGCGGGCCTCGTCCACCGCGACATCAAGCCCGCGAACATCTGGCTGCGCCTGCCGCTCGCGGGCGGCGAGCGCTTCGAGCCGGAGAAGCACCGCGATCCGGCGCACACGCCGCCGCTCGCCGCCGTCGTCATCGACTTCGGTATGGTGCGCGCGACGCGCGTCGCGCCCGACGCCGCGGGGCGCTTCGTCGCCGGCACGGCGGGCTACATCGCGCCCGAGCAGGTGCTCGATCCGGTCGAGCTCGACGTTCGCTCCGACGTCTATTCGCTCGCCGCGAGCATCTACAACGTCACCACGGGTCGCGCGTTCTTCGACGACATCGAGAACGCGCGCGACCGCATCATCGCGCACATGCGCCGCGACCCGTTCGAGGACGCCGAGCGTCTCCGCGGCTTCCCCGTCGCCATGGCGAAGGTGCTCCGGGCGGCGACGGCGCTCGACGCGAAGGACAGGCCCTCTCCGATGGAGTTCGGCCGCGCCTTCGTCGGGGCCCTCTAGAGAGACGGACGTCATGAGGTCACCCGAGTCATCGGGGCCGGCGGCATGGGCGCGGTCTACGATGACCGCGACGGCGAAGCCCGAGCCCGCAGTCGGCATCGAGAGCAAGTTCGAGTAGGGGCCGGGCGTCGCGGCGCCACCTGCGGGGCGGCGTGCGACTACTTCAGCGTCACGAGGAGGTGCTTCATCTCCTCGACGGCCGGGACCTCGGCGTCGACGTCGCGCCACTTCCCGATCACCAGCTCCGCCAGCTCGCGCGCCTTCTTCGGGTCGCCCTTGCGCGCCGCGCGCTTCGCGTCGCGCGCGGCCGAGACGGGGACGCCGAGGAACTGGGTGACGGTCTCTCCGCTCCCGACGTCGAACGTCAGGTCCGGATCGACCTTCAGCAGCGCGTCGAACGGCAAGAGGACCGCGGCACCGGGTATGCGAAAGAGGGGTCGCCAGGCCTTCAGCGCGCCGGGCACATCGCCCTTGGCGAACGCCCGGCCTCCAGCGAGCTGCGCGTCGAGCAGCTCGCTCTTGGGGAGCTTGCCTTGCCGTTTCCAATCATCGAAGCGGGCGAAGCAGCGCTCGGCGAGCTCGGGCGAGGCGCCCGCACAGAAGTTGAGCAACGGCAGCGCGAGCATCGGGTCGTCGGCGCTGGTGAGCTTCACGCGCGGAGGGTCGGCGAGGATGAACGCGTTCGTGACGGCGTCCGCGACCCGTCGCTCGTCGCGCAGCACGCGGGCGATGGCGAGCAGCCCGTACAGCGGCGAGAACGAACGCCAGTCGGAGGCGGAGTAGCCATCGATGTCGAGGACGGCGGCGAGCAGCCGCTTCTCGCCCGCCGCGAAGCGGCCGTCCTCGATGTCGAGCCGCGCCGAGATCGCCTCGCCCACCGGCCGGTACTGCGCGGGGCCCGCGCGGCAGGCGCCCGCCAGCGCGCTCGCCTCTGCTCGATGGCCCGTGACGATCGCGGCCTTGGCGTAGGTCGGGAGGATCTCGCCAGCGAAACCGTACAGCTCCCAGCTCCGGCGCAACAAGGGCAACGCCTCGCCATCGTTCAGCCCGAAGTCGACCCACGGCGGGTAGGGCTCGCGCGCGTTCCACGCGTGCGCGGCACGCGCGATGGCGACGCGAGACTGTGCGGTCGACAGCGCCAGAAGCAGACTCCAGTCGACGGCGCGGGGCGACGCCCGGACGGCCTCCATCATGAGCTGCTCGAGCTCGTCGGGTGGGCTGTCGCCCATGCGGGCGATGGCGAGCGCCTCGATCAGCAAGGCCTTGCCCTCCGGGAGCGCCTCGGCGCGGAGCTTCTCCTCGAGCAGAGGACGCGCCCGTGCGAGCACGTCCGCCCGGCCGACGTTCGCGACCGTGGTCATCACCAGCGTGCCGACGGTCGTCGGGTCGAGGGGCGGGGGCTCGGCGGGGAGCCCATGCTTGCCCGCGCATTCCTTGATCGAGGCGGCCACCGCCCTGAGCTCGCCCGCGTGCTCTGCAACGTGAGCGCACAGCGCCCCCACGTCTCGGTGGGGGCCGTTGTCGTCGAAGACCCAGGCCGCCTCGGCCGTCGTGAAGTCGTAGACGCGGACGATCTCGGGATCGAGCGGCACGCGCGGGATGTCGCCCCCGGCGAGCAGGCCTGCGAGCGCCTGGTCGGACGCCGCGAAGAGGTCGGCCGCGTGGCCGTTCGAGACGGCGGAGCCGACGCCGCTCGAGGCGTCGACGATCCGCAGGCTCACGTCGTAGCCCGCGGGGCTCCGCACCACGCGCCCGTCGAGGTACGCGCTGCTGCGCTGCTTCGCGGTCGCCAGCGTCCGCTCACGCGCGTCCGGCGCGCCGAACGGATCGATCGGAGCGTCCTTGCTCGGCGTGGGCGTGAGCCCGAGCAGCTCCGCAGGGATCCGCGTGCGCTCGGTCCGACCGCCGAGCAGCCAGGTCGCGCGCTGGCAGAGGTGCTGCGCCACGGCAGCGCCGAGCCAACCGCTCGGCGCGTACACACCCTCGGCCTCGAGCACAGGGCACGCGAGCACGCTGTCGGGTGCAGCGAGCGCATGCCCGGCCCCTGGTGCAGTCGATCCTACCGGCGGCGGAGCCCCGCTACTCGCGCGCAGGGCCGCGCGTGCGGCCACGACCCCGCCCGCGATCACCGCGGCCGCAGCCGCGCCGAGGGCGATCCGAAACGCCGGAGAACGCCGCATGGGAGCGCTCGCGGGTTGCTCCGTCGCGCGGCCAGGGCCGGTCGCCGGGGTCGCGTCGCGGCTCGCGGCCGACCTGCTCGCCTGGGCGCCCCGCACGCTCGCCGCGGCGCCGGGCGCACCGACGTCCCGCTCGCGGTCGAGCCAACGCTCGCCCGGCGTCAGCACGTCGGCGAGCGCGTCCGCGAATTCGCGCACGGTCTCGAAACGCTCGGCCGGCGCACGCTGCGTCGCGCGCGCGAACCACGTGTCGAAGCCGTCGGGGACGTCGCCGAGCGTCGAGGGAGCCGGGATCGGATCGGAGCAGATCTGCAGGATGAGCTCCCCGGTGCTGGTCGCCGTGAAGGGGCGCGCCCCGGTCAGGCACTCGAACACGATCACGGCGAGCGACCACAGATCCGAGCGAGCGTCGATGTCGGTGCGCCCACGTGCCTGCTCGGGGCTCATGTAACGGGGCGTCCCCAAGAGCGCGCCCGTCTCGGTCCGCAGCGCGGCGCCGGCCTCGGTGTCCGCGCTCTCGTCGACCGCGGCGGCGTCGTCGAGGATCTTGGCGATGCCGAAGTCGAGGACCTTCACGACCGTGGTCGTCTCCTCGCGCGCGAGGAAGATGTTGTCGGGCTTCAGATCGCGGTGGACGATGCCGAGTCGGTGGGCCCGGAGAAGCGCCCGGCATACCCCCGCCATCACCTCTGCGGTGGCCGTCGGGGTCAGCGTGCGCACTGACGCGAGGCGATCGGCGAGCGATTCGCCCTCGAGGCACTCCATCGCGATGTACGGGATGCCCTCGTCCACGCCGTGGTCGAGGATCTGCACCACGTTCACGCTGCGGAGCTTGGCGGCGGCCTGCGCCTCGCGATGGAAGCGGGTGAGCATGCCCGGGCGCTTGGCCAGGTCCGGGTGAATGAGCTTCACCGCCACGGGCGTGCCGAGCGAGGTGTGCTCGGCGTACCAGACCGCGCCCATTCCGCCCCGTCCGAGAAGTGTGATCAGGCGATAGCGGTCCGCGAGAATCTGACCGGCGACCCCGACACCCATCGACACGCGCGCATCGTACATCGGAGACCGACGGATTGCTTCATGAGCGTGAGCGAGACCAGCGCCGAACCGCGCGCTCGAGCACCTCGCCAACCTCGCGTGGGCGAAGGTGGCTCGCGTGCCCGTTCGAGCCGGATCGCGGTCGGCGGCTATGCCGATGAACGAACGGTGGAGCGGGTTCGTTTCGCGGCGCCTCTCTCCTCGCTAATACCGACCCGCCCCAACGGCCGCCACGAGCCAAATGAGGAGAATGAAGCAGATGAGCAGGCAACACCCACCCCTCGTGCCCCACGAATCGAAGGCGCGCGTGAGCGGGTTGGGTGACGATGCGCCGGCCGGTGCACGCTCGAGCGCCTCGAGATGCTCTCGGGCGTCGCGTCGGAGCGATTGGACGCCCGCTTCGTCGAGCCTCTCGAGCAGCAGCTGGCTGGTCGGCTCCGACGGCCGATCCGCCGAAGAAACGACGTTGCGGAGCGACGCGGGGCGAGGTGCCGGGGCCTTGCCCATGGCGATCAAGTCGCGCTCGTACCTCTCGAGTCGCGCGAGATCGCCTCGTAGCGCGTCGAGCTCGTCGGCGAGGCGCAGCGCACGGCCCTCGTCGTCGTCGCGATAGGTCACGGGCCCGAATACCCCTTCTCGAGCGGTGCGCCAACCGGCGCCCGCGCGGCCTCTCGAGAGCGCGCAGCCATCGATCGGGCTGGCGAACGGGCTCCGCGCTCCCCTACGCTGCCCACCGATGCTCTCGGAAGCAGCCCTCATCGACGCCATCGATGGCGAGCTCGTACCGCTCGGGTTCGCGCGCCGCGAGATCGCTGCGGTCGAAGGGGCCGACCACGTCGTCGTCTGGGCGCGCAAGACGTGGAACACGAATCGCGCCGTCGCCGTCCTGCGGCTCGCCGCCGGCGACCACCCGGGTGAGCGCGCGCAGGCGCTGAAGATCCCGCTCGGGAAGGCGATCGGCTACTTCCCGTTCTTCTATGGCATTGGTCTTCAAGTGGTCTTCGTCGGCGCCGACGTCGTGCCGGTGCAGGGTGGTCTCGACGGGTACGTCGACAAGATCGACAACCAACGCTCCATCGTCCAAAGCCTCTTCGTCATCGACCTCGCGCGGCGCGCGACGGAGGGCGCCCGCACGTGGGGCCAGGTGGTGACCGGCCGGTTCCAAGACGCGATCGACCGCGGCATCCGCAACGCGCTCGCCCTCGCCTGAGGTCGCCCAGCTCCCATGTCCCGGGTCCTTCCCAGGCTCGGCCAAGGGCGCGCATGGCCCAGCGGGGTACGGGGCGCACGGCCGAAGCGCTGATCCTCGACTCTGAGGCGCACAACGCCGTCAGTGCAGCTTCGCCGAAACGCACTCTTTGGTGCGTTGTTCCCGCGGAGCCTCTCGCGGTAGTGCTGGTGACAGGACCGCACTGCGAGGAGACACGCCGCATGATCGTCGAGTACGTGAGGTATGCGAGCCCGCCTGACCAAATCGACGCGCTGCTCGAAGCTTATAGGCTTGCCGCGCCGCATCTCGAGGCCGCGCCCGAGTGCGTCGGCTTCGAGATCGCGCAGGGCATCGAGGAGCCGGCGAACGTGATCGTCCGCATCGGGTGGATCTCCGTGGAAGCCCACGAACTGGGTTTTCGAGGAGGTCCGCACTTCGCGCCCTTCCTCGCCCTCGTGCGCCCGTTCATGCCGATGATTCGCGAGATGAAGCATTATCGGCGCATCGGCGGGAGCGAGGAGGACGCACGATGAAGGACACGGGCACTCCGACGCTGTCCGCGTGGGCGGGAGGCGCCGAGCGCATTCGTCGCGTGGTCGAGCACTTCTATGGCGCGGCGATCCACGACGCGCTCCTCGGCCCCCTCTTCGGAGCGCTCGGCCCCGAGCACGTGGAGCACGTCGCGCGCTTCATCGACGAGGTGCTGGGCGGGCCCCCCACGTACGGAGAGAAGCACGGCGGACACGCCGAAATGGTGCGGAGGCACGTCGGCAAGCGCATCTCCGATGCGCAGCGGAAGCGCTGGCTCGAGCTGTGGCTCGCGAGCGCCGACGCGTGCGGCCTCCCCGACGACGCCGAATTCCGATCAGCGCTCGTCGGCTACCTCGAGTGGGGGAGCCGTCTCGCCATGACGAACTCGAAGCTCGACCACGCGCCCGCGGTCGCCTCCGAAATGCCGAAATGGGGTTGGGGAGAAGTGAAGGGGCCTTACGTTCCGCCGTCGGGCGACGAGGGGAAAGCGACTTAGACGCGTTCGACGAGCGGCGTCGCCACGTGGGCGCCCGTGCGTCGCGCTTCGGAGACGCCCCACTCGTAGAGCGCCTCCAGCGCGGGTCGCAGCGCCATGGCGCGGTCCGAGAGGCGATAGGTCGACGGCGCACCGCGCCGACCCTGCTTCTGCTGCATGACGAGCCCGGAAGCGACGAGCTCCCTCAACCGCTCGCTCAGCACCTTGTCACTGAGGCCGGGCGTCGCGGCTCGGAGCTCGGCATAGCGGCGAGGTCGATCCTTGAGGAGCGCGAGGACCACCACCTTCCATTTGCCTCCGAGGAGCGTGAGCGCGAGCTCGACAGGGCAGTTGTAGCGCTGGCCGTGCATGCCCTCGTCGTAGCACGGCGCCCAGTCACGAACGCCCCTTCCTTCGCCGCGAGGTCAATCGTCGTAAGGGTACTCCGCGCTTCCCGCTGCGATCATCAGCCGCGCGAAGACGAGGGCGAACGCGATCACCATCGCGCCGAGCCCGGCGAACGCCCAACCGGGTGCTTGCCAGCGCACCGTGACCTCGTAGACGGCGAGCACGCCGAGCACGAGCGGCAGCGTGAAGAGGGCCGCGAAGGCGATGCTCGGAGCGGAAGCTCGTTCGCCCGAGAGCCGATGCAAGCCGAGCGATGCGACCAGCCAGAGGATGGGCGCCGCGACGAGCGCGTACGGCCTCAGCGCGAGCGTGAGGCCGCCGAGCGCGAGAGCGGCGAGCGCGCAGGCGAGGCACACGAGCAAGAGGATCCGGTCCGTCGAACGCCGAAGAGGAGCGCTCATGACGGGAGAGGTAGGGTCGGGCGACCCGTCGACAAGCTCGATCGCGGAGCACCCGGGGCCGGCCGCTCTCACCCCTTGCCCTTCGCGTACCTCCCGAGCCCTTTCACGAGGCCTTCGAACACCGCGGCCACGCGCGGCGTCGAGCGCAGATCCTCGTGCGTGACGACCCACATGGGCAGGGCGAGCTCGATCTTCGGCAGCACGCGTTTCAATGCCTTGGTCCTCGCCGCGAGCGGGAGCTGGAGAATGCCGACGCCGAGGCCCGCGCGAATGGCGGCGTGTTGGGCGATGTCGCTGTCGCTCCGGAACGCGAAATCGCGCGGGCGAACGCGGAGCCCAGCGGCGGCGAGCGCCTCGAAGAACGCCGCGCCGTCGCGGTCTCGGCCGATGAGGGCGTGGCCGTGCGAGAGCTCCGCGAGCGTGCGCGGGGTGCCGCGCTCGGCGAGGTAGTGCTCGGTGGCGAAGAGGCCGAGCGAGACGTCGGCGACGCGCTTCGCGACGAGGGCACCTTGCGTGGGCTGCGTCATGCGCACGGCGACGTCGGCGTCGCGTCGGAGCATGTCGAGGCTCTGGTTGGTGGGCGACAGCTCGATGCGGAGGAGCGGGTGCGCGCGGAGGAGGTCGGCGAAGATCGAGGGCAACACCTCGACACCGACGACCTCGCTCGCGGTGACCCGCACGGTGCCGCTCGTGGACGTCGCCGGCGCGGAAGCCTGACGCACGAGCGCGTCGGCGGCCGCCGCCATCGACTCGGCGAAGGGCAGGATGGCGCGCGCGGCCTCGGTGGGGGCGAGGCCCGTGGGCGAGCGCGTGAAGAGCACGACGCCGAGCGCGCGCTCGAGCGCCTCGACCTGTCGTCGTACGGTGGGCTGCGCGGCGCCCAGCGCGCGCGCGGCGGCGGAGAGGCTCCCGGTCTTCTCCACGGCGCGAAAGGCGCCGAGCCAATCCCACGAGAGCGCGCTCGGCAGGGGCTTCGCGAGGTTCATCATTTTTGTATGAACCACTCGACACATTTAGACAATCGTCATGAAGCTCGATCGAGCGCATCTTCGGTGTGTGACCGCCGCCGAGCGGTCCGAACGAAAGGCTCCGTCCATGCGCACGAACACCGTCTCTTCCTCGGTCTCCTCCCTCCCTCGCCCTGGCGCCGTGCACGGCGGCCCGGCGGCCGTCCTCCGCCTCGAGGGCCTCGGTCTCCTCGCCGCCGCCTGCCTCGCCTACGCGCACCTCGGCGGATCGTGGGGGTGGTTCGCGCTCTGCTTCCTCGCGCCGGATCTCTCGTTCCTCGGCTACCTGGTGGACACCAAGGTGGGCGCCGCGGCCTACGACGCGGCCCACAGCACGCTCGGCGGCCTCGCGCTCGCGGGGCTCGGCGCGGCGCTCGGCGCGCACGGCCTCTTGCTCGCCGCGTGCGTGTGGCTCGCCCACGTCGGGTTCGATCGGGCGCTCGGCTATGGGCTCAAGTACGCGACGGGCTTCGGCGACACGCACCTGGGCGCGAAGGGCGCCGCGGCAGCGGCGATGGTCGTCGACGCGACCCCCGCGCGCGCTTGATCGTCGGCGCCCAGTCCCGAAACCATGGCTGCACTTCTCCCGGGCCGCCCGTGACCCGCTTCACGGCCAGCGCCGCGTCCCTGCGAACGTTCGAGATGCGCGTCAGTTCGACACGGAGCAGGCGCCGAGCGGTACGCAGACGTTCGACCGACACTCGAGCGAGCCGCGGCAATAGAGGCCTGGACCGCACGCTTCTCCGGGTCCCAGCTCGCGCTTGCAGACGCCGAGTGAATCAAGGCCTCGCGAGCATTGGAATCCTGCGGCGCAGTCGGCGACGTTCGTGCACGCGCCGCCTTCGGTGCGGGGTCGATCGCAGCTCGCGCTCGTTCCGTCGAAGATGCAGGCGAGCGTCGGGCTGCAGGCCTCGGGAGACGGACCGCTGCAGCTCGCGCCCGAGCTCGCGCCCTGTTCGCAGACACCGTAGTGACAGACGAGATTCGAGGCACAGACGTCGATGCCGCACGCGCCGCCCAAAGCGACGTCGGCTCGGGGAATGCGACAGACGCCCTCGACGCAGCTCGTCCCAGGCTCGCAATGGGCCGCCTCGTCGCACGCTTCTCCCGCGTGCGCGATGGAGTCTCCCTTACAAAACGAAGCTACACAGGCTGAGCTCGGCTCGCACTCCTCGCGCGGAAGGAGGTCGGCGTTGCATGGGTCGCCGACGTGGAGTCGTGGAACACAAGCGGCGTCCTTGCAATGGAGGTCCCTTCGGCAGTCCGAGTCGCCCTTGACGGTCATGCATGCTTCTCCCTCGGGCTTGCCCCAGCTGACGCACGTTCCGTCTTGGCAGTTGCTGCCATATTCACAAATGGCGGTTTGGCCGCAGGTGCCACCGCTCGGGTGCCTCTCGACGCAGACTCCGCAGGTCGCGTCGATTTCGCTCCCGCAAATCCCCGTCGCGCATTGCGCGTCGATGTCACAGGCACGACCCGTCGCGAGCGTTCCTACGACGTGCGGAAAGAGCTCGTCCGCGGAGAAGATCGATGAGCCGAGCCACACGCCGCCGAGCCCGCTCGCGACGACGCCGTCATGTGCGCTGAGACACTCGAGAGGCAGCGCGGCGCACGACGAGCCCTTGATCTTTTGGGCGCATGCGTCGAAAGCATGGGAGGCGACGCTGATCCCTGGCAAAGCAGCGCGGCGCGCACAACGCGTGACCAGGTCTTCACGCACGGAGTCTTCGAGGACGGGGCCTGCGCACTTGTCGGACCAGACGACATAGGCATCGTAGAGAGCCGCGCAGCCGTCGCCGTTTCTCTCTGGAACCGCCGTGGGCCCTGGGCCGCCACAGGAAACGACGGCCCACGGAAGACACACCGCTGCCAGGATCGAAGTAAGAGCGAGACGAAGCATCTCTCGAAGCTAGCAAAGATCGGGCGGGCGCGTACTTCGACCCGCCGTCGCCGACCTACCTCCTTCCGGACCGAATGAAATCGACGAACGCGCGCAGCGCCGCCGGCATGTGGCGCCGACTCGGGTAGTACAGAAACGGCCCGGAGAACCGCCGCCACCAGCGCTCGAGCAGAGGCTTCAAATCGCCGCTCTCGAAATGCGGTCGCAGCCAGTCCTCGAACAGATAGACGATGCCCGTGCCTGCGATGGCGGCCGCGATGACCAGATCCGTGGCGCTCCCGAGATTGCCGATGAGCGGGCCCGTGGGCTCGAGCTTGAGGAGCTCTCCGTCGCGCTCGAGCTCCCACGGGACGGGGACGCCGCCATGGAAGCGAAGGCGCAGGCACGGATGGTCGAGGAGGTGGCGCGGGTGGGTCGGACGCTTGTGCCGCGCGAGGTAGGCCGGGGCGGCGGCGACGGCGAAGCGCTGCTCGCGGGGGCCGATGGGGACCGCGATCATGTCCTTCTCGATGGTCTCGACGTAGCGAATGCCCGCGTCGCAACCGGCCGCCAGGATGTCGACGAGCACGTCGTCGGTCGTGACGTCGACGCGGATGTCGGGATACGCGGCGAGGAAGGCGGGAAGGATGCGGGGCAGGACGAGCCGCGCGGCGACCGAGGGGACGTTGAGTCGGAGCGTGCCCGCGGGCTCTCCCTGGGAGCCCTTCGCCACGTCGAGCGCGGAGGCGATCTCGCCGAGGGCGGGGCCGAGCCGCTCGAGCAGGCGCGCGCCCGCCTCGGTCGGCGCGACCGAGCGGGTGGTGCGGTGGAGAAGCCGGACGCCGAGGTCGGCCTCGAGCCTCCGGACCGCTTCGCTCGCCTTCGACGCGCTCCCACCGCCCACGCGGGCGGCCTCACGGAAGCCGCCGGCGCGCGCGACCGCTGCGAAGAGCCGGACATCGTCGAGGTTCACGGTCATTGTGCGGAATTCAGGACGGGTCGTGCCGATTGAGGCCCATTATCATACACGTCGCGGGGACCTAGGGTTCTCGCCATGACGAATCTCGCGAAGGTCGGAACGTTCGGGTTGGGTGGTCGCAAGGTGAAGCGGTTGGGGTACGGGGCGATGCAGCTCGCGGGGCCGCACGTGTTCGGGCCACCGAAGGATCGCGCGAGAGCGATCGCCGTGCTGCGTGAGGCCGTGGAGCGCGGCGTGGATCACATCGACACGAGCGACACGTACGGGCCGCACGTGACGAACCAGATCCTCCGAGAGGCGCTGCACCCCTATCCGAAGGAGCTCGTGATCGTGACGAAGGTCGGCGCGAGGCGCGGTCCGCAGGGCTCGTGGGATCCCGCGTCGTCGGAGGACGATCTGAGGAGCGCGGTGGACGACAACCTCCGGAACCTCGGCCTCGACGTGCTCGAGGTGGTGAACCTGCGGATCATGTTCAGCGCGCTCGAGACGCGCGAGGGCTCGATCGCGGAGCCGCTCTCCGTGATGATGGAGCTGCAACGGGAGGGGAAGATCCGTCACATCGGCCTCAGCCACGTGACGGCGAAGCAGGTCGAAGAAGCGCGCGCGATGACCGAGATCGTGTGCGTCCAGAACCTCTACAACCTCGCGCACCGAAAGGACGACGCGCTGATCGACAGCCTCGCCGCGGCGGGCATCGCATTCGTGCCGTACTTCCCGCTCGGCGGGTTCTCGCCGCTCCCATCGTCGACGCTGTCCGACGTCGCCCGCGCGGTGGACGCGACGCCGATGCAGGTCGCGCTCGCGTGGCTGCTCCGGCGGGCGCCGAACATCCTGCTCATCCCCGGGACGTCGAGCGCCGCGCACCTCCGCGAGAACCTCTCGGCCGCGGACGTCGTTCTGTCCGACGCGTCGATGAAGGCGCTCGACGGGATCCAGGCTGGCTGAGGCCGTGCGTCGAACGCAGCGTCGGGGGCCCATTGAGCGGTCGCGCGGCCTCTGATAGACCCGTCGCCATGATCGCGCGATCGATGCCGTGGGGAATCCTGTTGGGGACGATCCTTCTCGCCGCTTGCGGGCAGACCTCGAGCAAATCGAGCGAATCCGCGCCCGAGGAAGAGAAGAGCTCGAAGCGACACAAGCACGGCGCGAAGAGCGCGGAGGCGGCGGAGAAGCCGAGCTCCGCACCCACGAGCGCGGCGACGGTCGCACCGACGGCGAGCGCGGCCGGCGGCTCCGCCAATCCGTGCAAGAAGGAAGGAACGATCCGCGTCTGCGACGTCGTCGCCTTCCAGAAGGGCTGGTCCGCGACGCCCGCCGCCGATCGCTACGACGCCTTCCCGCCCGGCGATTACAAGCTGACCGGCAAGGTGAAGAAGATCGATCCCAACGCGACGTACGGCGGCAAGCCCGGGTTCGTCGACATCCGCATGGAGGCGGGCTCGACCGAGGTCGACTTCACCGTCGATCCGAAGAGCCCCGACCTCGGCGACGCGAAGAAGCTCAAGGTCGGCGACACCGCGACGCTCATCTGCCCCTTCGGCGGCCTCGAGCTCGTCGGCATCCTCACGCTCGAGAACTGCCGCACGAAGTGATCTCCCCTCGTCGCGCGCGCCGACGGGCGCACGCAGCGGTGCGGCCACCGTTGACAGGATCGAGAGGGCTTCTAGCATCCGCGGCATGGGAAACCCTTTCGTACACCTCGATTTGGCCGCCGACGATCGTGAAGCCGCGAAGAAGTTCTACGGCGCGGTCTTCGATTGGAAGTTCCAGGACGTGCCGGACATGAACTGGACCGGCGTCGTCGTCGGCAAGGGCGTCGGCGGCGGCATCGGCGGCAAGAACATGCCGAACCAGCCGTCGGCGTGGACCGCGTACGTCGACGTGAAGGACGTGAAGGAGTCGATCGCCAAGGCCGAGGCCCACGGCGCGACGATCATCGTCCCCCACATGGCGATCGGCGACATGGGCTTCATCGGCATCTTCGTCGATCCGCAGGGCGCGACGATCGGCGTCTGGCAGCAGGCGAAGCGTCCCGTCGCGAAGCGCGCTGCGCCGAAGAAGGCCGCCAAGAAGGCCGCGCCGAAGAAGGCCGCGCCGAAGAAGGCCGCGCCGAAGAAGGCTGCGAAGAAGCCCGCGAAGAAGCGCTGAGCGACAAAGCCCGAGGAGACGCCCGCTCCGCCCGCCCGACGCTCGACGATGCGCGGTCGGGCGAGCGCGCGCTCCCGTTCGCGCCTTTCGCTTTGCTACGATGCCGGCCATGGCCCAGGAGACCAAGGTCGTTCGCAATCGCGTGAGCATCGACGGTCGCATCTACGACGTGCGGGCGCTCGGCGGCGGCCGCTTCGACATCTACAACCACAACCAGCTGCGCGTCGGCGGCTTCGCGATCGTCGCGCGCGAGCTCACGGCCGAGGATCGCGGCATCGCCGACGCCGATCCCGCCGAGCAGATCGGTCTTCTCTGGGCAAAGGGCAACCTCTCGCTCCCCGTCGAGGCGAAGCGCCCCGCGCCGCCCGAGCCCGCCCCCGAGCCTCCGCCGGCTGCGCCGGTGATCGTCGAGGCGCCGAAGCCGTCGGAGCCCGGCGATCCGGCGCGCGAGGCGCGCGAGCGTGAGGCCGCGCGACGCGTGGAAGAGCGACAATCGATCGCCGACGGACAAGAGATCGCGCGCGGGCCGGACGGTGACGCGAGCGCCCACGATCTCGACGCGGGGATGGATCAGCTCGTCGAGGGCCCGATCCCCCTCGGCAAAGGGATCATGCGCATCGCGACGCACGACAAGCCCGATCTCGTCGCGCTGTCGAAGGCGCAGACGTTCCTCGCGTGGCTCCGCAAACAGCCCGGCGTGCACGCCGCGTATCTCTCGCACGATCCGAAGACCGGTCGCACCATCTCCGTCACGCTCTGGGAGAACCGCGACGCGCTCGCCAACATTCGCAAGGCGAGCCCGCCGCGCAATGCCGTGCAGCTCAAGTCGGTGACGGTCGAGCTGTTGTGGATCGTGGGCTGAGGCGCCTCGAGCTCAGTTCGGGATGATCTTCATGCATTGGTAGGTGGCGCCGTTGTCGGGCGTGTCGCAGACGAGCCCGCTCTGGCAGCACGTCTCGAGCGGATCGCACGTCGCGCCCTGCGGCAGGATCTGCGAGCAGCCACCGCCGCCGCCGCCCGCGCCACCTCCGCCGCCCGCGCCGCCGCCCCCGCCGCTTCCGATGTCCTGCGTCCAATACGCGCGATGGTTGTTCTCGGTGAGCCCTTGGAAGGGGACGCGGAACGCCGGGTAGCTCGGATCCGTGCCCTGCGCGGCCTTCTTCAAGTCGATGCCCGCGACCCAGATTTGCTGCGTGCCCTGCGGGCTCACGACGCCGTATTCGCGCATCGAGTTGAACGCGATCCAATGGTAGTCGCCCGGCGGCGCCCAGGTGGGTTGGCTGTTCTGGTATTGGCCCGTCGAGAGCTGGTTCGAGCGGACGCGGTTCGCGTTGACGAGCTCGATGGGCGTCCCGCCCGCTGCCGGCACGACCATGAGCTGCGCGGTGACGTCGTCGTGGCCGCCCTTGCCCTTCGAGTAAGCGATGTAATCGGCGTTCGGCGAGAACGACGGGAAGAGGTTCGAGAGGCCGCTCGGCGGATCGAGGAACGCGGTCGGCGTGCCCCACGCGCCGTTCGTGAAGGGAATGCGCGCGAGCTTCGATCCGCCGGGCGCGTCGCCCTTGCCGGTCGCGAACACGACCTCGTCGCCCGCGGGCGACCAATCCGGATGCGTGCCTCCGAGCATGCCCGTGACGAGATCGGCCTCGTGCATGCCCGTCACGCGATCGACCATCCACATCTTGCCGTTGAAAGCGACGACGAGGTGCGCGTCGTCCGGCGAGATCGTCGCGAAGCCGTGCCCCGAGGTGTTCGCGATCGATTTCACGAGCGGGTTCGGCGGCGGCTGCGGCGTCACCTCCGTCACCCACACGCTCTGGCTCGCGCTCGATTGCACGGGCGCCGCGAGGTATTTGCCGTCGCGCGAGACGACGTGGCACGCGACGCATTTCACCGTCGTGCCGTCGGGGTAGGTCGTCGACGGTTTGCCCGCGATGTAGTCCTCGGGGTTGATCTGCGAGATGCGGCCGCGACGCACGCCCGCGCTCGTCGTGGACCAATAGAAGATCGCCCCGCCCACGTCCTCCTTGGAGAAGCCGATGTCGATCGGGTCGCTGCCGCGCACGGTCGGAGGGTTGGTGCTCTTGTCGAGCGCGTCGACCTCCCAGCTCGCGCTCGCGCCCGCGTTCGAGCCGGCGATGAAGCTCCACGCCACCTCGTCGACCTCCCAGCACCCGGCCGCGGGGGTCTTTCCGGTGCAGAGCGCGTGCGCGCCGTCGGTGAAGACGGTGACGGTCGAGTAGGGTCCGGTGAAGACGAGGCGGAAGTCGGAGAACCCCGCCGTGCGCCACTGGAAGAGCGTGCGGAAGATGTTCCTCGGGAAGAGCGTCTGGTCGCTCGGGTACACGATGAGCGGCGAGGGCGCGCCGGTGACGACGGGGCCGTTCCAGTCGCCCGGGTTCGCCGGCATGCCGATCGTCACGTCGAGCGTGAACGTCACGTCGGTCTTCGCGTCGATGCAGCCGTCGGTCGCGTCGACGTGCACGACGCCGCCGGCCGAAGGGTTCGGCGCGAGCACGCCGGCGGCGATCGTGCCTGGGGGCGTCGCGTCGTCGCGCGACACACTCCACGCGAGCGCGCTGCCCGGCAGCGGCTTCGTCGATCCGTCGGTGAAGGTGCCGGTCGCGGTGAACGTGACGGGCGCCGCGGGGCTCGTGCCGTCGAGCATGTACATGCCGTTCGCCGGCGTGAGCGCGATGCTCTTCAGGCCGGGCACGCACTGCACGCCGCCGCCGGCGCCCGAGAACGCGCCGCCGCCTCCGCTGCTCGTCCCCGCGCTCGCGCCCGCGCCCGTCGTGGTCGAGGAGGTCGTCTTGCCGCCGTCGCCGGAGCCGTCGGAGCAAGAGCTCGCGAGCGAGAGCGCAGCCGGGACACCGACCGAGAGCACCCACCATCGTTTCATCGGTCGCTCCTTTCGAAACCGGCCTCCGGACGAAGGCCCCCGACTGAAGAGCGTACCGCCGCGTGGGGCCCGACGTCGAGTCGGCTCGTTCCTCGGTGGGCGCGCCCCTTGCTAAGCTCGTTCGGGCAAGCGGGAGACAGACATGGCCAATCAAGACATCAGGCTCACGACGTCGATGACGAGGGTGCTTCGCCGCGGCTCGCAAGGGCCCGAGGTGAGGCAAGTGCAGGAGCTCCTGAACCTCGCGGGATCGCGCCCGCACCTCCCGACGACGGGCACGTTCGGCGAGCTCACCGAACAATCGCTCCGCTATTTCCAGTCGACGCACGCGCTCACGGTCGACGGGGTCGTCGGGCGCGACACGTTCGGCGCCCTCGCGCGCGCGGCGAAATCGAAGACCACGCTCCAGGCGATCGCGACGACGCCGAGCAGCCCCTCGACCGGCAGCCCGGTCGCGACGACGGGCGCGGGCGACTTCTGTTTTCCGTTCGATCACGTGCCTTCGCCGAACTGGAAGTCGGGCGGTCGCTACTTCGGCGCGCCGCGCGACGGCGGCCGGAGGCTCCACGCGGGCTGCGATCTGCTCGCGCCGAAGGGCACCACCATCTACGCGGTGGCCGACGGGACGCTCGTGAGGCCGCCCTATTACTTCTACACCGGCACGTACGCGGTCGAGATTCGCCACCACGACTTCATCGTGCGCTATGGCGAAATCCTCGGAGGCAGCTACACGGGCGGCAAGACCGTGCGCAAAGGCGAGCCCATCGCGCGCGTCGGACGGCTCGATTCGGGCAGCTCGATGCTGCATTTCGAGATGTACTCGCACGGCGCCTCGGACGCGCCGCTCACCGTCGGCACCGGGCCGTATCAGCGTCGCTCCGATCTCATCAATCCCTCGGCGCACCTCGACGAGTGGATGAAGCACCTGCCGCACCGCTGAGCGCCGCCGCTTGTGCACTTCGTGCACAATCTGTCGCGAGGGTGCACTTCGTAGACGGAGCGAGCGGCGAGAGGAGGGGGCCGCTGTAGGACTCTCTCCGCCAAGTCGAAGTCTCACGGGTTGGTCTGGTCGTTGCGTAGGGCGGAGGCATGAAGAAGCTCCTCCCTTCGCCTCTCCCCGGTCGACGCGGTGCTCCGCTCCTCGCGATCGCCCTCCTCGGTTGCAGCGCCGGCGTCGGCAACGGCGGAACGGGAGGCGGCGGTGGATCGGGCGGGCTCGGCGCCGCCGTCGCCGCGAGCACGGGATCGGGGTTCGAGGCGGGCGCGGGCGGCGGCGGGACGTGCGCGGCGCATTGTACGGCTGATTTGCATCAGTATGTCGATTGCAACGGCAAGGTGCTCGTCACCTGTGGCTCCGATCAGGGCTGCCTCCCCGACGGGACGTGCGGGCCGCCGTGCGACGCGGCGGCGAAGAACCAGAGCACCATCGGCTGCGACTTCTTCAGCGCGACGACGCCGGTCTCGTTCGGGGCGCGCGGCGGGTGCTTCGCCGCCCTCGTCGCGAACACGTGGACGAGCCCCGTGCAGATCGCGCTCGACTACGACGGCCAGACGATCGACGCCTCGCAGTACACCTACCTGCCGACGGGCCAAGGCTCGTCGCTCACGTTCCAGCCGCTCACCGGGGGCAAGCTCCAGCCGGGACAGCTCGGCGTCGTGATGCTTTCGCACTTCGCGTCGGGCGAGCCGCTCAACGTCGCGTGCCCGGTGCCGGCGGCGCTCGAGGTGCAGACGCAAGTCGACACGACCGGGCGCGGACACGCCTTCCACGTCACGACCACCGCGCCCGTCGTCGCGTACGACGTCTATCCGTGGGGCGGCGCGACGAGCTACGCCACGAGCTCGACGCTGCTGCTCCCGACGAGCTCGTGGGGCACGAACTTCGTCACGTCGGACGCGTGGAGCGCGGAGCACGGCCAGCCCTTCACGCAGATCGTCGGCTCGGTCGACGGGACCACGGTCACGATGGTGCCGTCGCACGCGGTCCCCGCGGCCGGCGGCGTCTCGGCGATGGCCGCCAACACGCCGAGCACCTTCACGATCAACCGCGGTGAGATCGTGCAGCTGCTCCAGGACGAGCGCCTCGCCGGCTCGCGCATCTCGTCGGATCAACCCATCAGCGTGTGGGGCGGCTCGAGCTGCATGAACATCCCGACGGGCATGGACGCGTGCGACACGGGCCACCAGGAGCTCTTGCCGGTCGTGCGCGTCGGGGCCGAGTACGTGGGCGCGCGCTACCCGTCGCGCGGCGGAGACGACTCGGCGCCCTACACCCTCGTCGGGATGGTGAATGGCACGCAGCTCACCTTCGATCCGCCGCAGTCGACGGCGCCGCTCACGCTGAGCGCGGGTCAGGTCGTGACGTTCTTCACGAGCCAGGCCTTCACCGTGAAGAGCCAGGGCGACGATCACCCGTTCTACCTCGCGGCGCACATGACCGGCGGCGGGACGAACTCCGAGGGGCTCGGCGATCCCGACTACGTGAACGTCATCTCGCCGAAGCAATACCTGAAGAGCTACCTCTTCGTGACCGATCCGACGTACGCGAACACCTCGCTCGTCTTCACGCGCAAGCGCGACACGCAAGGCCAGTTCCACGACGTGAAGCTCGACTGCGTGGGCGTCGTCAACGGGTGGACGGCGGTCGACGCCGCGGACTCCGCCGAGGTCGCGCGCGTCAAGATGGTCGACCACGGTCACGGCCTCGGCAGCTGCAACAACGGCGTGCACACCGCCGACAGCGACGGCGTCTTCGGGCTCACCGTGTGGGGCTACGACTACTACGCGAGCTACGCGTACCCCGCGGGCATGAGCGTCGAGCCCATCAACAACGTCGTGGTGCCGCCGGTTCCGAACTGAGGCGCGCGCCTCAGCGCTCGAGCCGATCGAGATCTTCGTCGAAGCTCTCGCGCATGCCCGAGAGGGCCGCGAGCGCGAGGGCGATCGTCGCGAGGCCGATCGCGAGCGTCGCGGGCACGACGCCGAGCGGGCCGGTGAGCGCGAGCCAGAGCGCCGCGACGGGGATGGCCGTGGCGCGCACGAAGTTCGGCGCGCTCGTCGTCACGGTCGCGCGCAGGTTGGTGCCGAACTGCTCGCTCGCGGTCGTCACGAAGAGCACCCAGTAGCCGGTGGCGAACCCGATGAAGGTCATGAGGCCGTAGAACGTCGTCGAGGAGCGCCCGCCGAAGGCGATGAGCGCGCCGAAGCCCACCGCGAGCGCGACGACGAAGCCGCCGATGACGCGCTTGCGGCTCTTCGCGCGCTGGCTGAGGAGGCCGCTCACGACGTCGCCGACGACGACGCCGAGGTACGACCAGAAGATCGTGCGCGCGCCCGTGGGCTTCGTCGCGAGGCCGAGGGCGCGGCCGATCTCGGGCGCGAAGACGAAGAGCACGCCGCCGGCGAACCAGATCGGCACGCCGATGGCGATGACGCGCAAGAAGCGCAAGAGCCGCTCGCGCGGTCGGAGCAAGAGGCGCACGTCGCCGCGCGGCGCGTCGCTCTCGCGCATCTTCGCGAAGAGCGAGCTCTCGAGCACGCCGAAGCGGAGCGCGAGCAGCACGAGCCCCATCGCTCCGCCGATGCCGTACGCCACGCGCCACCCCGACGCGCCGAAGCGGGACAGGACGAGCTCCGCGAGGGCGCCGGCGGCGAGCGCGCCCGAGAGCCCGACGGTCGCGACGATCGTGGTGCCGAGCCCGCGACGGTGGCGCGGCAAGAGCTCCGACACGAGGGTGATGCCGGCGCCGAGCTCCCCCGCGAGCCCGAACCCCGCGAGGAAGCGCACGACGGCGTACGCCTCGATCGAGTGGACGAACGCGTTCGCGAAGTTCGCGGCCGAGTAGAGCAGGATCGATCCGAACACGACCCCCAGCCGCCCGCGCTTGTCACCGAGCACGCCGAGGACGACGCCGCCGATCAACATGCCCGCGAGCTGCACGTCGAGCAGGAGCGCGCCGGTCGTCTTCATCCCCGCCTCCGCGATCCCGAGCCCAGCGAGGCTCGGGACGCGCAGGATCGAGAAGAGCACGAGGTCGTAGATGTCGACGAAGTAGCCGAGCGCCGCGACGAGCACGACCCACGGCACGCCCTTCGGTCGGGGCTCGTCCACCGCGAGCGCGCTCAGTTCGGGATCGGCGGGACGACGACCTGGTTGATGGGCAGCGCGTTCATGCCGCCCGGGTAGCCGTACGACACGTTCTGGGTGAAGGCCGAGGTGAGCGGCGTGCCCCAGCCCCAGACCCAGAGGCCGAAGCGGCCGTCGCTCTTCATCTCGTGCGCGCCCGTCGAGCACGCGCCGACACCTTGGAAGTTGCCGGTCGAGAGGTCCGCGCGCGTCCACTCGTAGTCACCGACGGCTTGCCAGCCCGTGAGGTTGCCGGCGCAGTCGAGGTTCACGTCGTGGAACATGCCGTTCTGGTCCTTCGCGCGGACGACGACGAGGTTCGTCTCGGGGTAGGTCGGATCGGCGAAGAAGACGTAGCGATCGAGGTACTGCTGCGGCGGGACGCTGAGCACGAGGTCGGGATCGCCGTAGCCGCCCACGCCGCCGAGCGCCGTCGAGCCCGTCATGTACGTCATCATGATGAACGGATGGCTGTCGTCCTGGCTCTTCACGACGAACGGCGTCCCGGTCTGGAACTCGATCACCTGGCCCTTGTTGATCGTCGCGGGGCCGCCGACCGGCGTGCTGTAGGTGAGGGCGGTGCCGTCGACCGCGCCGATGAGCTTCCAATACGTGCTCGTCTCGTTCGCGAGGCGGGGTCGGTACATGACGCCGACGTATTCGCTGCCGAGCGCCTTCACGGGCGGGATCATCTGCTCGCCGTGATCGCAATACGCGACGCCCGTCGGCATGCGCATGCAGGTCTGGCCGGCCATGAAGCCGACGGGCTTGTCGGCCGAGACGACCGAGCCGGTGAGATCCGACGATTGCGTGATCTGCGCGTGCTGGCCCGCTTGGAGGATGATTTGTCCGGCGGTGTTCGCGCCGATGGCGTTGATGCCCCCGCCGCCCTGCACCGCCGCCTTCGGCAGGAACGTCACCGTGGTGTTGTCCTCCTTCGCGACGATGTTGAGCGAAGGGTTGCCGATGTCGAACGGGGTGATGTCGACCGCGACGTAGTTCAGATCCCACACGCTCGTCGGCAGGAGCAGCGAGCCCGCGGTCACGGCCGCGCTGCCGCCGCCGTAGGGGTTCATCTGGTAGGCGACGACGGGGACGTCGGTCGTGATGTGGAACGAGTGGCCGAGGCCGGTGCCTCCGAGCTGCGCTCCCGTGGGGATCGCCGCGGGGACGGGGCAGGACACGCTCGACGTGCCGCCCGAGAGGAAGAGGATCGCGACCTGGCCCGAGGGCAGACCCGCGACCGGATCGTAGGCGCCATAAGTGAGGCTCTGGCCGCTGCCCGACGGGATCTTCGCGTATTGGGCGACGTTGATCGCGGTGCCGTTGTATTCGGCCTGGATGTGGACGGGCGTGTTCCACGTATTGGCGACGAAGGCCGCGAAGCAGCCCCCGTTGCCGCCGAAGTCGGCGGCCATGTGCGTGGCGTAGTAATCGCAGCCGACCGAGAGGTGGTTCGCGTCCGCGACCTGACATGCATTCTTGCAGCTGCCGGACGCGATATCGCAGCCCTGGTCGCCCATGCACGTCGCGACGGGCATCGTGCCGCAGAGCACCTGGTGGAAGTCGGGGCTGCACGCGTTCATGCAGCCGGTGCCGGTGCCGAAGCTCCCGCTCGAGCCGCCGCTGCCCGGTCCCCCGGCGCCGGTGCCTGCGACGGTGCTGCCCGAGGCACCTTGTCCGCCCGTCGCGCCGCTCCCTCCCGTGCCCGTGGAGGTGCCCGCGGAGCAGGCGGCGGCGAGGACGATCCCGAGAGCGACCGAGGTGTAAGCGGCGATGCGAAGCTTCATGCTCGCATTTTGGCATGAATCGTCGTGCGTCGTCACCCATCGGCGGACGGCCCTCGCCGATTCGTGCGGGGCGAGCGTCAATGCGACGTGTGCGAGGGCGCGAGCGCCGGCGTCCTCCTCTTCGCCTCGTGCGCGCCGGGCGGAGGATCGGGAGGCTCTTCGGAGAGCGGCGCGTCGTCGGCCGCCGCGACGCGATTGCGACCCGAGGTCTTCGCCGCGTACATCGCCCGATCGGCGCGGTCGACGAGCTCGTCGAGGCTCTCTCGACCGCGGTGGGTCGCGACGCCGATGGAGGCGGTGACGGGGATGAGGTCGCCTGCGTCGTCCCGCACCTCGAGCCGCTCGAGCATCGCGCGGATCCGCTCGGCGAAGGCGCACGCTCCCTCGTTCGAGGTGTGGGGCAAGAGGACGACGAACTCCTCGCCCCCCCACCGCGCGCAGAGATCCGCCGTGCGGATCGATTGGCCGAGGAAGTCGCCGACCGACGAGAGGACGCGATCGCCCATGGCGTGGCCGCGCCGGTCGTTGATGAGCTTGAAATGGTCGATGTCCATCAAGAGGAACGAGAGCGCGCCGCCGTAGCGATCGGCCCGGCCGATCTCGCGCTCCACGCTCGCGACGAAGGCGCGCCGATTGTGGAGGCCCGTCAGCGGATCGAGCGTCGCGAGCCGCTGCGATTCCTCGACGAGCGTCGCCGTGCGCAGGGCGCCGCCGAGCTCGCGCGCGAGCACGCCGACGAGATCCGCGTCGGTCCACGAGCTCGCGCATGGGGCCACCGCCAGCGCGCCGAGCGTGGTCTCTCCGAACATGATCGGCCGCACGATGGGCTCCGGCCCGGTCGACTCGTCGGCGGCGTCGTCGTCTTCGATGTGCAGGAGGCACGCGCCGGAGACGGTCCCGAAGGCGATCTCCGCCTCGCGCGTCGCGGTCTCGCGCATCTGGGGGCGCGCGTGTACGCCGAGCCGCTGGTGGGGCGTCGTGGTGACGATCGCGAGCCACCGGTACGACGCGACCTGCGAGACGAACTGCGCGAAGTGATCGAAGAGGCGCTCGAACGACTCGCACACGGCGAGCTTGCGCACCTCGGCGGCGATGACCGAGTCGAAGAGCGCGGCGTCGAGGTAGGCGGCGATCCGATCGCGCACGTCCGCGCCGTCCGCGGAGAACGTCGTGAAGAAGGCGTTGTCCTCGCCTCGCTGCACGGAGAGCGCGAGGGCGCGCACGAGGTCGCCCATGCGCCCCTTGATCGCGTAGGCGAACGCGCCGGTGCGCTCCGCCCAGAAGCGGTGGCGCCGGCCTTCGGGGCCGCGGAGGATCACCGGCACGTCCGCGGTCGCCGGCTCGGCGTTGAGCAGGCGGCACAGCTGCGCGCCCGAGATGCTCGGCATCCAGAGATCGGCGACGACGGCCGCGGGCGGATCGCCGAGCGCCGCGTGGGCGCCCTCGACGCCGTCGCACGCGGTCGTGACCTCGAACCCCAACATGCGGAGCCGTGTCGCGAGCGCCTCGCGGCTCTCCTCGACGGGGTCCACGAGGAGGATGCGGCTCGTTCCCATGCCGGCTCCTACGGGAATACCCTGATGCCGATTAAGGGCAATCGCACTCGTAACGGAAGGTGGCGCGGATGATCAGGTCTCAGGTCGGCGAACCGTCGGCGTCGTCGCCGAAGAGCTCGTCGAGAAGGCAGCTCCGCTCCGCGACGAGCAGGTCGACGAGATCGAGCAGGCGCGCGCCGGTCACGAGCGAGAGCGGCAGGGTGGCGCGCAGCTCGAGGCTCCGGCCCTGACGCTGCGCGACGACCGAGGAGATCGAGGCGGCCTCGAGGACGGCCGCGGCGTCCACGTCGTCCTCGGTCACGGCGACGGTGAGCTCGATCCAGTCTTCGCCCGCGGTCTCCGTCGTCGAGAGCCAGATGCCTTCGTCGGCGAGCGCCTCGTGCGTGAGACGGAGCCCGGCGACGGTCTGCGTCCAGTCGTCCTGTTCGACGAGCAGGTGGGCCTCGAGCTCGGCGACCCGCGCGAATCGCGCGCGCTCGAGGCCGGCGCGATCGTCGAGCTCGCGGGCGACGTCGTCGATCACGTCGAACGACTCGCCGTCGCGATCGACGAAGCGATAGCGGTGGGCGCGCTGCCCGTTCTCCTCGACCTCCTGGAACATGAAGACCACGCGCGCGGGGCGGTCGTCGGGGAGCTTCGAGATCATCACGAAGCGATCGGGCGGGCCCGGCTCGATCTCGACCTCGAAGCCGCGCTCGGTGCACACGCTGCGGAAGACGCGCCGACTCGCCGCGACGAGATCGAAGGGCGCGGCCTCCTCGACGTGCTCCGGCGGCGGATCGACGCGCGCGGAGAGCCACGCGCGCGCCTCCGCGATCGAGCTCGCGCCGCGGGGCATCGGGGATCGCGCGATCGGGCTCGCCACGTAGCCGTCGGCCTCGAGCGCCTCGAACTGGTCGGGCTCGAGCGCGACGACGAAGTGCTCGTCGGCGTCCGCGCTGATCTCGAAGAGCCTGAGCTCGATGCCCTCCTCGTCGGCCGCCTCCGCGAGCGCGTCGAGGTACGAGCGAAAGTCGAGCCGGCCCACGTCGGGCACGTCCTCGAGCGAGAGGAGCTCGCCGAGCGCGGTCCACGAGGCGCGATCGTTCGCGTCGACGGAGGCCACCCAAGGCTCGGGGACCTCGTCGAAGAGCTCCTCCGCGTCGCGGACCCGCTTCAGGATCCAGGCCGCGTCGGTCGCGTCGTAGCTCCGCCCGCGTCGCGGCTCGAAGGGCGCGCCGCGCCGCACCTCGCGCGCCGTGATCCCGTCGAGCAGATCGGTGCGCTCGTTCACGCCCCCGAGCCACTCGGTGAGCGTGAAGCGCGGCGCGGGAGGCACGATGCGCGTGACGCTCTCGGGCACGTCGACCACGTCGGCGCGCCATGTGACGGCGACGATCTCCCCGACGCGCGGCAGCACGGGGGAGGCCGGCGAGCCGATCGCGCGCGCTTCGTCGGCCGTCGGTCGAAACGCGCCGGGGCGGAAGACGCCCACGTCGAAGGGCACCGAGGCGGAGGCGCCGGTCTTCAGCGTGCCGTCGCCCCGTTCGAAGGAGAAGCCGGCGATGGCGCAGAGCTCGATCACGGCGAGAGGCGTAGGAGCGCCTCGCGCGCGAGGCAACCGGTGAATGGCGAGGCTCAGCGCGGGCCGGTGGCTTTGTCCGGATCGATCCACGTCGCGCCCTCGGGGCGCACGCTCGGGGCCGCCGCGGGCAGCCCGACGTCGGGGAAGGCGAGCTCGACGTGGCCGTGCAGCGCGTCCTCCCCGACCTCGCGGTACGTCTCGAGGGAGCGGTCGTCGTAGAGCACGACCTCGACCTCGCGCAGGTGCGTCGCGCCGAGCGCGAGGTGGTGGTGGAGCGCCGTCATCATCGCGCTCGCGCACCCCTCCATGCTGACCTTCGCCGCGCCCGTGCCGAGCGCCGCGAACGACAGCGAGCGATGCCCGAGCTCGTCGGCGAGCAGGAGCGCGCGCTGCATCGCGCGCCCGACGCACGACACCTCCTTCCACGCGCTCACGGCGTGGAGCACGTTCTTCGTCGCGAGCGTCCCGGCGCGCGTGGCGACGCAGCTGCCGAGCGGCTGCGGACCCGAGCGAAGCACCTCCTCCTCGATGGAGTCGCCGCCTTCGCGGCGCAGCGCGTCCGCGACGCCCGCGCGCATGCGGAGCGAGTCGTTCGCGCTCGAGACGATCGCGTCGGTGTGCGCCTTCACCAGATCGCCGACGCGAAAGCGCACCACGCAGTCGTGCACGCGGAAGGTGTTCCGATCGATCGCGACGACGCTCCCGTGCCGGCGGCGCCCGCACAGGATCTGCGCGAGCAGCCCGAAATGGCGCATCGGCTCGAGCACGTCGGCGGCGCGCGTCCGACGATCCTTCTTCAGCATCGATCGCAGTACGTGCTGGAAATAGGCCTCCGCGGGGCTCGTCGGCGGCGGGAAGGGGGCCTCGTGATCGGGGTCGAGCACCTCCTCGGCGGTCGAGAAGGGCGCGTGGCCGTAGCGCAGATCGAACGCTGTCGCGCCCGCGCCCCACACGTCGAGCTGAGGCTCGGGATCCGCGCCACGCAGCTGCTCGGGCGCCATGAACTTGATGGTCCCGCTGATCTCGCCGTGGTGCAGCCCGCCCTTCGCG
>CAYYKK010000023.1:0-40758 GCA_964467935.1 uncultured Polyangiaceae bacterium
CGACGGCGTCGAGATCGCCGATGTCGATGCCGAGCTCGAGCGCGTTCGTGGCGACGACGCCGAGGATCTCGCCGTCGCGCAGGCCCTTCTCGATGCGCCGACGCGTGTCGGGTAAGTAGCCGCCGCGGTACGCCATGATGGCCGCCGGATCGATCTGCCCTGCGAGGTTGTCTCGCAGGTACTTCAGCATGATCTCGACCGAGTTGCGCGAGTGGCCGAACACGATCGTCGGCACGCGCGCCTTCAAGAGATCGGCGGTGAGGCGCACGGCGCTCTTCAGGTAGCTCGCGCGGATCCCGAGCTCGGCGTTCACGACCGGCGGGTTGTACACGAGCACCTGGCGCGACCCCTGCGGCGCCCCCGACTCCCCGACCAGCTCGACCTCGCTCTCCGACGCGCCGATCAGGCGCGCGGCGTGGCTCTTGGGGTTGCCGATCGTCGCGGTGGCGCAGATGAACGTCGGGTTCGCGCCGTGGAAGCGCGCGACCCTCCGGAGCCGCGCGAGCACGTGCGCCACGTGCGATCCGAACACCCCGCGGTAGGTGTGGAGCTCGTCGACGACCACGTACTTGAGCTTCTGCAGCGCGCGCGCCCAGTGCGCGTGATGCGGCAGGATGCCGGCGTGCAGCATGTCGGGGTTCGTCATCACGACGCTGGTCTTCTGCCGCGCTGCGCGCCGCGCGTCGCCGGGCGTGTCGCCGTCGTAGACGATGGCGGGGATCGAGAGCCCCGCCTCGCGGATGAACTCCTGCGTGCTCGCCTCTTGGTCGCGCGAGAGCGCCTTCGTCGGGTAGAGGTAGATGGCGCTCGCCTCGGGATCGCGCGCGAGGGCGTCGAGCACGGGCAAGTGGAAGCAGAGGCTCTTTCCGCTCGCGGTCGGCGTGGAGACGACGGTGTGGCGACCGCCGCGCGCCGATCGCAGCGCTTGACCCTGGTGCGAGTAGAGGCGCGAGAGCCCGCGCTTCGCGAGCGCCGACGCGAGCGCGGGATGGAGATCGTCGGGGATCGCCTCGAAGCGACCCTCGCGCGAGGCGATCTCGCGGTTCTCGGTGAGGCACGGCCGAACGGTCCCCGAAGCCAGCCATCCGGAGAGGACCGCGTCGAGGCCCACCGGCGTCTTCCACGGCGGTTG
Organism: uncultured Polyangiaceae bacterium; assembly: GCA_964467935.1. Taxonomy (GTDB): domain Bacteria; phylum Myxococcota_A; class Polyangia; order Polyangiales; family Polyangiaceae; genus CAYYKK01. The sequence goes on from CAYYKK010000023.1 coordinate 1,133, forward strand.
AGGCATGAGCGCATACTAAACAAATGCGCACCAATGGCCAAATGGATCCGAAAAGCCGTCGAGGTGTTTTCGTCCTCGGGCGAAGTGGCCTAGAGCGAACACGTGACAGACGTGACCGAAGACGCGACGACCCAGCCGCCCGAGCCGAGCCCGCGCACGGACGACGTGGTCGCGCCCGAGACCCCAGGGCCGGCGCCCGACCTCGCCGCGCCGCCTCCGAGCCCGACGCCATCGTGTCGTCAGCCCGCCTCGTACGTCTTCTTCACCGTCGTCGCCGTGATCAGCGCGGCGCTCGATCTCGGCTCGAAGGCGTGGGCTTCGAAGAACCTCACGGGCATCGACGTTCAGACCTACGCCCCGAAGAAGCTCATCCTCATCAAAGGCTACCTCGACTTCCAGTACGCCCAGAACCCAGGCGGCGCGTGGAGCATGCTGCGAACGCTGCCGGAGGTCGCGCGCCGTCCCTTCTTCTTGATGGTCTCCACGGTCGCGAGCGTCTTCATCGCGTCGGTCTACGCGCGCATCGATCGCCGCCAGTGGGCGATGAAGTGGGGCCTGCCTCTGGCGCTCGGCGGCGCGATCGGCAACCTCGTCGACCGCATCCGCAACGGCTGGGTCGTGGACTTCGTCCACTTCTGGTTCAAGAAGAAGGTCGGCGAGTACCACTGGCCGACGTTCAACGTCGCCGACGTGTGGATCGTCATCGGCGTCGGCCTCATGGCGATCGACATCTTCACGTCGCGCAGGGTCCGCGCGAGCCTGGAGCACGACCAGGGCGACCTCCACGAGCCCTCGGCGGAGCCCTCGGCGCAGCCCGTCGACCCGGCGGCCCCGCCCCCTGCGAGCTGAGCGAACCTTTGCTCGGGCGGCGAGGTTGTCGTAAGCGATTGGCGGCCGGTTTGCGCGGACGCGTGATCGGGCGTACCGAATCAGGAGAGCGATGAGCGACGAACGAGACCAGCCCGACGACGCGGAAGCCCCCCCGAGCTCCCAGGAGCCGGCCGGAGCGCCGGAGGCGGATGCTCCGAAAGGGGATGCTCCGGAAGCGGATGCGCCCGAGTCGAAGGAGACCGCGACGAAGCCGGCGCCGAAGGTCGGACCCGACGCGTCTGCGCCGCCGCCCGCGACGACGAAGCCCTCCTACGGCTTTCTCGCGATCGCCTCGCTGCTCGCGCTCGCCGCCGATCTCGGGAGCAAGGCGTGGGCGGTCTCGCGCCTCGACGGCCCGCACGCCGATCGGATCGTCGTCGTCGAGAACTTCTTCCACCTCGATCTCGCGCACAACAAGGGCGGCGCGTGGGGCATCTTCGGCGAGCAACCGGACTACGTGCGGCTGCCGTTCTTCTTCTTGATCTCGGCCATCGCGGTCGTGTTCGTCGTGAGCCTCTACAAGCGGCTCGAGCCTCGTCAGGTCGCGCTCAAGTGGGCGCTGCCGCTCCTGCTCGGCGGCGCCGCGGGCAACCTCATCGATCGCATTCGTCACCAGTACGTCGTCGATTTCCTCGACGTCTTCATCGTGCGCGACGGTCGGCAGACGCACTGGCCGACGTTCAACGTGGCCGACGTCTGGATCGTGATCGGCGTCGGGCTGATGGCGATCGACATGTTCACTCCGCGCAAGCCCGTCCCCGACAAGGGCGATGACGGCGGCGACGCGAAGAAGCGACAAAAAGAAGCGGAAGCCGAGGCCTGAGCCGAGGAGGACGAGCGATGCGCGGGACCCTGTTCACGATCTTCGACGTCTCGGCCCCTGCGTACTTCGTCCTCTTGTTGACCGGGTTCCTGTTCGCCACCGCGGTCGGATCGATCTGGGCGCGCCGTATCGGTCAGGACCCGGACGTCATCGTCGACTTGGGCCTCGCCTCGCTGCTCGCCGGCGTCGCGGGGGGTCGCATCCTCAGCGTCCTCGTGGACGGCTACTTCTGGGACTTCGTGCACCTCTGCACGGATCCTGCGAAGGTCGACATCCACACCGACAACCTGCTCTGCGAGTCGCGCTACAAAGGCGTGTGGGACGTCGCGAAGCACGTCTGCCACCCGGCCGCGCGCGATTGCCTCGCCTGGGCGAAGTTCTGGAACGGCGGGCTCGCCTACTACGGCGGCTTCATCGGCGCGTCGCTCGGCGCGTGGTGGCTCCTGAAGCGCGACCGCTTCCCGTTCTGGAAGGCCGCGGACATGGCCGGCTTCGCGATCCCGCTCGGGCTCGGCTTCGGGCGGATGGGGTGCCTGCTCGCGGGATGCTGCTTCGGGCTCGAGACGACCTCGGCGGTCGGCATGCCGTTCCCGCCGCAGAGCCCGGCGTCCGAGGCGCAGTTCAAGGCGGGGGAGCTCGCGAACGTCCGGCTCTGGTCGCATCCGGTTCACCCCACGCAGGTCTACGAGAGCGCGCTCTCGATCGGCATCGCGCTCTTCTGTCTCGGCTGGGTCCACGGCCGAAAGCGCTACGACGGACAGGTCTTCGCGAGCTTCGTCGCGCTCTACGCGATCGGTCGTTTCATGCTCGAGTTCTGGCGCGCGGACGATCGTGGTGGCGTCGGCGGGCTCTCGACGTCTCAGCTGATCGGCCTCGCGCTCGTCGGCGGCGCGATCGCGTTCCACGTGTGGCGCCGAGGCGCGGCGAGCCGCGTGGGCGACAAGCCCGTCGCCGCCTGACGTCGACGCGGCCTCTTCAGCGCCGCCCGCTCGCGAGGCGTCGCTCGGCCGCGGTCAGCGTGTTCTCGAGGAGGCACGCGATGGTCATCGGCCCGACGCCGCCCGGCACCGGCGTGATGAACCTCGCGCGCGTCGCTGCGGCCGCGGTGTCGACGTCGCCCTCGAGCTTACCCTCGGCGTTGCGGTTCATGCCGACGTCGATGACCGTCGCGCCTTCCTTCACCCAGTCGCCCTTCACCATCCGCCCGCGACCGACGGCGACGACGAGCACGTCGGCCTCGCGACAGACGGACGGCAGATCCGGCGTGCGCGAGTGGGCGATCGTGACCGTCGCGTGCGCCGCGAGCAGCAGCTGCGCCATCGGCTTGCCGACGATGTTGCTGCGCCCGACGACGACGGCGCGCTTGCCCGCCGGATCGACGCCCGCCTCGGCGAGCAGGCGCATGCAGCCCCTCGGCGTGCAGGGGACGAGGCTCGGTCTGCCGCTCGCGAGCAAGCCCACGTTCATCGGGTGGAACCCGTCGACGTCCTTGTTCGGATCGATCGCATCGAGCACCGTCCGCTCCGCGATCTGAGCGGGCAGGGGGAGCTGGACGAGGATGCCGTCGACGGCGTCGTCGCGGTTCAGTCGATCGAGCATGGCCAGGAGCTCGCCCTCGGTCGTCGACGCGGGCAGCTTGTGGAGCTTGCCGCGCACGCCGACCTCGAGCGCGGCCTTCTCCTTGTTGCGCGTGTAGACGACGCTCGCCGGATCGTCCCCGACGAGCACGACCTCCAGGCCGGGGGCGCGCCCGTGGAGCCGCGTGAACGCTTCGGCCTTCGCCGCGACCTCGTCACGCACCTTCTTCGCGATCGCCTTGCCGTCGATGAGCTCCGCCATGACGCGAGCTTCTAGTGCGATCCTCGGGCGCTGGGTAGTGGACGGTGCGTCATCCGCGTTGACGGCGGAGCGGGCGCCGGGTCGAATCGCCGACGTGAACGCGCTCGCGACCGACCTCTACCAGCTCACGATGGCCGCCGGTTACTTCCACCGGAACATGCAGGCGCGCGTGGCGACGTGCGAGATGTTCGTGCGCCGGCTGCCGCAGAGCCGGCGCTACCTCGTCGCCGCGGGCATCGAGAGGATCACGACGTGGCTCGAGGAGCTCAGGTTCACGGAGGACGACGTCGCGTTCCTCGCGACGCTCCCCGCGCTCCGCGACGCGATGACGCCTGCCTTCCGCGACTACCTCCGCGCGTTCCGCTTCACCGGCGATCTCTTCGCGCTCCCGGAGGGCACGATCGCCTTCGAGAACGAGCCTTTCGTGCGCATCCGCGCGCCCATCATCGAGGCGCAGCTCGTCGAGACGTTCCTCTTGTCCGTCGTGAACCACGCGACGATGGTCGCGTCGAAGGCAGCGCGCGTCGTCCGGGCGGCGGAGGGCGCGGCCGTGGTCGAGTTCGGCTCACGCAGGACGCACCCCGACGCGGCCATCGACGCGGCTTACGCGGCGTACATCGCCGGGTTCGGCGGGACGAGCAACGTCGAGGCCGGTCGGCGTTTCGGCATCCCCGTGCTCGGCACCGCCGCGCACATGTGGACGATGGCCCACCCGAGCGAAGAGGACGCGTTCCGCGCGTACGTCGACGTGTTCCCAACGGCTGCGATCCTGCTCATCGACACCTACGACACGCCGAGGGGCGCCGAGCGCGCTGCCCGCATCGCGAAGGAGAAGCTCCGAGGCGTCCGCATCGACTCGGGCGATCTCGACGCCCTCAGCCGCGAGGTCCGCGCGATCCTGGACGCGAACGGGTGCGAGGCTGCGAAGATCGTCGTGTCGGGCGACCTCAACGAGCACTCGATCGCCGCCCTCCGACGGGCGGGCGCGCCCATCGACACGTTCGGCGTGGGCACGGAGGTCGTGACCTCGTTCGACGCGCCGGCGCTCGGCGGCGTGTACAAGATCGTCGAGCTCGAGACCGACGGCGTCGCGCGACCCATCGCGAAGTTCTCGGCGGGCAAGGGGACGCTCCCCGGCCCTCACCAGGTGCATCGCGTCGTCGACGCCGCCGGCAGGATGGTGCGCGACGTGATCGCCATCGCGGACGAGGACGCCCCGGAGACGAAGAGCGGTGAGAGCACGCGGCCGCTGCTCGTGCGCTTGATCGCGGCCGGCGAGCGGACGAGGGCGCGGGACTCGCTCGACGCGGTCCGCGCGCGCGTCGCCTCGGGGCTCGGCGCGCTGCCGCCGATCCTGCACGACCTCGCGCCGGCGCCCCACGAGGTGAGCGGTGACGCGCCGCACCCCGCGGGGCGGTACGTCGTGCAGACGTCGCGGCGCCTCGCCGACCTCGTCGCCGAAGTTCGTCGCGCGCACGTCGGCGCGCCCCACTGAGAGGATCGGACGATGACCGGACGGAGCCGCGTGTGGATCGACGTCGACGTGCAGAACGACTTCTGCCTCCCCGAGGGCGCGCTCTCGGTGCCCGGCTCGCCGAACCAGCTCTACCGCGAGCTCGTTCGCTTCGCCGAAGCGAACGGCGTGCCGATCGTCGGCTCCGTCGACTCGCACGCGTTCGACGCGTGGGAGTTCGCCTCGAACGACAACGTCGGTCCGAACGGCGAGGACCCTCGGTTCCCCGATCACTGCGTGAAGGGGACGAGCGGTTGGCTGAAGGTCTCGGGCACGCTCCCCTCGCGCTTTCGCTTCGTCCCGAACACGCCGGGCATCGACGTCGCGTCGCTCGCGGAAGAGCTCGTCCGCGGGGTGAACCAGGGGATCTATTTCGAGAAGGAGGTCTACAGCCTCTTCGCGAACCCGAACGCCGAGGCCTTCTTGGCCGAGATCACGCGCGCGCGTGCGTCCGAGCTCTTCGTCTTCGGCGTCGCCACCGACTACTGCGTGCGCGCTGCGGCGCTCGGGCTGCGCGAGCGCGGCTACGCCACGGTCCTCCTCGAGGATGCCGTGCGCGGCATCACCGACGTCGGCTCGCGCGCCGCGCTGGACGAGCTGCGCGCAGCCGGTGTGCGCATCACCACGACGAGCGAGATCCTCTCGGGAGGGCGCTGATGCGGGTCTTCGGCCTCACGGGCGGGATCGCGTCGGGCAAGAGCACCGTCGCGCGCCGCCTGCGCGATCGCGGGATCCCCGTCATCGACGCCGACGCGCTCGCGCGCGAGGTCGTGGCGCGAGGGACCGAAGGGCTCGACGCGGTGATCGCCGCCTTCGGCCCGTCGGTCGTCGGGGATGACGGCGAGCTCGACCGCAAGAAGCTCGGAGCGGTCGTCTTCACCGACGCCGCCGCGCGCAAGACCCTCAACGCGATCGTGCATCCCCGCATCTTCGCGAAGAGCACCGAAGCCGTCGCGGCGCTGTCGGCCGCGGGCCACCCGCTCGCCTGCTACGAGGCCGCGCTGCTCGTGGAGAACGGGCTCGCGGAGGCGTTTCGCCCGCTCGTCGTCGTCGCCGTCTCGCTGCCCACGCAGATCGATCGCTTGATGCGCCGCGATGGGCTCACCCGAGCCGAGGCGCTCGCGCGGATCGAGGCCCAGCTCCCTCTGGCCGAGAAGGTCGCGATGGCCGACTTCGTCCTCGAGAACGATGGCTCGCGCGAAGAGCTCGAGCAGCGGACCGACGGCGTCCTCGCGGCCATCGAAGCGGCGACGCGCCCGTAGCTGGCAAGCCGGTCTCTTGATTCGTGGCACTGAACATGGCATCAGCGAGAGATGTCGACGATCGGGCAGAAGCTCTCCCGGCTCCGCTCGGTAGGTCCCCGCCCGGCGGGCACGCCCGACACGAGCGACGAGCAGGCCGACGAGAGCTCGGGCGACGCCGTCGCCGAGCCCGTGCAAGCGAAGCCGGGGCTCGAGCAGCTGCGCGAGCGCATCGCGTCGATCCTCGCGCGGTCGGGCAAGTCGCACGGAGCTGCGTCGCTCGCGGGGCCTGGGGCGACCGAGCCGAGGGGCGGGTCGCACGACGAGCTGCCGTTCCTCGAAGAGCTCACCCCGCTCGGGCCGCTGCACCTCGCGCGCAAGAAGGCTCCGCTCGCGGCGCGCGTCGGCCACGCCCCGCTGCACCCCGCGACGCTCGCCGACCCGACCATGCTCGCGCTGCTCGCGCTCGATCCCTCGCTCGCAGGCTGTGAGCCTCGCCGCGCGCTCTACGTCGACACGGAGACGACGGGTCTCTCGGGCGGTACGGGCACGGTCGCCTTCCTCCTCGGGCTCGCCTATTTCGACGAGCACGAGCGCGCGTTCGTCCTCGAGCAGGTCCTCGTCAAGAAGCTCGGTGAAGAGGCGCCGATGCTCGAGCACCTCGCGCGCAGGCTCGCCGACGCATCGATGATCGTCACGTTCAACGGCAAGGCCTTCGACTGGCCGCTCTTGCGCGCGCGCGTCGTGATGAACCGCCTGCCACCGCTTCGAGAGCTGCCGCACCTCGATCTGCTCCACGTGGCGAGGCGCATCCACAAGACGCGCCTCGCGAGCTGCAACCTCAAGAGCATCGAAGAGGAGGTGCTCGGCAGCGCCCGCATCGACGACGTCGGCGGCGCGGACATCCCGGCCTGTTACATGCACTACCTGCGGACGCGAGACGCCTCTGCGCTGTCGGGCGTCGTCGAGCACAACGCTCTCGACGTCCTCTCGATGGTCGCGCTCGCGGGCTTCTACGGAGAGCCCGTCGGATCGCTCGGCCCCCTCGATCTCGCGCACGTCGCCAGCACGCTCCGCCGCGCCGGCGCGCTCGATCGGGCGCATGAGGTCGCCGAGATCGCCGCTCAGCGCGTCGCGGACGAGGCCGGCGCGAGCGAGCGCGCGAGGGTGCTCCGCGTGCGCGGCGACATCGCGAAGGCGAGGGGCGACAAGGCGCGCGCGCTCGCGGACTACGAGCGCGCCGCGGCCGCCGCCGTGGATCCCTCGCTCTGCCTCGAGCTCGCGAAGCTCTACGAGCATTTCGAGAAGTCCTTCGAGAAGGCGCTCGGGGCGATCTCGTTGGGGACGAGCGAGGCGCCCGCCGCGCACGAGAAGCGGCGAGCTCGGCTCGTGCGGCGGCTCGAGGTGCGGACCGCCGAGCCGGTCGTCGACGGCGCCGACCGTCCTCGGCGCGCCCGTCGGCGCTGATCGCGCGTCTTCGGCGCGCCGAACCATCGATTGTCGCAGCGCGTTGTCTAGAGTATGGTGCCGCCGATGATCACCGTCGGGTGTGCCGGGTTTCCCGTTCCTGCAACTCGGTATTGGAAGGAATTCATGTTCGTCGAGGTGCAGGAGACGCACGTCTCGACGCCCGGACCCGGGACGGTCCGGAGGTGGCGCCGCGAGGCGCCCGCAGGGTTTCGCTTCGCCCTCCTCGGACCGCGCGAGATCGGGCAGGAGGGCTTCCGGGGCGGAAAGGTCATCGAGACGGCGCTGAAGACGATCGAGGCGATCGGCGCCGAGCTCGAGGCGGAGACGGCCGTCTTCGTCGCGCCGCCCGAGTTCCAATACAACAAGACGAACAAGGGCGTGCTCCGCGACTTCCTCGCAAGCGTGCGATCGCACTTCGGCCGCATCGTCTTCGAGCCCACGGTCGGCTGGGATCCGGACGAGACCGACGAGCTGACCCGCGAGGTCGGGGCGCTCGCCGCGCGCGACCCGCTCCTCTCCGGCCTCTCGAAGCTCCCCAAGGCCTACTATCGGCTCCACGGCCCTGCCGGGCACAAGTCGCGGTACGAAGATCCGGCGATCGAGAAGCTCGCCGAGATCGCGCGCGACGCGCCGCACGAAGACGCGACCTACGTCTTCACCAACGTCGACATGTTCGCCGACGCGAAGCGCTTCAAGAAGGCGCTGAAGATCTGACGGGGCGTCCTCGGGGGCGGCGCACCCCGCGCAGCGCCCGCGCCGCGAGGCCCGCCGCTCGGTCACGACGGACCGAGGCGAAGAACAGCACGAGACCGGTCGCGAACCACCAAGGCGTATCGCCGATGCCATCGTAAATCGTGTGCATCTGCAGCCATCGCACCTCGCCGATCGCGCCGCCGTCCCGATCGCGAGGCAAGCTCAGGATCACGCGCCCCACGGGATCGACGATCCCCGAGGCGCCCGCGTCGACGGCGCGGACGAGGAAGCGCCGGTGCTCGACGGCGCGAGAGCGCGCGAGCGCGAGGTGGAGCGCGGGCTCGTCCGTCCCCGTGAACCAGCCGTCGCTCCCGACGTTGAGCAGCACCTCGGCGTCGGTCTCGCGCACGAGATCTGCGACGTAGCGCGGCAGGAGATCCTCGTAGCAGATCGTCGTCGCGATCGCGTGCCCGCGGAAGCGCATCGGCGCCTCGACGTCACCGGCGGTGACGTGGCCCGAGCGAGGCGAGAGCGCGTAGAGGGCGGGGAAGTGATCTCCGAGCGGCAGCTCCTCGCCGAAGGGCGCCAGGTGGCGCTTGTCGTACCGCCCCGTCTGCGCTCCGCGCGCGTCGGACGCGATCGCGGCGTTGAAGATCCTCGGCTCCGCGCGATCGTCCTCTGCGACGAGGGCGCCGACGATCGTCGGCACGCCGACACGACCGGTCACCGCCGCGCGGAGCACGCCGGCGAGATCCTCGGCGGGGAGCGCGCCCGGCAGCGCGGCCTCTCCCCACACGACGAGCTCCGCGCCGCTCTCGCCGAGCGACCGTGTCTCGCGCACGAGGAACGACGGATCGGGGGCGTGAGGACGGAGCCCTGCGCCGACGTGGACGACGCCGACCGAGAGCGGCTCTGCGCGCGCGATCGCGCGGTCGACCTGCTCGACGCGGACGCTTCCGTAGAGGGCCGCCGCGAGCGGACAAGCGAGCAGCCATGCGGCGGTGCGGCGCCGTCGCGCCATCCCCCGCGAGAGGCTCATCCAGAGCTCGGCGAGCCCGAGGTTCGTCGCGAAGACGACCATCCCCACCGCGATCGGGCCGGCGAGATCGGCGATCTGGACGAGCCTCGTGGCGCCTTCGACCGACGCACCGAAGTGGAACGGGAACGGCAGCGGCACGAGCAGCTCGCTCGCCGCGAAGGCGATCGACGCCGCGGCGCGCGGCCACCCGCGCTCGGTCGCGCGCGCGAGGAGGAGCGCGAGGAGGCCCGCTCGCAGCCCTTGGTAAGCGCCGAGCGCGACGAAGATGAGGAGGCACGTGCCCGGCGCGAAGCCGCTCTCGCGGACGAGGGTCGGCGCGAGGAACGCGTAGCCGAGGCTCGTCATGACCACCCCCGCGACCCAGCCCAGCCAGAACGCAGCTCGCGGAGGCACGCGATCGATCGCGACGAGGAGCGGGACCCACGCGGAGAGGCCGAGCGGCCACGCCGCGTCTCCGGAGAACGCGAGGGCGCCGAGCACGCCCGTCGAAAGCGCGAGCGCGATCCGGCTGTTCTCTTTCAGCGAGCCCTGCACGCGAGTAGCATCAGACTTACGCCGAAGGGCGGCAGCGCGTCCATGCCCCGCATCCTCCACATCGAGGACGATCCCGCCAACCGGCTCCTCGTCCGCAAGCTGCTCAAGGGCGACGGCTACGAGGTCATCGACGCCGCCGACGGCTTCGAAGGCGTGAGGCTCGCCTGCGCATCTCCGCCCGATCTGGTCCTCGTCGACCTCAACATCCCGAACCTCGACGGGTTCGAGGTGACGCTTCGCCTCCGCTCGGAGGCGTCGTTGAAGGGCGTGCCGATCGTCGCCATCACCGCGGAGGGCGACCGAGAGACGAGCCTCGCCGTCGGCTGCGACGGCTTCATCCAAAAGCCGATCGACGCGCGGGGATTCGCGGCCGTGATCGCGCGGTACCTCCGCGGCGTGAAGGAGCGATCCGCCGTCGCCGACGACACCCTCCTCCGTGAGCAGAGTCAGCGCATCGCCGGGCACCTCGAGGAGAAGATCGCGGAGCTCTCCTCGGCCAACGCGCGGCTGCGTGAGCTCTCCGCCGCGCGCACGGAGTTCTACCGGAACATCTCGCACGAGATCGCGACGCCGCTCACGCCGATCGTGGGCTACGCGAAGCTCCTCTCGGGCGGAGAGCTCGGGCCCATCAACCAGGCACAGGCCAAGGCCCTCGCTGCCATGGACAAGTCGATTCACCGGCTGCGCAGCACGCTCGACAACCTCGTCGACGTCACGAGCCTCGAGACCGATCGGTTCCTCTTCGTGCGTCGCGAGTACGACTTCGCGGGCGTCGTCCGTCTGTCCGTCGACCGATGGCGGTCGCGCGCGGCGGAGCGGGAGATCGAGATCCTCGAGGAAGGGCTCGACCAGGCGATGCCGGCGCTCGGCGATCCCGAGCGTCTCTCTCGCGCGATCGGTCACGTGATCGAGAACGCGCTGAAGTTCACGCCCCACGGGGGCAAGGTCGTGGTCGGCGTCCGCGGGACGAAGGACACCTGCGAGGCGATCGTCGCCGACACGGGCCCCGGCATCCCGGCGGACAAGCTCGAGCGGATCTTCGACGCGTTCTACCAGGTCGACGGCTCCGCCACGCGCGAGCATGGCGGCGTCGGCGTCGGTCTCGCGATCGCGCGTCGGACGGCGCGCGGTCTCGGCGGTGACGTCACGGTTCGCTCACCGTGCGACGAGCTCGCGCGAGGCGTCGCGTTCCGGGGCGCGCGCTTCGACGTGAAGGTCTCGCGCCAAGGTCCGGAGAAGGTCGCGTGAAGGCGATACGCGCGAGGCTGCTCGTCGCTGGGCTCTGGCTCGTGGGCGCGGCGTCGGTCGCTCGGAGCGAGCGGCAGGCTCGCGCCGAGGAGCCCGCTGCATCGGCCACCGACGCGGCGAGCGCGGAGGTGCTCTTCAAGAAGGCGCGCGGCCTGATGGACGAAGGGCGAACCGACGAGGCGTGCGCGGCGTTCGACGAGAGCTACCGGCTCGATCCCGCCCCTGGCACGCTCCTCAACCTAGGCGCATGCAACCGCACCAAGGGCAAGACGGCGACGGCGTGGAGCCAGTTCGTCGAAGCCGAACGCCAGTTCCGCCGCCGAGGCGACGATCGCCGCGCCGACTTCGCGCGCGGAGAGGGCCGCGCGCTCGAGGCCGGCCTCTCCCACGTCGTGCTCAAGGCGCCCTCCGCGACGAAGGGCATGGTCGTGCTCCGCGACGGCGTCGAGCTGCGGGGCGGGGCGCTCGGGACGCCGCTTCCGATCGATCCGGGGCCCCACCAGATCGTGGCCAAGGCGGACGGACACGTGCCCTACAAAGGCTCGTTCTCGGTCCCGCCCGGCAAGGACGTGACGGTGGAGATCCCCGAGCTCGCCGTCGCGCCGGACGACGGAGCCGGCAGCGCACCGACCGACTACGCGCCGCGACGGGGCAAGACCCAGCGCGTCCTCGGTTGGGCCGCCGGCGGCGTCGGCGTCGGGACCTTGATCCTGGGCGGCGTCTTCATCGGCCTCGTCGCAGAGCGCAAGAGCGCGGCCGATCCTCACTGCCCGGCGAAGCGCTGTGATCCCACGGGGCAGGCGGCGATCGATCGTGCCGGCACCTACGCGAACGTCGCGAACGTCGCCATCCCCGTCGGCGCGGTCCTCACGGGCGTCGGCGCGATCCTGCTGCTCACGGCCCCCAAGGATCGACCGCCGCGCGCTCTTCACCTGACGCCGGCCGTCTCCCCGAGCTCGGCGTTCCTCGGCCTCGACGCGTCCTTCTGAGGAGACGCGCCTCGCGCCGAGCCGCCTCAGGGGCCCTTCTGGCAGCAGAGGATCTTCGGCGGCGACGGCGCGAAGGTCCCCGAGACGCCGCTGTGCGCGGTCGCCGCGGGCTTGGGCGTCGCGCCGTAGGACAGTCCGTTGGCGACCGACGTGCACTGCGCCGGATCGATCGTGGTCGAGCCGAGGACGTCGCACAGCACTCCGCCGAGCTTCACGTCGAATCCGCAAGTTGTATCACAAGTGCAGTTGCATGCCTGATTGTCTTCGCCGCCGTCGTAGACCTTGGAGAGGTCGTCGAAGCCCGCCGGGCAGGACGTCGTTCCTGCGGGGGCCAACAGGCAGAGTCGCGTGCCCGCGCCGTGCTGCGGGCAGCTCGCGCCCGTGTCGCAGCCGTCCGGCGCCCCGTCCACCGGGCACAGCGCGTATTGCTTCTCCCACTGGCCCGGGCTGAGCGTGCCCCCGCCGGGCGCCGCCGAGCTCGTGGCGTGCGCCGCCGAGGAGAATTTGCAGGACTTCGCGCCCAAGATCCCGTTCGTCGCAGCGCAGCCGACGGGAGCGCCGAGGTCGAGCGTCACCGACAGCTGGGCGCAGGCGGAGTCCTGGTAGCAGTCGACGCTGGCGGCGCACGTGACGCTCGTCGCGTCGCACGTGCATCCGTCACACGTGTCGGTCGGCGGTGCGCCGCCCGAGAGACGCACGGGCGCCGGACACGGCTGGGGCGGGGGAGCGTCGCCGGCTGCTTCGGTGACCTCGACGAGCGGCAGCCCCGGCACCGTCACGCAGCAGCTCGTCGGTCCGGTGGAGGCGCTGCTGGTCGATCCCGCGCCGCCGGTGCCGATCGCGGGCTTGTACTCGTCGAGCCCGAACACCACTTGGCAGGCGCTCGACCCGAGAGCCAAGCCGAGCGCGAGGGCGACGCGAACGTTCACGAGACCATGCTACACGATCCGCTCGGTCCCCCGATGCCGGCTTACCTCGACTGGAACGCGACGACCCCGCCGGCCCCCGACGTGCTGGAGGCGATGCGCGAGGCGATGCAGGTCGCGTGGGCGAACCCCGCGAGCGTGCACGGGCCGGGGCGCAGCGCGCGAAGGCTCGTCGAGGACGCGCGCGCCGCCGTCGCTGCGCTTCTCGGCACCGACGCGCGCGACGTGGTCTTGACCTCCGGCGGGACGGAGGCGAACAACCTCGCGCTCGTCGCGCCCTTCACCGCGAACGCCGGCTTGCTCGTCGTCTCGCGCATCGAACATCCGTCCGTCCTCCGCGTCGCCGAAGAGCTCGAGCGCCGCGGGATCGAGGTCGCGTGGCTGGATCCAGACCCAGACGGGCGCGTCCCTGTCGCGCGCTTCGAGCAAGCGCTGGCGCGAGCCGGCGGCCGGCCAACGCTCGTCTCGCTCCAAGCCGTCAACCACGAGACCGGCGTCATCCAACCGGTCGGCGAGGTGTCGGACCGCGCGCACGCGCAGGGCGCGCTCATGCACTGCGACGCCGTTCAGGCCGTGGGGCGACTCGCCCCCGAAGCGTGGTCAGGCGCGGATATCGTGACGATGGCCGCGCACAAGATCCGCGGCCCGAAGGGCATCGGCGCCGTCGCCGTGCGGTGCGGAATCCGGCTCACGGCGATCCTTCGAGGCGGGGCTCAGGAGCGTGGTGTTCGCCCGGGGACGCAGGATCCCGTGGCGGCGGCGGGCCTGACCGTCGCGGCGATCCGGGCTCGCGACGGCGCGTCCCGCTACGCGAGCATCGCGGCGCTTCGGGACGCGCTCGAAGATCGCCTCCTCGCCCGCGGAGCGTTCCTGAACGGCGGCGCAGCTCGCGCCCCGCACGTCACGAACGTCTCGTTCGCGGCGTGGTCGGGGCCGGAGCTGTGCGCGGCGCTCGATCTCGAGGGCGTCGCGGTCTCCAGTGGATCGGCGTGCTCGGCGGGCACCGCGGATCCGAGCCCCGTCATCACGGCGATGCTCGGGCGATCCCGCGCGGCCGGGGCAGTTCGCTTCTCGCTCGGCGAGACCACGACGATCGGGGAGATCGACGAAGCCGTCGGCGCGCTGGATCGGATCCTCGCGCGCGCCGATCGGAGCGTGGGCTGATCGAGAAGCGGGGAGGGCACCACGGGACCCGCACCTAGACTTTGGGTGAGAGCCTCGGCCCCCGTCTCGAAGGTTGCTTCGACTCCGAGACTCAACTGACTGAGATGCTTCTACAATCTCTGATGCAGTTGGAATCGATTGGCGATCCACTCAATGGAATCGTGGGCCAAGAAAGCTGCGCAGTCGTGCAGTGCTCTCGGAGAAGCTCGAGCGACGCTTGAAAGAGGCGAGCTAAGCGCCTGAAATAGCGATCGATTCAGGTGACGAATCGCTTCCGTAAGCGCTTCGATGTATCGGGCTCACGCGGGGCGGGTGCGTCGCTGGCGACCGACCTCGTAGAGGGCGATCGCGGACGCGACCGAGGCGTTGAGCGAGTCGATCGTCGCGGCGATGGGGAGCTTCGCGAGGCAGGTCGCGGCGCGACGCACGGCCGGCCTCGAGCCCTTGTCCTCCGCGCCCACGACGATCGCCGCGGGCCCCGTCAAGTCCACCGCCTCGAGCGCGGACTCGCCTCGCGCGTCCAACACGACGACCGTGAAACCGCGATCGCGCAGGCCGAGGAGCAGGTCCGGCAGCGCCCGAACGCGGCAGAGGGTCGCGTGCTCCACCGCGCCGGCCGACGCGCGGAACGTCGCGGGGGTGAGGGGCGCCGAAGCGTGCTCGGGCCAGACGACGAACGGCGCACCGAGCGCCACCGCGCTCCTCACGACGGCGCCGAAGTTCTGTGGGTCCATGATCCCGTCGAGGATCATCACGGTGGGGTTCTCCACGCCCTCGAGGGCCTCGAACAGCTCGTCGCGATCGAGCACCCGCAGATCGTCGGCGTCGGCGATGACGCCCTGGTGCCGCCCCCCGCGAGCCAGCCGATCGAGGTCGCCACGCCCCATGCGGCGAACCGGCACGGCGCGCGACTCTGCGAGGCGAGCGAGCCCGTCGAGCTTGGGGTTGGTCGGCTGCTCGAGCAAGAGCTCGCGGACGGTGCCCTTCGGCGCGCGAAGGGCCTCCCGCACGGCCTGGAGCCCCATCACGAGGCGGCTCACGACGCTCCCCGCGCGGCGAGCGCCGCGGCGACCTCGTCGCGGATCGCTCGCGCAGCCGCGCTCGGGTCGGAGGCGTCCCGGATCGGTCGACCGATCACGAGCAGGCTCGCGCCATCGCGGATCGCGCTCGCGGGCGTCGCGGTGCGCTTCTGATCGTCGCCTCGCGGGCCCGCCGGTCGGACGCCGGGCGTCACGAGGAACGCCTCGGGCAACGCCGCGCGGAGGAGGGCCACCTCCGCGGGCGACGTGACGAACCCGCGAACACCGGCGTCCCAGGCGAGCTGTGCGAGCGCGATCACTTGGTCACGCGGGGATCTCGCCACGCCCGTCGCCGCGAGATCTCGTTCGTCGAGCGACGTGAGCACCGTCACCGCGAGGATCTCGAGGGGGTGCGGGGCCGTCGCGGCCGCGCGCACCGCGCGGCGTAGCATCTCCGAGCCGCCGCTCGCGTGCACCGTCAAGTAGCGCACGCCGAGCGTCGCGACACCTTCGACCGCCCGCTCCACGGTCTCGGGGATGTCGTGGAGCTTGAGGTCGAGGAAGACCTCCTTGCCCTGATCGGCGGCCATCGTCGCCGCGTCGCGCCCGGCGCGCGTGAAGAGCTCGAGCCCGACCTTCAAGACGCCGACGTGAGGTCCGACGGAGGTAGCGAGCACACGCGCCTCGTCGAGAGACGCCACGTCCAGCGCGAGCGCGATGTGTCCTTCGGGTCGATCCAATCCTGCCACGCGCCGCCTACGATCCATGAAAAGACGCGCGGTGAGGGAGCGATCCCTCACCGCGCATGTGCGTGTCGACTGCCTCGGGCGAGCCCGCCGAGAGCGTGCTCAGCAGTCGCAGAGCGGGTCGACGGGGTTGCACTTGCAAGGCGGCTTCGCAGCGCCTTCGCCCGCGCCCGCGGAGCCCGCGCGTGGTCCGCCACCGCCGCCGACCTTCTTCGCGGCGTCGTCTTTCTCTTTCTGAGCCTCGGCGAGCTGGGCCTGGAGTTGCGCCTTCTTCGTCGCGTCCTTCTCGTTCGCGACCTGGTTCGAGAGGTCGTTGACGGCGTCCTCTTTCGCCTTGAGGTCCTTCTTCATCGCCTCGAGCTTGCGCGCCGCTTCTTCGGCCTCCTTCTGGAGGGCGACGCGCTGCGCCTCGGCCTTCTGAGCGTTCTGGTAGACGACGAACCCGACGCCGCCCGCGACGAGCGGGACGACGATCGCGACCGCGAGCAGGATGTTGCGGAGCTTCTTCTTCGACTCGTCGCCCTTGATGGCTTCGATCTGTCGCTCGTGGTGCTGCTGCGCGGCCATCGCCGCGAGGCGAGCCTGCTGCTCGGCCTCGACGCGGGCCTTCTCGATCTCGGCCTGACGCAAGGCCTCGAGGCGCGCAGCCTCCTCACGCGCGCGCGCTTCTTCCGCGCGGCGCCGCTCGTCCTCGGCGCGGATGCGCGCCTCCTCGGACTCCCTCGCGGCGCGCTCGGCAGCGAGGCGCGCCTGCTCGGCCGCCGCGGCTTGAGCGGCCTTGTCGGCCTCCTCACCGCGGATGCGGTCTTCCTCGAGGCTCATCAATTCTTTGAGGGAGAAGAGGACCGAGCTTTCTTTCTGCTCCGACATCTCGTTTGGCTCCTTACCACTGAGTCGACCGAGCCCTAAGCCGCCCGCCGCTGCACCGGCGAGCCGAGCGGTCTTCCGAGCTCTCGCTCGGTCGATCCGGCCTCGGGAGAGGACGCGTTACTATCGCAGGGCTCTCCCTGGGAGAGCAACGTTTCGCTCACTCGCTCGACTCTAGGAGAGTACCGCGAGGAGCCGCGACCACAAGGGATTTTCGCGCGTCTCGGCGATCCGCGCGCGCCGCGATCAGTCGAGGGTGACGATGGGGTCACCCTCGGTGACCGCCTGACCTTCGGCGACGTGGATCTCCTTGACGGTGCCTTCGTCCTCGCTCTCGACGGGCATCTCCATCTTCATCGACTCGAGGATCGACACGACGGTTCCCTCCTCGACGGAGTCGCCGACCTTCACCTCGATCTTCCAGACCGTGCCCGTGATGTGCGCCTTGATGACCTTCGCCATGGGCCGAGGACACTAGCGAGTCGTGCGTCTTTGCACAAGCACGCACGCCGGCGCCGCGACGCGCCCCTCACTCACGCCAGAAGAACTTCCACGGGTTGTGCTTCAGGTCGCGCACCATCTCTTGCAGGTCGTCGAAGAGCTGTTCGTCCATGAGCAGGGCGCCGACGGTCCCGCGGCCCTGGCGCATGTGCGTGATGAGCCCCTGCGCGTCCGTGGCGGCGACGTTCGCCTTGCCGAGCAGCGCGACCGTGTCGTCGAGGGCCTTCTTGATCTTGGCCTGCTGCTCTTCGGCGCCGACGGTGTCGCTCAGACGGCGTGCGTTCTTCATCGTCACCTTCGCGTCGTCGAGGAGCTCGGGGGTGTCGTGCGCGAGCCTGCCCGAGACGTTGTCGACGTTCGCCATGATCCGGTCGACCTGCGGGTTTTTCACGAACTTGTCGTTCGCGCCCTTGATGAGGTCGTTGCCCTCGACGGTCGCCGTCTCGACGTTCGCGACGATGCGGTCGATGCGATCTTGGTTGTTGGCGAAGAAGGTCCCGGTGCCCTTGAGCGTCGATCGCAGCGCGTCGAACGTGTCCTTGATCTCGGCGCGGTTGTCGCGCACGGCCGACACCGTGGAGTGCAGGAGCTCGTAGCTCTCGGCGAGCAGCATGTCGAGGCGCGGCGGATCGAGGCCGCGCACGGTCGCGCCCTCCGGCAGCACGGGCCGATCGCTCGAGCCAGGCTCCACCGCGAGGAACTGCTCGCCGAGCACACCCTGCGTCGTGACGTAGAAGAGGCTGTTCTCGTAGATCGACTTCTCGTAGCGCTTCTCGACGCTGATCTTCACGCGGACGAGCGGCTCGCGGTGGCCGGTCTTCTCGTCGAGCTTGCCGCCGCGGAACTGGATCTCCTCGACCTTGCCGACCTTGACGCCCGCGATCTTCACGGGCGCGCCGGTCTGCACGCCGCCGGGGTTGTCGAAGTCGACGAAGAGCGCGTACGTCGGCTGGAAATTGATGCCGCCCATCACGAGGATGAACGCGGCCAGGAGGCCGATGGCGGTGAGGATGAGAACGCCGACCTTGACCTCGATGGAACGCGAGCTCGCCATGAGAAGTGAGCCGGATTGTCGGGGCGTTCACCTCCCCATGCAAGCGAGGAGTCGCGCGAGAGCGTGCTGCGGATCGAATTTTCGCGGCCGGCCGTCGCGCGGAGTGGTCTAGGCTGGCGCGGGCTCGCTCGTGGGCCCGTCCTTCGAGAGACCCGGCTTGATCTCCTTCCGCGGCATCAAGAAGTCGTTCGGACCGAAGAGCGTCCTCAAGGGCGTGAGCTTCGACGTGAACGACGGCGAGGTCTTCTTCATCATCGGCGGCTCGGGCGTCGGCAAGAGCGTGCTCATCAAGCACCTCGTCGGCCTGCTCTATCCCGACGAGGGCGAGATCTTCCTCGACGGCGAGGAGATCAGCCGCTTCGACGAAGAGCAGATGTACCCGGTGCGCATGAAGTGCGCGATGGTGTTTCAGCACTCGACGCTCTTCGACTCGATGACGTGCGCCGAGAACGTCGCCCTGCCGCTCCGCAAGCACAAAGGGCTGAAGCAGCGCGAGGCGCTCGCGGAAGCGAAGAAGCGGCTCAAGCAGGTGCACATGGCGGAGTTCGCCGACCGCTTCCCGCCCGAGCTGGGCGACGGGATGCGCAAGCGTGTCGCGATCGCCCGCGCGCTGACGCTCGATCCGAAGTACGTGCTCTTCGACGAGCCGACGACGTCGCTCGATCCCGTGAGCGCGCGGCGCGTCGACAAGCTCATCCGCGAGCTCTCCGACACGCTCGGTGTGACGAGCATCGTCGTGAGCCACGATCTCGTGAGCATCTTCTCGATCGCCGACCGGGTCGTGATGCTCTACCAGGGGTACGTTCGCCTGCTCGGGCTCCCGGACGACTTCAAGCGCGCGGACGACGCGGTCATCCAGCAGTTCATCCACGGTCGGGCCGAGGGCCCGTTCGAGTAGGCCGCCTGCGCGGAAACGCGACAAAAGTTCTCGCCGGCGGCCTGGCTTGGTGCATGATCCACGGGGTGAGGATCTGCCCGGTCTGTTCCCGCACCTTCGAGGGCCAGGAAGGTCGGTGCCCCGACGACGGGGTGAGCCTCGTCACGCTCGAGACCGGCAGCGTGGGTCACATGGGCGACCTCACGGGGCAGGTCATCGACGGTCGCTACAAGGTCGAGGGCGTGATCGGCCGCGGCGGCATGGGCATGGTCTACGCCTGTCGCCACGTGGTCGTCGGCAAGCGGCTCGCGATGAAGGTCTTGAAGCCCGGGATCGAGCGCAGCGAGGACGTGCTCGCGCGCTTCATCCGCGAGGCGCAGGCGGCGAACGCCGTGCGCAGCCCGCACATCGCCGAGTCGAGCGACTTCGGCCAGCTCCCGTCGGGCCACTTCTTCGTGGTGATGGAGCTGCTCGAGGGCCGCAGCTTCGCCTCGGCGTTGAAGGAGCGCGCGCTCAGCCGCGACCAGCTCCTCTTCGTGTTCTCGCAGATCGCCGACACGCTCTTTCAGACGCACGAGGCGGGGATCGTCCACCGCGACCTGAAGCCCGACAACGTCTACCTCGTGCGGGAGCCGAACCAGCCGCCCGTCGGACCCGATGGCCAGCCGACGCAGCCGCTCTTCGTGAAGCTGCTCGACTTCGGCGTCGCCAAGGTGCTGAACGCGAGCGACGCCAACCTCACGCAGTCGGGCGTCATCTTGGGAACGCCGTACTACATGGCGCCCGAGCAAGCGCGCGGGCAAGCGATCGACCACCGCGCCGACATCTACTCGCTCGGCGTGATGATGTACCACGCGTTCACCGGGCGACTGCCCTTCATCGCCGACTCCGCCGTCGCGGTGCTCACCGCGCACGCGATCGACGAGCCCACGAAGCCGAGCGCGATCTCGATGGTCGATCCGGGCGTGGAGCAGCTCATCTTGCGCTGCATGGAGAAGAACCCCGCGAACCGCCCGGCGTCGATGCGCGAGATCGCCGAGACGCTCCGCGCGCTGCGGCGTGCAGGAGGCAGCTTTGCGATGCCGCCGGCGCCCTCCGGCGCCTTCCCGCGCATCGACACGCAGTCGGGCGCGTCGCTCTCGGGGCCGCATCCGAGCATCGCGGGTCCCATCGCGGGCCTCAGCGGGGCGATGCCGGCGCCGGCCTCGGGCGGCTCGGGGATGAAGATCTTCGTCGCGGCGAGCGCCCTGATGGTCGCGCTCGGCGGGCTGGCTGCGGTGTTCGTCTTCGTGAAGAAGGGCCCCACCGAGCTCGTGCCCGCGGCGTCGACCGGTGCGCCCGCCGCAGAAGGGGAGAAGACGCCGAGCTCAGCGCCGTCCGCGAGCGCCGCGGTCGCCGCGCCTCCTGCGTCGACCTCTCCCTCGGCTTCTCCCTCGACAGCGGCGTCCAGCGGTCCCGCGGGCTCCGCCGAGGCGCAGGCGACGAGCGCGTCCGCGTCGTCCGCGGTCGCGTCTCAGCCCGCGCCGTCTCAACGGCCGATCGCCGTGGGGTCGAAGTTTCCGAAGGCGGGGACGCCGCCGACCGCCACGCCGAACGTCCCGCCCCCGACGACCTCGAGCCCCAACGCGCCGCCGGTGAGCGGCGACGTTCGAAGTCCCTTCAAATAGCCTGCTTCGGATAGCCTCCTCGACCGAGATGAACGAACTCCGACCTCCCGCGTACGAAGCCGCGCCCACGATCTCTCGCTCGCTCCGTCGAGCGTTCGCACGGACGGCGGTGGGCGCGCTCGCGCTCGGGCTGTCCGGCCTCGGCGCGGTCGGGACGATCTCCGTCGGTGCGCGCTCTTCGCTCGCCGACACGGCGATCCCCGCGAGCCCCGCCGAGGCGCGAGCGCAGGCGAAGAAGTACTTCGATCAAGGGGCGCTCGACTACACGCAGGGCAACTACGAAGCCGCCGTGGAGGCGTGGCAGAAGTCGTACGACCTCTCGAAGGAGCCGCTCATCTTCGAGAACATCGGCAACGCGTACGAGCGCCTCGGCAAACCGAAGGAGGCGCGCGACGCGCTGAGCAAGTGGCGCGAGGTCGCGCCGCCCGAGGAGCACACGATCCTCGATCGCCGCATCGCGAACCTCGACCAACGCATCCAGCGCGAAGAGGAAGAGGAGCGGCGCAAGAAGGCGGAGGAAGAGGAGCTCAAGAAGCGCGCCGACGCGCACGGGCCTGGCGGCGGCGAGGTCGCGCGTGGCCCGGCGTTCTCCATCCCAGGCGTCATCATCGGCAGCGTGGGCCTCGCGGCGGTCATCGCGGGTGTGGCGGTCGACGGCGCCGCCGCGAGCAAGCGCCCCGACGCGTCGACGGCGTGCAAGAAGAGCGGGACCTCCCAGCTCTGTCTCGCGAGCGCGAAGGACGACATCAAGACCTCGAACACCCTGGCCGTCGCGGGTGACGTCACCTGGATCATCGGTGCGGCGGCCGTCGCGACGGGCGGCGTGCTCCTGCTCACGTACAAGCGCCCGACGTCGAAGGAGCCGCCGAAGACCGGCCGCGTCGACGTGGTGCCCGTCGCCGGGCCTGGGGGCGGTGGGCTCTTCCTCGAGGGGCGATGGTGATCTCGAACGGCTCGGGCGCGGTCTCTCGACGAAGGGCGTCGCGCGCGCTCGCCGCGGCCGGAGCATCGCTCTTTGCTGCGCTGCTCGGGGCGGCCTGCTCGCTCGGCAACATCAAGCACGCCGACTGCAAGGCCGACGATCAGTGCGTCTCGCTCTTCGGGCTCGGCAGCTCGTGCAAGGAGGGCTTCTGCGCGGACGCGCCGACGTGCAAGGTCTCCGCCGACTGCCGCGCCTTCGGCTACCTCGCCAAGTGCGACGCCGGCCGATGCGCGAGCGTGACGCTCGATCCGCGTTGTCGCGTGTTCGGGCCGCAGACCCTCGTCGACTCGGTGGCCGCGGGCAAGGGGACGGGGGACGCGGTGCTGCTCGGAGCGCTCTTCAACCTCAAGGCGACCGACGCCGATCCGCCGGGAAAAGAAGACGCGCGCGCGGCCGCGGTCGAGCTCGCGGTGGACGAGATCAACGAGCAAGGCGGGACGCACCCGTTCGGGCTCGTGATGTGCGACTACGCGAACGCGACCGGAGACTTCGCCGACACGGTCGAGCTCGCGCAGTACCTCGCCGGCGACGTCGGCGTGCCGGTGATCATCGGGCCGAGCTCCACGCAAGCGACGAGCGACGTGGCGACGGCGCTCTACCAGACGAACCAGGTCCCAACGGCGATCATCTCGCCCGCGGCGACGGGGACGCAGCTCACCCTTCAGCCCGATCGCGTGCCGAAGGACGCGGCAGAGGGCCTGCTTTGGCGAACGACCGTGAACGACGCGGTGCAGGCCGCGTTCCTCTCCGACAAGGTCGCGGCCGCCATCGCCACGACCGACAAGATCGCGGTCCTCTACGTGGACGAGCAATACGGCTCGAGCTTCGTCGACGTGCTCGGCGCGTCGCTCGGGGCGCGCCTGAAGACGGCGTCGTTCAAGTCCACGACCGACGTCGGCATCGCGGTCGGTCTCGTGAAGAACGAGCCGTCGCTCGGCGCGGTCATCGTGGTGTCGAACAAGGTCGACGTCGCGCGCGCCGTGCTCGACGCCTGCGCCGCCGAGCCCACGCTGAGCGGCCTCAAGTACTTCC
The DNA here is from genome assembly GCA_964467935.1 of uncultured Polyangiaceae bacterium. GTDB lineage: Bacteria > Myxococcota_A > Polyangia > Polyangiales > Polyangiaceae > CAYYKK01. Next base: position 24,227 of record CAYYKK010000023.1, read on the forward strand.
TCACCGACGGCTCGAAGGATCCCGCGATCGCCGCGAACCCGACCGCTCAAGTGCAGCCGATCCTCGACGGGCTCCGCGGCACCGCGCCGAAGAACCCGACGAACCCCGCGTTCTACGATCGGCTCATGCAGAAGAGCGGCTTCGATCCGTCGCAGTTCAGCTTCGTCGCGCAGTCGTACGACGCGGCGTACGTCGCGGCGTTCGGCGTCGTCTACGCGCAGAATCAGAAGCCCATCTTCGACGGTGATCTCGCGGCGATCGGCTTCTCGAACCTGAGCTCCGGGTCGAAGGTCACCTTCGGTCCGACGTCGTTCAAGGCGGGCGTGACCCAGCTCGAGTTCGCGGGATCGATCGACGTGGTGGGCGTCTCCGGCGAGCTCAACTTCGACGCCAACGGCGACGTCCTGCCCGGGCCGGACGACATGGACGTGTGGTGCGTGAAGGCGGGAGCGATCGCGAACGGCTCCGCCGCGTGTCCGTGACGGAGGCGCTCCTCCGCCCGAAAATCAGCCCGGGAAGACGAGCAGGCCGATCGTGCTGATGACGAGGTTCAGCATGATGACGGCGAGCGACGAGTTCACGACCGCGCGGGTCGTCGCCCAGCCGACGCCCTCGGATCCGCCGAACGTCGAGAGGCCCGAGTGCGCCGACACGATCGGGATCGCCGCCCCGTAGGCGAGGCACTTCGACAAGCCGACGGTGAGATCGCCGACGTTGACCATGCTCAGGTTGAAGAACGTGCGCGGGCTGAGATCGAACATGGCCCAGCCGGTGAGCAGACCCGCGAGGCACGCGACGCCGGCGGACCAGATGATGAGCGCCGTCGTCATGATGATGCTCGCGATGAACCGCGGCTTGACGAGGTAGTCGATGGGGTCGGCGGCCGACATCTTGAGCGCGTCGACCTGCTCGGTGACGACCATCGAGCCGATCTCGGCGGCGATGCCCGCTCCGACGCGCGTCGCGAGCATGAGCGAGCCGATGGACGCCGCGAGATCGCGGACGAGCAGCTCGATGAACGTCGCGCCCAGCATCGTCAGATCAGGCAGCACGCGCATCGTCTGGATCCCGGCTTGGTAGACCAGGATCATGCCGATGAAGCCCATGACGACGGTGAGGAAGAAGAGCGACTTGTTCCCGATCTCGTACATCTGCGCGAGGATCGCGCCTGGCTCGCGGCGGCCGAACCACGAGTAGTAGAGCGTTCGCACGAAGACGGAGTAGAGCTCGCGCGCCGTGCGAAAGAGCGCGATGCCGGTCGCTCCCACGCTCTCGAGCATCGTCGGCTCGTGGCGCGGCGGGATCGCCTCGGAGGCGGGCGGCTCGGCGTGAGGAGGGCTCATCTCGACGGGAGGCTCTTCATTCAGGGCAGCGTGAACGAGACGAAGTAGTCGAGGACGAAGATGCCCGCCGCGGATGCGACGACGGTCGCGTTGACCGCGCGACCGACGCCCGGCGCGCCGCCCTTCACCGCGAGGCCGTACTGGCAGCTCGCGAGCGCCATCACGATGCCGAAGACGACGCTCTTCACGAGGCCGTTCATGATGTCGCCGATGCCGAGGAGGCCGCTCGTGAGGCCGTTGAAGAACACCGCGGGCGCGACGCCGAGCAGGCCCCACCCCGCGTAGGCGGCGCCGAGGAGCGCGAGCACGTCCGCGAACACGGTCGACAGGAAGAGCGTCACCACGATCGCGAGCGTGCGCGGCGCGACGAGGAAGCTCACGGGGTCGATGGCGAGCACGCGGAGCGCGTCGATCTGCTCGGTCACGACCATCGTGCCGAGCTCGGCGGTGTTGTTGGCGCCGACGCGGCCGTTGATCATCAGCGCGGTGAGGAGCGGCGCGACCTCTCGCAGGGTCCCGAAGCCGGCGCCCCAACCGAGCAGGCCGTGGGCGCCGAACCGCTGCACGAGCGGCGCGGCCTGGAGCACCATGATCGCGCCGGTGAAGAGCGCCGTGACGACGACGATCGGCACGCTCCGCACGCCCATGCGATGGAGGTTGCGAACGAGCTCCGCGAAGTCGAAGCGGAAGGTGACGAGGCGCGCGAGGACGCGACCCCCGAGGACGCCCATCCCGCCGACGGTCTCGGAGAGACCGAGGAACGCGTCGCCCGTGGTGTGAGCGACGCCGGTCTTCGCGGACGTGTCGGGGGAAGCGGCGGGTGCGCTCATGCGTGCGGCATCCTATCAGCTCGCACGCGCGTCAGCTGGCTTCGCCTTCGCCTCCCTCGTCCGTGCTGCCCTCGGGGCTGCTCGGGGGCGGATCGCTCGAGAGCTCTCCGCTCGGGGGCGCATCGCTCGGAGGCGGCTGCGACCCGGTGTCGGTCTCTTCCTCGAACACCTCGATGGCGACGATGCGCTCGCCCTCGTCGACGTTCATGAGCCGCACGCCTTGGGCGTTCCGGCCGGTCTCCCGGATGTCGGCGGCCTTGATGCGGAGCATCTGTCCCTTGTCGGTCACGAGGAGCACCTCGTGCTGCGGGCCGACCATCGCGAGGCCGACGACCGGCCCGTTGCGATCGCTCGCGTCGATCAGGATGACGCCCTTGCCGCCGCGGCTCTGGAGGCGGAACTCGTCGAGCGCCGTCTGCTTGCCGTAGCCGCGCTCGCAGACGGCGAGCACGCGATCGGCCTCGTTCTGCACGACGCAGAGGCCGACGACCTCGTCGCCCTCCTCGAGGTCGACGCCTTTCACGCCGACGGTCGAGCGGCCCATCGAGCGCACCTGCTCCTCGGGGAAGCGGATCGACTTGCCGGTCTTGGTCGCGATGATGAGCTCTCGGGACCCGTCGGTGATCGCCGCGTGGAGCAGCTCGTCGCCCTCCTCGATCTTGACGCCGATGATGCCCTTCTCGCGGTAGTTCTCGTACTCCTCGATGGCGGTCTTCTTGATCTGACCGCGCTTCGTGAGCGTCACCACGAACCAGCCCGGATCGAGCCCCGGCACCGGCGTGATCGCCGCGACCTTCTCGCCGGGCTCCATGCCGACGAAGTTCACGATCGCGCGCCCCTTCGCGTTCCTCGGCGCCTGCGGGATCTCGTAGACCTTCTTGACGTAGGTCTTGCCCTTGTCGCTGAAGAAGAAGACCCGCGAGTGCGTCGACGCGACGAAGAGCTGGCTCACCCAGTCCTCGTCGCGGGCCTCCATGCCGATCTTGCCCTTGCCGCCGCGTCGCTGCGCTCGGTAGGTCGAGACCGGCGTCCGCTTCAGGTAGCCGCCGTGGGAGATGGTGACGACCATGTCCTCCTCTTGGATGAGATCCTCGACCTGGATCTCGGCCTCGGCGGGGACGATCTCGGTGCGGCGCACGTCGTTGTAGCGGCTCTTGATGTCCTCGAGCTCCATCACGATGACGCTCATCAGGAGCTCGGGGCTCGCGAGGATCGCGCGGAGGCGCTCGATCTCCTTCATCAGCGCGGCGTACTCGTCGGCGAGCTTGTCGCGCTCGAGGCCCGTGAGGCGCGCGAGGCGCATGTCGAGGATGGCGCGCGCCTGACGCTCGGAGAGGAAGTAGTCGCCTCGCGCCTGCGCGGCGGCGATCTCGGCGTCCGGGCGACCGGCGCGGCGGAGCAGGTCGCCGAGGCCCGCGAGCGGCAGCTTCATCAGGGCCTCTCGCGCCTCGTCCGAGTCCTTCGACGCGCGGATGGTGGCGACGATGCGATCGATGTCGCCCGTCGCGACCCCGAGGCCCTCGACGATCTCGAGCTGCGCTTCGGCCTTGCGGAGCTCGTAGCGGCTCCTGCGCGTGACGACCTCGCGGCGGTGCTCGACGAAGTGCTCGAGCGTCTCCTTGAGGTTCAAGACGGCGGGCTTGCCGCCGGCGATCGAGAGGTTGATGACGCCGAAGGTGCTCTGCAGATCGGTCAGCCGATAGAGCTGGTTCAGCACGACCTGCGGGAAGACGTCCTTCTTCAGCTCGACGACGACGCGCATGCCCTCGCGATCGCTCTCGTCGCGGACCTCGCTGATCCCCTCGATGCGCTTGTCGCGGATGCACTCGGCGATCTTCTGGACGAGGCGCGCCTTGTTGACCTGGTAGGGGATCTCGGTGATGACGATCTGCTCGCGCTCGCCCTTCGGTTGCTTCTCGACGATGGAGCGACCGCGCATGACGATCGAGCCGCGACCCGTCGTGTAGGCCTGGTAGATGCCGGTCTTGCCGTAGATGAGCCCGCCGGTCGGGAAGTCCGGGCCCGGGATGAAGTGCATCAGCTCTTCGATGGTGACGTCGGCGTTTCGGATGAGGGCGATCGTCGCGTCGATCACCTCGCCGAGGTTGTGCGGCGGGATGTTCGTCGCCATGCCGACCGCGATGCCGCCCGAGCCGTTGACGAGCAGCTGAGGGTACTTCGACGGCAGGACGCTCGGCTCGAGCTCGGTGTCGTCGTAGTTCGGCGTGAAGTCGACGGTCTCCTTGTCGAGATCCTCGAGCAGCTCCACGGCCATGCGGGCGAGGCGCGACTCGGTGTAGCGCATCGCGGCCGCCGAATCGCCGTCGACCGAGCCGAAGTTGCCTTGGCCGTCGATGAGCGGGTAGCGGAGGCTGAAGGTCTGCGCCATGCGGACGAGCGCGTCGTAGACCGCGGCGTCGCCGTGCGGGTGATACTTGCCGAGCACGTCGCCGACGACGCGCGCGCACTTCTTGTGGGCGCCCGACGGGCCGATCTTCTGCTCGTTCATCGAGTAGAGGATGCGACGGTGGACCGGCTTCAACCCGTCGCGCACGTCGGGGATCGCGCGCCCGATGATCACGCTCATCGCGTAATCGAGATAGCTCGTGCGGAGCTCGTCCTGGATGCTGACGGGGACGCGCTCGCGGTTCTGACTTGCCTCTTCCATCTCGTCTCGCTCGGCGCGCGGGAGCCTGGGATTCCCGCGGAAACTACTCGGTTGGCTACGGTGACCGGAGGTAGTCGAGGCCTCCCCCGGCTGCAAAGGGAATGCGCCGAAAGTGGACGCTCGTGGAGCCGTCTTCGCTCGCGGTCCGGGCGCGGCCGAACCGCGTCAATCGAGGACGCAGGTCGCGGTCACGGTCGCGTCGGGGACGACCGTCGCGAAGCAGATCGCGTGCGCGAGGAGGCTCGCGTCGGGCGCGCGCAGGAAGACCTCGCCGGCGTGGCTGCCGCGCACGAACGGCCCCAGCGTGGGCGACGTGCCGCACGCGGCGCCGGTCACCCCGACCACGTTGGGCGGGTCGTCGAACCTCGCGTCGAACGTGCTCACGACGCCTTGGCCGGTCGCTCCGCAGGTCGAGGTGGCGTCGGCGACGAGCTTCGCCGCGTCGATGCGGATGTAGCCGAGGTCGGTGAGCGGATCGCACGAGGCGCTCACGACGGTGCCCTCGCGAGGCACCGCGGTGCACGTCGACGCCCAGCCCGGATCGGTCGCGCCGGGCGCGAAAGCCTCGACGCGGAGGGTCGCAGGCTGCCCCGCGACGACGCCGGTCGTCTCGACGACGGGGCCTTGGCCGCAGGCGATCGTCTGCTTCGGTGCCGTGCCGCCGACGAAGGTGATGCTCAGCTTGTCGACGAGGCCCGCGCCGCCCGCGCCGCCCTGACCCGTCGACGCCGCGCACCCGAGGGGCGCGGCGAGCGCGCTCGCGTCCACGGAGATGCTGGTCGTGCCCGTGCCCGCGCCCGTGAGCGCGGTGCAGCCCTTCACGTAGGAGCGCTGGTCGGAGAACACCTCGGCTGCGCCGTATCCGTCGCTCGCGCAGCTCGTCGTCCAGCGAGGCGTCGTGCTCGCGTCGATGGTCGCGATCGGCACGTCGAAGACCGCGATGTCGGCCGAGTAGGTGTGGCCGACCACGACGTTCTCGAACGACACCGGCGCGGCGCACGACACCGGCGGCGAGGGAGGCAGGGCCGTGCCGGCGGCGCGATCGGTCAGCGTGACGACGTACGCTTGGGCGGCGCCCGCGCCGGGGCCACACGGCACCGTTCCCAGGAAATCCAGCGGATCGACGGCGACGGAGGTCGGGATCACGACCGTCGTGGTCGCCGCGTCGGGCGAGCACGCAGGCACGACCGCGAGCGCCGCCAGGGCGAGGAGCGTGCGTCCGGAGGACTTCGACATCGGTGCCCTTCCTATACCACCCGCCGGGGAACGCAAAGCACGCTCCTCGCCGGACGGGCTGCCGAAAATTGGTACGGACCTCGGGGCACGTGCTACCGCGCCGACATGCAGAACCGTGAGGCCCGACGCCTGCCCAAGCTCTTGGCGTCCGTCATCGCGCTGGGGATGCTCCCCTGGGTCGCGCAGGTGCTCGCCTGCTCGACGGACGCGGTCGGGGTCGATGCCTGCCGGACCATCGAGACCGCCCGCTGCAAGCTCGCGCCCACGTGCGCAGCGGTGAAGGGCAGCCCGAAGATCAAGACGACCACCCAGGTCGACAACTGCGTGAGCTACTACCACGACCACTGCTTGGTCGGTCTCGAGAACGCGAAGGCGGGAGACCCTGCGAAGAGCGCGATCGACGGTTGCGTGAGCGCGCTGACGCAGACGATCGCCTGCCAGAAGGCCGGCGAGGAGACGATGGCCTCGTGCGACGGCGTCGACGTCGACGACTCGACGATGACGCCTTGCGCGGTGTTCTCGGCCCCCGAGCATTTGACGGCCTGCAAGTTCGTCGCGTCGACCACCACGACGAGCACGACGACGACGGGCGGCGGTGGCGGATCGGGCGGATCGGGTGGCAGCGGTGGTGGCGGCTGACGCAGCGCGCGCGGCGCCTGAGAGCGCTCCGGTAGCGCGGCCGACGTGAAGCGCGCCATCGTGCTCTCCGCGGGGCTCGGGACGAGGCTCCGTCCGCTCACCGACTGGGTGCCGAAGCCGCTCGTTTGGCTCGGCGATCGCCCTCAGATCGATCACGTCCTCGCGGCGCTCGCGCGCGCAGGCTTCGAGCGCGTCGTCGTGAACACGCACCACCTCGCGGACCAATTCGACGACGCCTGGGCCGCGCGTCAGCCCGTGGCGGTCGTCCGACTCCACGAGCCCTCGATCTTGGGCACGGGCGGCGGGATCGCGAACGCCCGCGGGGCGCTCGGTGACGACGACGTCCTCGTCGAGAACGGCGACATCCTGGCGGAGGTCGACTACGCCGCGCTCGCGATCGCGCACCGCGGCGCCGCTGCGACGTTGGTGGTCGCGCCGGCGGGTGCGGCCGGCCAAGGCACCGTCGGGCTCGACGCGACGGGCGCCGTGGTGCGGCTCCGCGGTCGACGCTTCGGGCTCGAGGTCCGCGGCGCGGACTACATCGGCGTCGCGGCGCTCTCCGGGTCGTTTCGCGCGACGCTCCCCGCGGCGGGTTGCCTCGTCGGCGATGGCCTGCTGCCCTGGCTCTCCTCCGGCGGCCGCGTCGGCTCGTTCGTTCACGACGGAGGCTTCCGCGACACGGGCTCGCTCGAGGACTACCTCGCCGCCAACCTCGCCTGGCTCGGCGCCCGATCGTCGTTCGTCGCGGAGGGGGCGATCGTCGCGGAGGGGGTCGTCCTCCATCGGTGCGTCGTCGGTCCCGGCGCGCGCGTGCGAGGCGAGGGCGAGCTCAGCGACGTGGTCGTGTGGCCCGGCGCCGAAGCGCGCGTGCCCCTCGAGCGCGCGGTCGTGGCGCCGAGGGGCACGATCCTGGTCCGCTGATCGCGGGCGCTACTTCTTCTCGGGTGCTGCGGTGCGATCCTCGAGGTAGCGCGCCACGTAGGCGCCGAGCGCCTCGCCGTCGTCACGCAGCCGTCCGCCGCTCGAGGGGTTCGTCATCGTGGCTGCCGTGCCGTGCTCGACCAGGATCTCGTCGAGCTCCTTGCCGTCCTTGTCGGTGATCTTCACGTTCATCGTCACCTTGCTCGGGTGGCTCGCCACGTACGCGTAGAAGCCCGGCTCGACGAAGCTCACGAACGGCTTGATGACGAACGTCGTGACCTCGCCGGCGGCGACGTCGACCCCGATGCTGTTCTTCGCGGCCTTCTCCTTGAGCGTCGCCTGGAAGGTGTTGTTCATCCCCTCCTTGTCGCCCTCGAAGCTCGCGGCCTGCTTGTCGTCCTTGCCCTCGGTGTACTCCGCCTCGGTCTTGCTACCGACGTGCAGGCCCGAATAGTCGATCGGCATGACGACGAACTTGTTCGCGCCGACGAAGGGGTTCGGGCTCGCCTGCGAGATCACCCGGTAAGGCGGCCCGCAGGCGACGAGGAACAGACCGAAGAGCATCGCGCCGACGGCGAAGAGGAACGAGCGCCGGGCGGTCGAGGCAGACGAGTGGACCATGATCTCTCCAGGGAGGGGTTGGCTCTGCGGGCGTCGTCGCGCACACGCGGCGACGGGAGCGGATGAGAGCACGCGTCCGCGAGCGGGAGAAGCCCGCTCGCGCGGCGCGGTCTCGCTCGACCTCGGCCCCCGTGGGGCGTCGCGATCGCGGTCGAGCCTGCGCAGAAAGGAACACGACCCCTTACGAGCGGCCTGCGTCTCGCTCCCCTCGCGGAGGTGATGAAGAGGCGTTCCAATCGTGCTCGGCGCGCGACCCCGCGTCCGCGGGCCGTCGGCGCGCCTCACTCCGGAAAGTAGCTCTCGACGCTCGTCGCCGGACCACCCGAGAGGAGCTGTCCGCCGAGGATCGCGAGCGTGCCGTTCGGCGCCGCGACCGCCGTCGCCCCGAGGCGCGGCTCACGCAGCGGCAGCTCCGTGCTCGACGGCGTCTGCGCGCCGACGATCACGCGGAACGCGCGCGTCTGTCCGTTCACGTCGTCGCCGACGGCGATGAACCCACCGTTCACGGCGAACGCTTGCGTGCGCGTGGCGAGGTTGTCGACCGTCGCGCCGTCGATCGGCTGCGCCACGCAGCCGGTCCCCGAGACGCAGCGCAGATCGAGCGTCCGCGTCGGGCTCGGCGCGCCCGCGAGGATACCGCCGACGAGCACGGCCTGGTCGTTCTGGAGCGTCGCGAGCGCCGCGCCCTTCGTCGCGTCGGCGGGGTAGGGGAGCGTGCTCGAGGCGCCTGTGGTCGGGATGATCTCGACGCCCTCGGCGGTGTCGCTGCCTCCGTAGACGACGAGCCCGACCCCCGCGATCCAGGTCGCGGCGGCGCCGGCGCGCGGCGTGCCGAGGGTTCGCGCCGACAGCGTGGAGTCCGAGCCCACCACCAGGATGGCCGCGCTCGGAGGCCCATCCCGCGTCGCGCCGATGATCCACGTGTCGCCCGTCTCGGTCTCGATCGCGCGGCCGTTCACGACGTCGGCGAACGCGGCGCCGTCGGGCGCGGCGACCTCGGACTGCGACGTGGTCGAGAGATCGACCCACGTGCCGCCCATCTCGTCGGCGACGAACACGCTGTTGCCGCGCACGACGAGGACGCCGGGGTTGCGCGGGAAGACGCCGCCCTCTTTGCCGCCCATCGTGAGGAGATCGTAGAAGTCGCCGAGCTTGGTGTTCGAGGCGCCCGCGGCGTCCGCGGCCGCGTCGCCGCCGCTGAGCAGCAAGAACCGCTCGAGGAACACGGCGCCGAGGCCGTGGACGTGGGTCGTGGGGATGGCGCCCACCGGTCGCGCGAAACCGCCGAGGCGCTGGAGGAAGATCGGGATCGTGCCCGACACGATGTTGCTCAGATCGACGTCGACGGTGCGCCCCTCTGCGAGCGTCGTCCCATCGGCGCCGACGCCCTTGACGTCGAAGACGAAGGGGACGCCGTCGGAGACCTCGCCCAAATCGAACGACCCACCCGGCGCGGCCGACGCCTTCACGGTCGTCTTGCCGTCCACGGTCTTTCCGACGAGATCGACGCGGGTGATCTTCGGATCGAGCGACAGCGAGCCGTGCTCTTGGCCCGTCGAGACCTCGACATCGACCTGAAGACCCTTCTTGCAGGCGCCAGTCATGCCGACGAGCACCGCGAGCGAGAGCCACGTGCGAGCGCTCAGCATCGCTCCTCCTTACTCCCCGCGCCCGAAGCGCTGCAACACGTTCGTCGCTCGCCACGCCGAGGCCGCCGCGATATGCCTCCGATGATGTTCGCGCGCGTCGTCGACGCCCCACCCGACCCGGTGCTCCTCGCGCGCAAGCTGTCGGACCGGCCGCACCTCGCGCTCCTCCTCGGTCGGGGACCTCGCGCCGAGGCGCGCTGCTCCTTCGTCGCGTGCGATCCCGACGCCGAGATATCGACGCTCGATCCGCTCGCTGGGGCGCCCGGCGACGATCGCGCGCCGGCGACGCTGGCCGCGTTCCCGGAGCACATCGGCTTCGTGCCGTACGAAGCGCTGCGCGCGATCGAGCGGCCCGCGTGGTCGCCGCCCGAAGACCGCGCGCTGCCGCCCCTCGCCCGCACGACGTGGCTCCGCTACCCCGCGGTCGCGCGCGTCGATCACGAGGACGGGACGGTGCTCGTCGCCGGGCGATCCAGGGCCGCAGTGAGGGACCTCGCCCGCGCGCTCGAAGGGCCTCCGTCGGCCGTGGCTCCACCGCCGAACGTGGAGGTCGTCGACGACGAGCCGCCGTCGGCGCACCTCGCGCGCGTCGAGCGAGCGCTCGAGCTCATCCGCGCGGGCGATCTCTACCAGGTGAACCTCGCGCGGCGGATCGGTCTCCGCGTCCGCGGAGGCGCGCCCGACGCACCCGCGCTCGTCTCTCTCTTCGAGCGGTTCGCGCGCGCGGCGCCCTCCGCGTTCGGCGCTCTCCTCTCGACCCCGTCGGGCACGTTGCTCTCGACGTCCCCCGAGCTCTGCCTCCGAGCCGATGCCGACGACGCGCGCCGCGGGTTCCGCGCGCTCGTGACCGAGCCCATCAAAGGGACGCGGCCGCGTGGCGCCGACGCCGTCGACGACGATCGCCAAGCGCGCGCGCTCGACGCCGACCCGAAGGAGCGCGCCGAGCTCGCGATGATCGTCGACGTCGAGCGCAACGATCTGCATCGCGTGTGCGTCGCAGGGAGCGTGCGCGTCGTCGCCGAGCCGCGGGTCGTCACCCACCGAACGATCCACCACCGGGTCGCGACGATCCGCGGGCTCGTCCGGCCCACCGCGACACGCGAGGAGGTCCTCGCCGCGACGCTCCCGAGCGGAAGCGTCACCGGCGCGCCGAAGATCCGCGCCATGGAGGTGATCCGCGAGCTCGAGGCGGCCCGACGAGGGCTCTACACCGGCGCGCTCGGCTTCGTGGCGCACGACGGATCGATGACCCTCGCGATGGCCATCCGCACGGCCGTGCTCGACGTCGACGCGGGGCAGGGCGAGTACCTCGTGGGCGGCGGCGTCGTGGTCGACTCGTCGCCCGCGCGTGAGCTCGAGGAGACGCGCTGGAAAGCGCGCCAGCTCCACGCCCTGCTCGATCGCTGAGGAGACCATGTAGGATACTGTGGTCGTTTTCTTGGTCGTTGGGCGCCGATGGGGTTAACGGAGGTCATGGGCTTCGGCCCCGCGGACGCGAGCCTCCACGCCTCGCCCCACCGCGGGCCCCCCTTCGGGAGACCAACGCGACATGAAGAACCAGGGCATGGAAGGCGGAGGGATGCGCAACCTCGACGAGCTGCAGGAGATGGACGCCGCGCCGCGCTCCTCGCGCCTCGGGGCGCTCGTCCTCGCCTCGCTCGGAGGCGCGTGCGTCATTTTCGCATCCGTCTTGCTCTTGAAGTCGCCAGGCAAACACGACTCCGCTGCACAAGACCCGCTCGGGGCGCTCGTCGCGAAGTCGAAGTCGTCCCCCGCGACCGCCGACTCGGTCGGCCTCGACGTCACGTTCCCGCGGCTGCTCTCCGACGGACAGAAGCCGACGACCGCGCTCGAGGCCGTCCGCGCGACGAAGGCCGCGCCCGAAGACGCGGACTTCAAGCTCCCGCCGGGCCACCCGACCGCGCCGCCGCCCGCCGGAGATCGGCTGCCGGTCATCCCCTTGCCCGCGCAGGAGATCCTCGCCGCCGCCGGCAAGGAGACGGTCGCGAGCCCTCAGGACGTCCTCTCGACGATGGCGCGGCAGGTGTCGCGCGACACGGGCTCCGAGGTCGAGGCGGGCGGGCCGGGCGGCTTCCAGCTCCAGGTCAGCTCGTTCACCGAGGCCGCCGACGCGGAGGCGTTCGCCGCCGCGCTTCGTCGCCGCGGCCACAAGGCCTACGTCGAGCCCTCGTACGTGAAGGGGCGCGGGCTCTGGCACCGCGTCCGCATCGGACCGTTCAAGTACAAGCGCTCCGCGGAGACCTACCGTCAGGAGTTCGAGGCGAAGGAGCGGCTCGTGACGTTCATCGTCAGCCCCCCGAAGACGAAGGTCCGCGTCGCCGAGGCCGGCCTCTCGTCCGACGAGCAGTGACGCGCACACCTTCGCCCTAGCGGGCGAAGTAGACGAACGTCTTCGCCTTCGTCGTCGCCTTCGAGAGGTGCTTGGCGAGGACCGAGGTCTCCCTCGAGAGGTGCTCGAGCGTGGGCGAGCTCTTGATGATCGTGTCCTTCTGCTTCTGCTCGATGCCGTAGAACGAGAGCGCGTCGCCGACGTCGAGCACGAGCCCCGAGGGCCAGTCCGCGAAGTCGGCGGTGATGGTCTCGTCGATCTTCTGCGCCTTGCCCGAGGCGTCCGTCTTCTCCGAGAGGAGCAGGAGCACGACGGTCGCGCCCTTGCCGTTGCGCTCGAAGCGCTGCACCCGACCTTGGCTCATCTCGCGGACGCCGGGCGGGAGGCTCGGGCTGTCGACGTCGGCCTTCTTGAACTTCGCGCGCGTGAGGTCGGCGAGCTCGGCGCGTCGCTTCTCGATCTCGCGCACCCGCTCCGGGGCGATCGCCGGCCTCACCATCGCGCGGACCTCGTCCGCCGAAGGCGCGAGCGTCGGGAGCTTCGGGATCGCGCTCGAGAGACCGCGCGACGCGTCGAGGCAGAAGGCGTCGTGCTCGTAGGCGCGCGGCTCGCGCTTGTGCATCACCGCCTGCACCGCGTCGCTCGGCGCGTAGTGGCCGACCAGGTAGAGGAACGTGCGGTTGGTCGCCTCGAACGCGTCGAAGATCGCGCTCTCGGCTTCGAAGCGCGCCGGGTCGCTCCCCGTCGTGAACTCGCTCGGGCTCTCGGGATCGCTCTTCGGCTTGAGGGCGAGCAGCGCGGACAGCCGATCGTAGGGGTTCGGATCGCGCGACTCCTTCGAGACCACGTCGTCGACCTCGCGCATGCGGACGTCGAGGCCCTTCGCGTACTCCGCATACGCCTCGTCGCAGCGCTTGGCCCAGGAGCGGTTGTTCGCGGCGAGGGCGAGCGCCTCGTAGACGTAGCGGGTGCCATCGTCACCGGCGGGCAAGCTGTCCCATTCCGGGATCCACGTCGGATCGGGGTTCTTCATGGCCCGCTTCGGGTTCTTCGACGGCGGCTGGCCGGCGCGCTCGCGGAAGCTCTCCGCGCACTTCTCGGCGCTCTCGCAGGAGGAGAAGTCCCACGCGCGGTACGTCTCGACGAGGCGGCTCGTGTCACCCGCCGGCGGCGCGGGGCTCGCCTCGGTCGCGACGTTCTCGGGCGATCCGCCGCACGCGACGAGCATCGCGCCGGCGAGGATCGACCCGCCGAGGATCGGGCTACGGAGGATCGAGGGGGCGAGGTTCGAGCGAGCGGGCGGGCGCGGGATCATGATGCGGCCAGGTTTGCGTGAAGCCGCCGAGCCCGCAAGCGAAGAGCGCTCAACGCGGAGGTCCTCCGCGCGGCGCCTCCTCGTGCCGGCCATCTTGGAGCGCGCACGCGATGGAGAGCTCCGTCGAGAGCACCCCGCGCGCTCCGCCGATCCGGCCGGCGAGCTCCGTCAGGCGCGACGCGGGTCCGCGCAGCACGACGACCTCGAGCGTCCTCGACGCGTCGAGCGGCGTGCGCGTCGTCGAGACGATCGGGCTCTCCGCGCCCCTCACGCCTTCGCCGTCCTCGGGGGCCCGGGGCGCCTCGAGGAGCAGACGCGTCACGTGGTCGGCCTGCTTCGTGGAGTAGACGAGCGTGAGGCTGCCCGCGACCGAGGCGCCTCCTTCCCACGCGGCCTTCGTGAGATCGGCGCGGACCAGATCGCGCAGCGCCTCCGAGCGGTTCTCGTAGCCCTTCTGCGCGATGCGGAGGTCGAACTCCGCGAGCAGCGCCCGATCCATCGCCACACCGAACCTGACGAGGTCGCTCATGCGCAGGCGCTCGACTAGTTCTTCCTGCGCGACAGGTGGTGTCGGATGCCGTCGCGCACCGGACCGCTCACGTTCTTGTTCTTCTCGAGCAGCTTGAGGTCGGACTCGCGCAGGTGCTTGATCATCTGCATGGCGACGGTGACGGGCGTCTTCGGGTTCTCGACGAGCGCCTTCTTGACCGTGTAGCGCTTCGTGAACTCGGGGTTGTGACCGATGATGCCGAGCACGTCGGCGCCGACGCTGCGGTTCGCGGCGATCTTGTCTGCGTCGGCCTCGCTCAGCTGCGGCGACTTCGCGGCGGCCATCGCGACGACGCGGTTCGCGTCGCGGACGAGCAGCATGATCTCCTCGCGCGAGCCGACCATCGCGGTGCGGACCTTCTGGCTGTTGGTCATGGTCGCGATGCGCTGCATCAGCGGCATGAACTTGTCCTTGAGGACCTCCTGCCCGTCCTCGAGCTCTTCGTGCGTGTCGTCGTCCGAGCCCTGCGCTCGGAGCGCGTCGCCGATCGCGAGCGTCTCCTTGAAGAGGAGATCGTCGGGGGAGGGCTCGTCGCTGGCGTCGAGGATGAGCTCGTTCGCGATGGCGGCGGCCGCCTCGCGCCACGCCGGAATCGCGACCTCGACGTTGTTGCGCACGGCGAGCTCGATCATGCGATCGGCGGTCGACATGCGCGTGTTCTTGTTGAGGTAGAGCAGCTCGATGATCTTGGGGTTCGAGAGGAGGCGCTCTTCGTTGGTCGCGAGGAGCTCTGCGGCGCGCTCGCTCGCGACGCGCGCGAGGGAGAGCACGGTGTCGATGTCGATCGACGGCATCGCGAGCAGGCGCTCGAGGACGTCGATGCGCTCGTGGTAGCGGAGCGCGATGGCGTCGATCGCGAGCGGATGGAGCGGGGCGCCGAGCGCGCCCGTCAAGACCGGCTCGGGCAGCGCGCCGAGCGTCTTCTCCGCGGCCGCCTTGACCGCTTCGTTCTCGCTCGACGAGAACGCGACGAGCAGCACGACGAGCTCGCCGGGGCGGATGCCGGGCGCGATGCCCTTGGCGGCCATCTCCTGCATCTTCGGGGGCGCCTGCAGCATCTTCTGTGCAGGCGTCGACAACGTGGCGGGATCGAGCGGTCCGAGCATGGATGATTCACCGACGTGCGGCGGCCGAGATGGCGCCGCGGAAGCGCGCGCGCGTTGGCGCGACGGGTCCTTTCATACCACGAAGCCCGGGAGAGTCGTTGCCGAGCCCAAGGGTGGGCATTATTCTCCCCGAGCCCTGCGCGGGGCAACTGCCGCTCCCGACGGAGCGCGGGGACCAAGGAGCGAGAGAGATGGGGATCGTCGACTTCGTGAAGGGTGGAGTGCGCGAGATGATGATCGCGCGCCCGGACAACCTGAAGCACCTCATCGTCTACAAGCACCCCGATCAGAATTTCCCCTTCTGGTCCCAGCTCACGGTCGACAGCGACGAGTGCGCGCTCTTCTTCAAGGACGGCGTCTATCAGGGCTGGCTGCCCGCGGGGCGCCACACGATGCAGACGCAGAACATCCCGTTCTTGAACAACCTCGTGAACAAGTTCACGGGCGGCGACGTGTTCATCTCCGAGATCTACTTCGTCAAGACGCAGCCGCTCCGCAGCATCCCGTTCGGCGGCAAGCTCGAGTCGATGGAGGATCCGATCCTCTTCGAGTTCGTCACGCCGCGCATGTACGGCGAGTTCAGCTGCGTCATCACCGATCCGGTGCGCTTCGTCGTCGGCTACCACGGGCAGGCCGCCGGCCCGCAGGACAACGACGTCATCCTCGACTGGGTGAAGCGGCTCTTCTTCATGAGCGCGAAGACCGTCATCGGGCAGATGTGCGCGCAGACGGGGCGCTCGCTCCTGAACCTCGGCGGCATGACCGCGGAGCTCGCGGGGCGCATGGTGCAGAGCGCGCCCGACCTCGCGGACATCGGCGTGAAGATCCTCCAGATCGGGGACTTCAACGTGAACTTCGCCGCCGAGGACGAGAAGCTCCTGCGCGAGGCGAACAAGGTCCGCGCCGAGGCGCGCCGCAACATCAGCATCGCGTCGGACACGGCGAAGGCGAAGCAGTTCGAGCTCGACCAGAAGTTCCAGCAGGACGCGCGCTACGTGCAGCAGCTCGCCGGCAACTACTCCAACTACGCCGCAGGGCAGGCGATGATGGGCGCGGGCGAGGGCATGGCCAAGGGCGGCGGCGGCACCAACGTCGCGGGGCTCGGCGCGCAGATGGCCATCGGCGTCGGCATGGCGGGCATGATGCAGGGCCAGCAGGCGATGCAAGGGATGCCTCAATTTGCAGCAGGGATGCAACAGCAACCTGGTATGGGGCAGCCTGGTATGGGGCAGCCTGGCGCGGTGGCGGCTGCGCCCGCCGCGCCTGCCGCCCCTCCCGCCGCCGTGAGCGTCGAGGACCGCCTC
>CAYYKK010000024.1:0-40205 GCA_964467935.1 uncultured Polyangiaceae bacterium
CGTCATCGCCGTCTCGCAGTCGGGCGAGACGCTCGACACGCTCACCGCCCTCAAGGTGGCCCGCGAGCACGGCGCGCGCGTCCTCGCGATCGCGAACGTCATCGACTCGGCGATCCCCCGCGCGTCGAACGGCGCCTTCTATACGCACGCGGGCCCCGAGATCGGCGTCGCGTCCACCAAGTGCTTCACGACCCAGCTCGCGGCGATGGTGCTGCTCTCGGTCTACCTCGGTCGTCGCCGCGACGTGCTGACGAAGGACCGCGCGTCCGAGATCCTCCAGGGCTTGGTGGAGATCCCGCATCAGATGCGCGGCGTGCTCGCCCTCGACGATTCGATCCGCGACCTCGCCCGCGGGATCGCGTCCTCGAAGAGCGCGCTCTTCCTCGGGCGCGGGCCGAGCTACCCCATCGCGCTCGAGGGCGCGCTGAAGCTCAAGGAGATCTCCTACATCCACGCGGAGGGCTACGCCGCCGGAGAGATGAAGCACGGCCCCATCGCGCTCATCGACGCCGAGATGCCCATCATCGCCGTCACGCCCGACGATCGCTCCTACGAGAAGATCGCCTCGAACGTGCAGGAGGCGAAGGCCCGCGAGGGGCGCATCTACGCGATCGCCTCCCGCGGCAACGGCGAGATCGGCGGCATCGCCGATCACGTGGTCTACGTCCCCAAGGTCGACGCCGCGCTCACGCCGTTCGTCACGTCGGTCCCGCTTCAGCTGCTCGCGTATTACGTCGCCGACTTCAAGGGCACCGACGTCGACCAGCCGCGCAACCTCGCCAAGACCGTCACCGTCGAGTGATCGGCGCGGCCACGGGCGCGGCGGCGGACTACGTCGCAGCGCCCGGCCGCGGGCGTCGCCGCTTCACCATGCTCCCGGTCCAGGTGAGCATCGAGTGCCCTTTGTAGTGACCCTCGTAGCCGCCGAGATCCTCCTCCGGCGTGAAGAAGACGAGGTACGTCATCTCCTTCCACTCGACGAAGTCTTCACGGTTGTCGGCGAGGAAGAAGCGCGGTCGCCACGTCCCGCTGTTCACGTAGATCTTCTCGTGTCCCTCGACCACGCGGAGCGCCGCCTGCTCGTACTCGTGCGTGTGGCCGTAGACGACGTAGTGGTACTCCGTCGTCGCGAGCCCAGGCTCCCCGAAGGCGCCCTCTCGCTGCGGATCGGTGTGCTTGCCCGCGAAGCGCCTGAAGCCGTCGTACGTCTTCATGAGCCCCGAGAGCTCCCGCATCCCCACGCCGAGCTTCAGGAGGCCGGACAGCGCCTGCAGCTCGTCGGCCTCGTCCCAGCCCCACTTGTCGCGCTCCTTGACCCAGCGCTCGACGAACGGGAGCGACATGAACTCGCGTCCCACGGTGGCCGCCGCCTCGCTCACCGCGTCGATGACGTGCTCGCGCTCGTCGTCCTGCCACTCGTCGTCCGTCCCGGGCGCGAGATCGAGCTCGCCGAGCGCGCCGGCCTCGTGCCAAATCCAAGGGATCGCCGCCGTGACGGGCCTGACGTTCTCGATGTTCTGCAGGTGCGCGTAGACGCCCTCGGCGACCTCGGGCCGGACCCGCCCCTTCAGGAGCTCACGGACGCGCCTCGGCAGCTTCACGACGAGCTCGGTCGTGATCGGATCGCCGATGGGACACTTCTGGTAGGCGCGCGCGTCGAAGACGTACGCCTCTTGATCGCGCACGTAGCCCTCGAAGTTCCAGACGTCGAACTCGTGGCCGTGACGCGCGATGAGGCCGTGGTCGAGGCCTTGGTAGAGGTGCTCGGAGAGCTCGGGCACCGGGCCGTCCCAGAGGTCGAGGAGCTCCTTCGTCCGCGCTCGAATGCGCTCGTCGACCGAATAGAGACGATCGTGATTCCCCGGTAGATAGAGCCGCCGGACCCTTCGCCCCATCGCCGCCTCGAGCGAAGCGATCCGCGGCGCGCACGCGGGATGACGTCCGGTGAGCACCTCGAGGTGCGCCGCCACCTGCGACGCGATCGCCTCGAGGATCTCGAGCGCCTTTTCGCGACACGCCTCGGCGAGCTTGGTCGGATCGTCGTTGATGGCCGCGTCTCCCCACGGCCGGGCCTCGACGGGCACCTCGAACCACTTCTCGGTGCGAATGAGATCGAAGATGTCGCCGAGGAAGAGGAAATCGAGGCTCTTCGCCTTCTTCGCCTCGGCGATCGACAGGACGTCGTCCATCCACCCGAGGAACGCGTCGCAGACGACGTTGTGCGCCCCCGCCGTCCCGTCCACGAAGTGCAAGTCGGAGATCACCACCAACATGAGCCGACGCCCTCCTCGCCCGCCGTCACGTGGGCGACCAATCGATCCATCGGAGCCCCATTCGCTTGAGCAGCGTCGCCGCCGAAGTCGCGATGAGGAAGTTCATGAGCACGAAGAACGCGAGCATGTAGTGGAAGAAGTAGAACGGCCGCTGGAGGAGGTAGATCTCCGCCGAGTCGATGAAGATCGCCGACGTCCTGAAGACGATCGAGAGCTGCACCGCGACGAGGTATTTGCGCGGGTTGCGCGAGCCGAGAAACTGGAACCACGCCGCGAAGAGCCAATACATGCCGACGCCGCGGATGAAGAGGGGCTCGTATTGCGGCGCGAACTCCACCCACGCCTCGAAATGCTTCGCGAAGAACACCGCGTAGATCCCGAGCCCGAAGTCCCAGAAGATCAGCGTCCCCAAGAGCAGCTTGAGGAGCCTCTCCGCCTTCACCTGCGTCTCGATGTCCGGCGTCGAATCGCCGGTCCCCTGCGTCGCGCTCAAGGCTCCCCTCCCTCTCCTGATGGGCTTCGTGTGGGCTCGGAGCCGTCCTTCGCTCGCGCCGCCCGTCGTCGGGTCAAGACCCCCTCCGGCCCCACCGGGCTGTGCTCCTTGTAGATGAGCCCGCCGAGCGGCGAGAACACCCGCGAGAGCGCTCCGATGAGGCGCGTCATCGGCTTACGCCGAAACGCGGGGCTCATGTAATCGTGATTGAGGACGGAGAAGACGGAGTTGGTGAAGCCGTAGCTCTCCTCCGCGGCGTCCCAGAAATCGATGAGCTCCTTGGGGACGTTGCACCAAGGATCGTATTTCGCGCCGTCGCCCTCGAGGGCGATCTTCGGCTTGCCGAAGGCCTGCACCGCCACCTGCATGTAGCGGCTCACCATCGGGTCGAGCCCCATCTTCTCCGCCCCGACCCAGTCGACGGCGAGGAGGCTCTCGCCGCCGAGGATCGTCTCGGTGGGGTTCGGCTCCTTGTCCGCGAAGATGCCGAAGGGCCCGTCGGCCGAGAGCGACGCGTCGATCAGCCCGAAGTGGACGGGGAAGCTCACGAGCATGTCGATGGTCGGATAATACAGCTCTCGCTTGTAGTGATATTCGTGAATCTTGTTCTGCTCGGCCAGCGCTCCGTAGATGTTCTTCAACGTGAGCGTGTACCAAGCCCATGTGTGCGTCTTGTTCTTCGCGAACGAGATGCGGACGTCCGCGTCCCGCCAGGTCGGACCGACGACGTGCTCGCCGAGCGGGCCGGTGAAGCGATGCGGCACCTTCTCGAGCGTCAGGTCGACGATCCGATATCGCTCGTTCGGCCGGTAGCCGGCCACCTTCGCCACGTTCGCGACCTCGCGGTCGAGGAAGAAATTGCCATAAGCCGATTGCGCCTCGACGACGGTGATGTCGCGATACCCCGCCTCCCAGATGCGATCGACGAGGTGCTCGACGAGCTCGGGATCGGTGAACGTCGATCGGTCCTCCTCCGAGTACATGAACATGAGGTTCGGCTTGATGACGATCTTGAGCTCGGCCGCGGTCTTCTTCGCCTCGCTGGCGCGGCGCGCGAGCACGTCGAGAAATCCGGTCTTGGCGAGCACCTCGTCGAGCGCTCTTCGCTTGTCAGGATCGCGGACGCTCACGACCTTCTGCACGATCCCGTCGGTCCACATCGGGTGCTCGCGCTGGGGCTCGAAGAGCCGCTCCTCCCGGAAGTAGCGCGGTCGAGCGACGAGGCGTTCCCGCGCGAGGAGGCCGGATGCGCCGTAGTGAAAGAGGATCTCGAGCGGCCACGAGCCGAAGACGAGGTACGCGGGCGGCTGCCACCCGCGCGCGCCCGTGAACGTCCAGACCCCGCTCGAGGCGCCGAGCGTCTCGCTCGCGATGCCGACGGCGACGCCGACGCCGACGAGCGTCAACAGCGTGCCCAGATCCATGAGCAGCGAGACGTACGCGCCGAAGGCGCCGAGCGCGCCGTAGTAGAGGAAGAACGCGGGCTCCGCGTGCGGGCGATAGGGCTCCGAGCCGATCACGAGCACCGCGAACAGGGCGACGACGACGAGGACGTTCGGCCAGCGCCGCCGCTCGCGCACGTGCCTTCGCACCCACGGGCCGATGACGAGCGCGGTGAGCCCGTAGGCGAACGTCGCCGCGTAGGCGAACATCGCGGCGACGAAGGAGTAGTCCCCGCGCGGGCCCGCGTAGGTCCAGACCCCCTCGATGTCCGAGCCGACGACCTGGGTCAAGAGGCCGCCCGAGGCGGCGACGAAGACGAGGAAGAGCAGCCGTCGCCGCGACAGCTCGAACGCGCCGAACCACAGCGCGCCGAGCGTCACGGCGACGACGTAGAGGACGAACGGCCAATGCAGGAGCGAGAGATCGCCCGCGCGAAAGAGCAGGACGATCCCGGCGACGCCCACGAGGACGAGCGCGGCGCAGTTCACGACGTCGAGGTTCGTCTGCTTGACGTGGCCGAGGCGAGGCGCGTGCCCGCCCTCTCTGCCGGCTCCCGTCATTTCACGCCCGGGACGTGGTGCAGGATGTACGTGTCCCAGAGATCGCCGAAGAAGAAGCGGCCGAAGCGACCCATCAGCGCGGCGCCCTCCACCGGGCCGGGCGAGTTGCGGATTCGGAACGTCGTCAGCTGCTGCAAGAAGTCGCCGAGCAGCACGTGGATGATCCCTTGCGCGACGATGGGATCGGCCGGGGTGCGGCCCGCGCGGATGCTCGTGAAGAGCGTCGTCGTGTCTTTCCAGACGTCGAAGCCGGGGTCGTCTCGGATCTCCTTGAAGCCGTCGAGCAAATAGGGATTTCCGTCTTCGCCGGTGAACTGGAGACGGTAGATCATTCGCTTGGTGTGCGCGGCCTCGTCCTCGACGAACAGGTTGAACGTGCCCTGCTCGACGAGGCGCTTCTTGCCGAAGAGCTTCGAGTCGACGTATCCATCGCAGCGCGCGAGGTGCTCTTTCGACTGGATGAAGCGATCGAGATCGTCCGCCATGATGGTCAATCGGAACTCGAGCGGGCTCTCCTCGACCTTCGCGACGCGCTCGGCGTCGCCGTACCGCGGGAGATGGGCCGCGGTCGCGTCGGTCACCGCGCGCGTGACGAAACCGCGCATCTTCTCGGTGAACTCGATCCCGGGCGGGGGCTCGGCGATCTTCGGGACGCTCGCGATCCCAGCCGCCGGCGCCGCCTTGGATTGAGCCTTCCCGATGTGGTCCGCCGTCCGCTCCGCGAGCGCCGATATCGTCAGGAACGGATTCACGCCGACCGACGCCGGCACGACGGCGCCGTCCGCGACGTAGAGCCCCGCGTGGAGCGAGCCGTCGGCGCGGAAGGCGCGCCCCGTGTGGTCGACCACGCCGACGTCCGCGGCGTCGCCCATCCCGCACCCACCGAGCGGGTGGACCGTCACGGGGTTGTGCCCGAGCGCCTTGTTCCAGCGCGGGTTCTCGACGTAGGTGCCGCCGAGCGCCGTGACGAGCCCGCGGATCTCGTCGGAGAGCTGAGCGAACACCTTCTTGTCGCCCGCGGCGCCCCAGATGACGCGCGGCTTGCCGTCGGGATCGAGGACGACGCGACCGTCCGAGTCGTCGTGCCCCATACCGAGGTACACCTGCGAGTGATTGAGGGCGCCGTCGCGCGCGCGCACGACCTGGTCCTTCAGCATGCGAGCGAGCTCGCGCGCCTTGTCGGCCACGCCGGAGTCGGTGTCGACGCCGTCCGCGAGGGCCACGTCCCACGCGAAGCGTCGGAGCGCGTCGACGAGCGGACGCGGCCACGCTCCCTCTTCCACGATGTAGTCCTTGGCGGGGTCGTCGCGATAGTCGATCACGCTCGTGATCGTCGGACCGACCGCATAGGGAAGCGGCTGTCCCGCGATCTCGACGTCGGCGAAGGAGTCGATCGGTTCGTCGTTGTTGTAGCCGATTCCGAGCTGATCGCCGTTCGAGCTGAAGCCGTGCCCGAGATAGGGCGACAAGGACAAGCCCCGCTCGGCCGAGCGGAGGAGGAGGGCCGTCGAGCCGAGCGCCCCTGCCGAGACGACGACGACGCTGGCGTGGACTTGCGTGTCGACCGGCGCGCCGCCGCCTTCGGGCACGTAGCGAACGAACACGTAATACCCACCCGTCGGGGCCTCGACGACGAAGCGGGCCTCCACCTGCGTGAAGATCGCCGCGCCGTGCGTCTTCGCGATCGGGAGGTAATTGGTGGCGAGCGTCCCCTTCGCGCCTACGTTGCAGCCGCTGACGCAGTCGCCGCAGAACGTGCACGCCTTCACCTCGACGCCGTGCGCGTTGGTCCCGTTCACGTCGTGATTGACGGTGATGTCGACGAGGGAGAAGCGCTTGCCGCCGGCGCTCTTCTCGTGCGCGAGGGTCTTCTTCGGGAGGGTCGAATCGCCCACGCGCCCGCGCGCCCGCTCGACGAGGAGCGTCTTTCGCGCGCGTGCGTAGTAGTCGAAGAGCGCGCCGCTCTCGGCCTCCTCCCGGATCTCCCGAGGCCAGCGCGGACCGCGAAACACCGAGAGCGTGGGCTCGATGGCGACGTTCGCGTTGATGAGCGAGGTGCCACCGAGACCGTTGCCGCTGAACACGTCGAGGTCGTGCCCTGCTTGGTAGTCGTAGAGACCTGTGGGATTGGCCTCGGACCGGACCGCGGCGAGGACGTCCTCCAGATCGACCGGGAAGCTCCCCGGCTGCCACTCCTTGCCTCGCTCGAGGACGCACACATCGAATCCCTGCTCCGCGAGGCGCGCGGCCGTGATCGATCCGCCGTAGCCCGAGCCGATGACGACCACGCCGTAGCGCTCTCCGAGCTGCCACGGCTTGCGCGAGAGTTTCCCGTTCATGTGTATTCCCTCACCCCGAGCGCGGTGCGCCCGGCGCCCCGTTCCACGCCTCGTCGACGCACGCCGCGCGACGGGGGCAACGATAGCGAACATCGAGAGAGAGAGGGGGCGGCTCGATCACCGAAATCGCGCCTTCGGCCGAGCGGCGCTCGCTCGGGCTGACTTCCACGTCAGCTTCCGGCTACGCTCGCCGGCCGTGGTAAGGGGGAGAACCCGAGCTCGAGGCCGGCGTTCGACACAGTGACACAGGCAGAACACGAGTTCGGTGGGACAGCGCGCTTCGAGATCCGCAGGCGCGTCGGCGAAGGCGGCATGGGCGTCGTGTACGAGGCCTACGACCGCGACCGCGCCGCGACCGTCGCGCTCAAGATCCTCTCGCACTTCGACACGTCGAGCATCTTCCGGCTGAAGCGGGAGTTCCGCGCGCTCGCCGATCTCGCGCACCCGAACCTCGTCGGCTACCACGAGCTCGTCTCGTCCGGAGACTTCTGGTTCTTCACGATGGAGCTCGTGGACGGCGTCGACTTCCTCACCCACGTCTCCGGGGGCGCGGCGCTCGGCCCGGGCGGAGCGTCGTCCACGCGGAACAGGGCGCGCGCGCTGTCGAGCGTCCCTTCGCCGAGCGGCGCGAGCGGCGGGGAGGAGGGAGCCTCGCGCAGTGATCGGCTGCTCTCCAAGCTGCCCCCCGGACCGCGGATCCACGATCCCTCGCAGGCGACGGTGGCGGGGCTCGATCTCACGCGACGGCTCGTGGTGATGTCACCCGTCGCCGCCACCGCCACGTGGGGCTCACGGCCCGCGGTCGCGTCGCTCGCGCGAGCGACGGGCGCGGCGCTCCCCTACTCGGAGAAGACGCTCGCGTGGCTCGATCCGTCCGCGCACCGCTCGAGCCCGCTGTCGAGCGGCGCGCTCCTGCGCCCCGCCCTGCGGCAGCTCGCGCTCGGCCTCGAGGCGCTGCACGCCTCCGGCGTCCAACACCGCGACGTGAAGCCCTCGAACGTGATGGTGGGACCGCACGGGCGCGTCGTCATCCTCGACTTCGGCCTCGCCACGCAGGCGAGCGACGGGGCCGAGGCGCAGTCCGTGCAGGGGACGCCCGCGTACATGGCGCCGGAGCAGGCCTACGGACACCCCACCGCGGCGAGCGATCTCTACGCCGTCGGCGTCATGATCTTCGAGGCGCTCACGGGTCGCGTCCCGTTCGACGGGTCGGTGTACGACGTGCTCGCGGCCAAGCAGCTCGCCGACTGCCCGCGCCCCTCGACGATGGTCGCGGGCGTCGACCCGGACCTCGACGAGCTCGCCTTCGATCTGCTGCGACGCGCGCCGAACGAGCGGCCTCGCCCCGCCGACGTCCTGCGTCGCCTCGACACCGACCGGCGCATCCCCGAGATCCGCGGCCGAGCGAGGGGTCGATCGGCGCCGTTCGTGGGACGCGAGCGGCACATGGACGCGCTCCGCGAGTGCGCGCGACGCGTGCGAGAGGGCCGCGCCATCACGGCGACGGTGCACGGGATCAGCGGCATGGGCAAGAGCGCCCTCGTGAAGCGCTTCCTCGACGAGCTCCGACAAGACCACGCCGCGATCGTCCTCCGCGGGCGGTGCTACGAGCGCGAGAGCGTGCCCTACAAGGCGCTCGACGCGCTGATGGACGCCCTGAGTCGGCTCTTGTTGCAGGAGCCACCGGAGGCGCTGAGCGCGCTCTTGCCTCCAAACATCCACACGCTCGCGCGCCTCTTCCCGGTGCTGCTCGACGTCCCAGCGGTCGCGATCGCGACGCGCGGCAAAGACGAGATCCCCGACGTGCAGGAGCTCCGACGCCGAGGCTTCGCGGCGCTTCGCGAGCTCCTCACACGGCTCGCGAGGGATCGGCTCCTCGTCCTGTCGATCGACGATCTGCAGTGGGGCGACGCGGACAGCGCGGCGCTGCTCTCGGATCTCCTCCGCCCGCCGAGCCCTCCGCCCCTGCTCTTGCTCTGCAGCTTCCGCTCGGACGAGGCGGCGTCGAGCCCGTTCCTGCGGGAGCTCGTCACCGCGGGGAGCGCGCTGCGCGGCGCGGCGGAGGCGGGCGCGCTCGATCTCCGCGAGATCGAGGTCGGCCCGCTCGGTGAGGCCGACGGCGCGCGGCTCGCGCTCGAGCTCCTCCACGACCACGCTCGCGCGATCGGCGACGACACGACGCTCGGCGGGATCGCGACGGCGCTCGCGCGCGAGGCCGAGGGGAGTCCTTTCTTCCTCGCCGAGCTCGCGCGCGCCTACGAGCACGACGACGAGGCGGGTCGGAGCGAGCGCCCTCCCGCGCCCGACGGAGAGGGAGCGCCGACCGAGCTCGTGAAGCTCGATCAGGTCGTGCGCGCGCGCGTGCGCCGCCTGAGCGACGAGGCGCGCGCGCTGCTCGAGGTGGTCGCGGTGGCGGGCCGTCCCGTCGAGCAGGCCGTCGCGCTGCGCGCCGCCGGGCAGAGCGCCGAGTCGGTGCCCACGCTCGGGCTGCTGCGCGCCGAGCACCTCGTCCGGACGCGCGGCGTGCGCCTCACCGACTTCGTCGAGCCGTACCACGACCGCATCCGCGAGGCGGTCACGGCGGGCCTGGGCGCCGACCGCCGCAAGGACGTGCACCGCGCGCTCGGCCTCGCGCTCGAGGCCGACGGCCGCGCCGATCCCGAGAGCCTCGCGGAGCATTTCACCGGCGCGGGCGACCGACCTCGCGCGCGGAAGTACGCGCGGCAAGCCGCCGAGCGCGCCGCCGCGGCGCTCGCGTTCGAGCGCGCCGCGACGCTCTACCGAGAAGCGCTCGATCACACCGACGCGGGCGATCCGACGCGCTGGCGCACGGCGCGCGATCTGGCCGGAGCGCTCGCGAACGCGGGCCGAGGCGCCGAAGCCTCGAAGGTCTACCGCGACGGCGCGAAGGCCGCCCCCCCCGGCGTGGCGCTCGATCTGGAGCGCCTGGCCGCGGAGCACGCGTGCCGCAGCGGCCACGTCGACGAGGGGCTCGAGCTCTTCCGCAAGGTCACGGCGGCCGTCGGCATGCGCATGGCGTCGAGCCCCGCCGAGGCGCTCGCGTCGCTCCTCGCGCGCCGCGCGCTCGTTCGCATCAAGGGCTTGAGCTACACGGAGCGCAGCGAGTCGTCGGTCGATCCCGAGCTCCTGAAGCGCATCGACGTCGCGTACTCCGTCTCGACGGGTCTCGGCATGGTCGATCCGATCCAAGGCGCCGACTTCCAGGCGAGGCTCCTGCTCCTCGCGCTCGAAGCGGGCGAGCCGGTGCGCCTCGCCCGCGCCCTCGCGGTGGAGGCGTGCTACTCGTCGACGGGCGGCGAGAGCACGCGCGACCGCACGAGGACCCTCGTCGACGCGGCCGAGGGCATCGCGAGGCGCGTCGGCAACCCGCTCGTGATCGGCACCGTCGAGAGCGCGCGCGCCTTCGACGACATCTTCGTCGGTCGCTGGAGGAAGGGGCTCGACCACGCCGAGCGCGCCGAAGCGCTCTTCCGCGAGAGCTGCACCAACGTCGCCCACGAGATCGCGACAGCGCAGATCTTCGGTCTGTGGGCGCTCTTCAACCTGGGCGAAATCAGGGAGCTGCTCGAGCGCTGCCCACAGCAGATCCGGCACGCGGAGGAGCGCGGTGACCTCTTCGCCGCGGGCAGCAAGCGCACGCTCGCCGGGCACGTCTGTCACCTCTGCCTGGACGACGTCGCCGGCGCGCGCGAGACCGTCCGCGTGGCCATGGCCGGCTGGTCGCAGCGCGGCTTCCACGTCCAGCACTGGTACGAGCTGCTCGCGGAGGTGAACACCGACCTCTACTCGGGCGACGCGCGCGGGGCACATCGTCGCATCGAGTCGCGCTGGAAGGAGGCGGAGCGGAGCCTGCTCTTCCGCGTGGTCTCCATCCGAAACGACATTCGCTTCCTCCGCGCGCGCACGGCCGTGGCCGCCGCGATCACGAGCCCGGATCGCCGACGTCTGCTCGACACCGCGGAGGACGACGCGAAGGCGATCCGCAAGGCGGAGCTCGCGAACTCCGAGGGGTGGGCGCGCACGATCCTGGGAGCGGTGGCCCACCTGCGCGGCCGCGACGATCGCGCCATCGCCGAGGTGCGTGCCGGGGCCGAGGCGTACCGCAAGAGCGACATGGCGCTGTGGGCGACGCTCCTCGATCGGCGGCAAGGCGAGCTCCGCGGCGGCGCCGAGGGCGCGCGCGCGGTCGAGCGCGCCGACGCGTGGATGAAGGAGCGCGGCATCGTCCGGCCCGAGCGCCTCGCCGACACGTTCGCGCCCGGCTTCGCGAAGATCTAGCGCGCCTCCACGTCGACCCACACGCCGCCGCGAGGGCGCAGCGTCACGGCCGCGACGCTCGGTATTTCGGCACCAGAAGCGAGCACGAAATGGCGGCGCTGCGCGAGGACCGCGAGCAAGAGCTTGGCCTCCATCAGCGCGAAGGCGCTGCCGATGCAGAGCCTCGGTCCTCCGCCGAAGGGGAAGTACGCGTACCGCGGGAGGCGCTTCGCGAGCCCGTCGGTCCACCGCTGGGGAACGAACCGCGCCGGCGCGTCGAAGAAGCGTGGATCGCGGTGCAGCACGTATTGGCTCGCCCAAATCTGCGTGCCCTTCGGCACGTCGAAGCCACCGACGCGCCAGTCGGTCAGCGCCTCACGACCGACCGCCCACGCGGGCGGGTAGAGGCGCATCGTTTCGTCGACCACGGCTCCGACGCGCTCGAGCGCGGGGAGATCCTCGACGGTGGGGGAGCGCCCGGCGAGCACGCGCGCGAGCTCGTCGACGATCTCGCGCTCGACCTCGGGGTGCCGCGCGAGGAGGTAGAAGGCCCACGAGAGCGCGAGCGCGGTCGTCTCGTGCCCTGCGAGAAACAGCGTCATCACCTCGTCTCGGAGCTGCTTCGGGCTCATCCCGCTGCCGTCCTCGTCGCGCGCCGCCATGAGCATGCTGAGGAGGTCGCCGGTGTCCCGTCCGCGCCGCTCCTCGACCACCCTCGCGATGACACGGTCGAGCTCCTCGAGCGCGCGACGATAGCGACGGTTACCTTCGGTCGGCACGAGCTCGAGGATCGTCGGGGCGCCCGGCATCGCCCTCTCGAAGTGCGCGGCGACCGCCTCCATCGCCTCGCCCACCTCGCCCGCCTCCTCGCTGACGTCCGCGTCGAAAAGCGCCTTGCCCACGATCTCGAGCGTGAGCCGCATCAGCTCGCGGTGGAGGTTCGTGCGCGTCCCAGGCACGAGCTTCGTGGCCGCGCGCTCGGCCCGCTCGACCATGATCTCGCCGTACGCGGCGATGCGATCGCGATGGAAAGCAGGCTGCGCGAGGCGCCGCTGACGGCGCCAGAAGTCGCCCTCGCTCGTCAAGAGCCCGCTGCCGAGCACGCGCGAGAGCGACCGCGTTCCGCGGTCCTTCTCGAAGAGCTTGTTGTCCGTGACGAGCATTCGCTCGACGTGATCGGGGTGGGACAGGAGCACGATGCGCGATCCGGTGAGCCCCAGATCGCACACGTCGCCGAGCGCGCGCGCGCATCGCTCTGCGTGTCGCGGCGGGTCGCGCAGCACGTCGGGCCAGGTGCCGACGAGCGGGTGCCCGGGCATCCTCGGCGGGAGGTTGCGCCGTGACTGTACGCGCGCGACGCCGAGCTTCGAGGCCGCCCACTCCTTGAACCCCCCCATGGAGCGTCAGGGCAAGAAGACCGTGTCGCCCGCGACCAAGGTCAGGTTCGCCTCGGGGTGCTTTCGGTTCGCCACGTCGTCGTAGTTGATCGGGATGCGTCGCGTCTTGCCGTCGCTGCCGACGCGGATGAGCTCGAGGGCGCCCGTGTCCGCGAAGCGCGTCGGCCCGCCCGCCATCGCGACCGCCTCCGCGACCGTGACGTAGTAGTTCGAGGAGAACGTGCCCGGGTTCTGCACCTGACCCGTCACGGTGAAGCGGTAGCTCGCGACGCCGCTGACCGCGACCGTCACGATCGCCGCCTCCGCCTTCACGAACTGGGCGAGCTTCTTCGTGATCTCCGCGCGCACCTCGGAGGGCGTCTTGCCCGCGACGGCGAGGTCACCGATGAGCGGCATCGTGATGGTGCCGTCCGGTCGGACGAGCGCCTGCGTCGACAGATCGTTGTTCTGCCAGACGTTGATCTGGAGCGTGTCGCTCGCGCCGATCACGTACTCGTGCTGACGCGGGTTGTACTCCTTCGCGTAGTCGTAGTGGATCGACGACCCGCAGCCCAAGAGGAGGAGTACGCACGAAATCGTGACGGCCCACAGCCCGACGCCCCGCGGTTTCACGGCGCGGAGCATCGCACAGGTCGCTCAGCGCTGAAAAGCGTAGAACGAGCCGAGCAAGAGGATGCGGCTCAGGTCGTCGAGCGCGGAGAGGCACTCGCGGTGGAGCGCGGGATCGCCGAGGTCGTCGGGCGTGAGGCGATCGCGGTAGTGCTTCTCGACCCACGCGACGAGCTGCGCATCGAGCGCGTCGTCGAGCACGACGCGCGCCGACAGCGCGGCGAGGTCGCTGCGGCGCAGCGGGATCCGCTGCCGCAGACAGGCCGGACCTCCGCCGTTCTTCATCGACTGACGCACGTCCAGGTAGACGACCTTCTTCACCCGGTTGTCGCTCGCGACGACGCGATCGAGGAACGCCTTCGCGCGCGGGTTCTCCTCGCTCTCGGTGGGCGCGACGATCGCCATCTCGCCGTTCGGGAGCTCGAGGACCTGCGAGTTGAAGGGGTAGGCCGCGACCGCGTCGAGCGCCGGCAGCTCGGCCTCGCTCGCGACCACGTAGCGGAACGACTCGCCGACGAGATCCCGGAGCGTCTCGAGCAGGCGCTCGTGCTCGACGAACGCGAGCTCGTGCAGGAGCAAGAGCTCCGCGGTGCCCACGGCGAGCACGTCCGTGTGGAACGCGCCGCGGTCGATGCCGTCGGGGTGCTGCTGAGGGAAGAGCACCCGCTGCTCGTCGAGCGCCAAGAGGCGCGCCACCGCCTCGCTCGCCTCCCGCGACTGACGCGCGGGGAAGCGCTTCGGCGCGCCTTCGACCTTGCCCCACGTCGAGCGCCCCCACGCGAAGAGGTGCGTCGCACGGGTCGGCTGTCCATGGGCCGAGCGCGCGAAGAGCCGCGTGTGGTTCGCGGCGCCTTCGTCGGAGAAATGCTCCCCGCCCGGCAGCGGGTCGTGCACGACGAAGCGCGCCGGGTC
The DNA here is from genome assembly GCA_964467935.1 of uncultured Polyangiaceae bacterium. Lineage (GTDB taxonomy): Bacteria > Myxococcota_A > Polyangia > Polyangiales > Polyangiaceae > CAYYKK01. The sequence goes on from CAYYKK010000024.1 coordinate 14,305, forward strand.
GCCGAAGATCGACCGGAGCACGTCGCGCGTCGTGTCGGCCTCGATCGCGCGGTGGAACATGGTGCGGAGGTTCGCCGGCACGAGGTGCACGCGGCCGTCGAGGGCGTCGACCGCCGGCGACACCGTCGCCGCGTTGGCAGCCCACATGGATGACGCGCTCGACACGAGCCGGAGCAGGTGCGGGTGCTTCTGCGCGACGCGCGAGAGGATGAGCTCGTCGGATCCCGAGAAGCCGAGGGCTCGGAGCGTCGGCACGTTCGGCCTCAGCTGCGGCGGCAGCACGGCGACCGTCGCCCCCAGCGCGCGCACCGCGCGCATCTTCGCGAGGCCTTGGAGCGCGGCGCCGCGCGGGTTCGACACCGACCCGTCGTTCTCGGTGCTCGCGACGTTGCCGTGGCTCAAGCCCGCGAAGTTGTGCGACGGCCCGACGATCCCGTCGAAGCTCACCTCGACGACCTCGTCGCTCGCTCCTTTGTTCTCGCGCTCGCTCATCCCATCCTCGTGCGGCGGCTCGACCGGCGGCGCCTCAGCCCCAGAGCCGCGTCTCGGCGATGATCTTCGGGTCGGTGGTGCGCCACACGATCTGGTCGCATCGCCGGCACTGGAACCGGATCGCAGTCGGCTTCGCGGAGATCCCGAGGAGGATCAGGCACCACCCCCAGAACGTGTATTCGCCGGAGGGCGACACCAAGGTGTGGTCGATGCCGTGGCCACACTTGCACTGGCGCACCGGCCGCGCGGGGGCGGCGTCGCTCCCGGACGCATCGGCGAGCGGGGGGCTCTCGGGGGCTTCGACTGCGACCTTCGTCATCGACTCTCGTGGTGCCTCACGCTCGAACGAAGCCTCGGCACCATCGACTCTCCTTACGCAATGGCCGAGCCGCGCGCAAGGACGGGCGCGCCCTCTCACGGGCTCCGCGCGCGTCACGCCGTCGGAACGGAGGATCCGAGTTGGCGGGGCTTCGCTCGGCCCCGAGCCGCTGATAGCTTGCGCCGATGCGTCGATACCGCTCGTTCTCCTGCGCTTCGTTCCCGTTCGCTCTCACGTGGCTCGCGGCCTGCGGCGGAACGCCGCCCCCCGTCGACGCACCGAAGCCGGCCGCGACGCTGGCCGAGCCCGGGGGCCCTCAGGCGCCGATGGCCCCGGATCTCTCGCCGGTGTCGGAGCCGCGCAACGTCGTGCTGCTCGCGCGAGCGAACGATCCGTCGAAGAGCATCGCCTCGATCGAGCGGCTGGTGAAGCTCTCGAAGCCGATCCGTCGCCTCATCGACGAGGCGATGAGCAGCGAGAAGGCCGAGTTCGTCAGCTTGAACGGCTCGTTCGATCTCGCGGTCGCGCTCGACCCGGCGTCGAGCGACAAAGATCCGAAGTTCCTGTGGGCCGTGTCGATCCCCGTCACGAGCGTCGAGGCGACGCTCGATCGCGCGCGCAAGGACGGCGACGACGTGCGCTCGACCACCGTCGGCGCGTATCGCCTCAAGGACAAGTCGACCTTCTGCGACGTGACCCCAGCGCCCGGAGACGCTCCCGCGCGCGTCGTGTGCTCGGACGACGAGGAGGCGCTGCGCGAGCTGTCGGCGTGGCTCAGCCGCGGCGTCACGACCCAGCCGAAGAAGAGCGCCGATCTCTGGCTCCGCGCGGAGGCGGCGCCGCTCAAGGAGAAGTACCTGCCGTCCCTCCACGCCGAGGCCGACGAAGGGATCGCGGAGCTCATGAAGGAGATGCGCAGCGCGCCCGTGTCCCTCGATCCGGAGCTGCTCGACGTGCCCAACATCCTCGCCCGCGAAGCCTTCGCCCTGGGCGACGACACCGACAGCTTCGAGATGGCGTTCACCCTCGACGGGTCCAAGCCCGAGGTCCGCACGACGATGACGCTCGGCTTCAAGTCGCGGACGAGCTGGGTCACCGATCTCGTGGCGCGCAGCGCGGAGCGCCCGGACCCGCCGCCCGACATGTTCTTCCGTCTGCCCAAGGAGGCGATGACGGCCACCTGGTCGCGCTCGGCGGACCCCTCCACGTTCGCCGGCATCCGCCGCGTGATCCACAAGTCCGCCACGACGGGGCTCACGCTCTTGCCGATGATCGGCGACGCCGATCGACAAGCCTTCGTGGGCTGGATCGACGCCATCCCATCGTTCTCCGGCATGTGGGTCTCGTCGTCCGGCGGCGGCGCGCCGTCCAAGCCCGCGCCGAAGGGCAAGCTCACCGCGGCCCAAGCGATCGAGCAGGCGAAAGAGACCGCGAAGCAGTGGATCCCCTGGGGCGTCGCGGGCGGCGAAGGGGACGCGTCGGCGATGATCGCGTGGCTGAAGCAGACGGAGGTCGCCTATGGGCGAGCCTTCGCGCTCCTGAAGAAGGAGGCCGGGAAGAACGCGGCCAAGGACCTGGCCCTCTTCCCGACGATGAAGATCGTCTCGAACGTCCCGGGCTTCCCGAAGGGCTCGGTCGCGCTCGACGTCGACGTGAAGTTCAGCAGCAAGGACGTCTGGGAGCTCCTTCCTCAAAACAAGTTTCAAGAGCAACCCGATGGACACTGGGGCTCACCGGAGCACCCGAAGGGCCCCGAGGCGCACGGCAACATCACGCTCCGGATCCTCGTGGTGCCGGAGGACGCGGGTCACTACTGGTTCGGCTACGCCGTCGATCCGGATCTCCTGAAGAAGGAGATGCTCGCCGCGCAGAAGGGCGCGCCGACGTCGGGGACGCTCGCGTCGCGCAGCGATCTCGCCATCCTGAAGGGGCACCGGGGCTTCGGCGGCTACCTCAACTACGGCACGTTCCTCGACCCGCTGCGGCGCGCGTCGCTCTCCTCGTCCGACGAGAAGGAGCTCGAGGAGGCCGTGGCCGTCATGCCGCACAAGGGTCAGAGCCCGCTCTTCCTCCTCGGCTCCGGCACCCCCGGGAGCTCGCCCACGGTCACGATCGACATCGTCGCGCCGAAGGACTTCGTCGAGGACGTCGCGGCGGTCGTGCAGCACTACGCGAACAAGGCGCTCGAACAGCTCGGCCAGGCGCCCTCGCCCCCCGCGGCGACCACGGCTGCGACGGCCACGCAGCCGCCGGCGCGCAAAGTGGCGCGCGGGAAGCTCCCCGCCGAGTGCCAGCAGTACCTCACCAAGCTGGACGGCTGCACGAAGAGGATGAAGGACGACGCGACACGCAAGGCGCTCCAGGACTCTCGGTCGCAGACCGAGGACGCATGGAGCCAGGCGGCGGCCGATCCCTCTTCGGTGCCCGCGCTCCAGGCGAGCTGCAAGGCGGCTCTCGACGCGCTGAAGCAGAACCCGGCGTGCAAATAGGTCACAGCTGCGACGATCTCGCACCGTCACGCCCGTTGCGCGCGCGTAGGGGCCTTCGCAGCGCGGCGGGGCGCGTCATCGATGTTTCTCGGAACATCGGGGATCTCTGGCGCGCCGCGCCGTCGAGAAGTTGAGCGGGGCACACCTCTTGTAAGAGGGTGGGCGCATGAGCACCTTCGAGCTCCCGTCGCAGCGCGCGCTCTCGGCGTCGCGCACGCCCCTCCCTTCGATCCGTGTCGCCCAAGACGCGCGCTTCGTGTCTCGCACGAAGGCGTCGCCCGGCTCCGACGTCGCGCGACAGCGCGCTTGGCTCAGCGAGATCGAAGCGGAGACGTTCTACGCGAACGTCCCCTGCACCGACTGACGCGGAGACGCGCCTCGAGGCGCGTCTCCTCCGGGGGGACCGGCAGCGTCACTTCGCGTGGCGCGGCGCCTTCTCGTGCGCGTCGCGCATCTCGAGCCGCACGCCTCGCGCGAAGGCACGGATGTCCTTCGCGCCCTCCTTGGTGATGCTCCCGCCGGCGCCGACCTTGTCGACCTCGCCGAGGATCTTCGCGCTGCCGGCGTCGAAGCGGGTCATCGCGGCCTTGAGCTTGTCGCCGTCGAGACCGCGCTTCGCGAGGCGGTCCGAGAGCCGCTCACGCGCCTTCGCCATGTTGCGCTCCATGTGCGCCTTGAAGACCGACGTCGAGATCGGGAAGGCCCGGTCCTTGTCCTTCTTCTCCTGGTGCACGGCCTGACGCTGCCCCGCCGCGGGCGTGCTCGGGGTGCTCCCGTCCGCGTAGGCGGCCGCGGGGACCACAGCGAGAGCGACGGCGAACGCAGCGAACATCGAGCGGAACGAACGAGCGAACATGGTCATGTCTCCTTGACGTGGGCGTCCTCGCCTCACGTCCCTCGTATTAGCGAGCGGAGTGCCAGCTCTCTTCCCTCGTTTTCGCGGGCATTTCGCGGAGAGCACGGTGCGGACGCGCCGCCGCAGCGGCGCCTCGGGCGCGGAGCGCGTGCCTCAGCCGGCGTCGCGACCCTTCACGCCGAAGCGCACCATGAGCCGCTGCAGGTGGCGCCGATCGACGCCGGCGTCGCGCGCGGCCTTCGAGACGTTGCCCCCGCTCTTGCGCAAGGCCTCTTCGGTGAAGGCGCGATCGAACCGCTCCACGTAGGCCTCCTTCGCCTCGTGGTAGGGCAGGTCGAAGATGGAGCTGTCGAGCTCGCCCGACGCCGGCGTCGCGCGCGGCGCGGCGACTGCGCTCTCGGCGTGAGAGGCGATCGGCGACGTCTCGCCGGGCGCCGTGGCCGCGCCGAGCACCGCCCAGCGCTCGACGATGTTGCGCAGCTCGCGGACGTTGCCGGGGAACTCGTAGCGCGTGAGCATCGCCATGGCGGTCTCGTCGAGGCGCTGCGGCGGCGGCAGCCCGGTCGCCTTGCGCCGCCGCTCGAGCTCGTCCTGGATGGAGTCGACGAGGAGCCGCAGGTCGTCGAGGCGAGTGCGGAGCGGCGGGATCTTCACCGTCACGACGGCGAGCCGGTAGTAGAGATCCTGGCGGAACCGCCCCGCGGTGACCTCCTTCGAGAGAGAGCGATTCGTCGCCGCGACGACGCGGACGTCGACCGCGATCACCTTGTCGGATCCGACGGGCTTCACCTCGCGACGCTCGAGCGCGCGCAGGAGCTTCGCCTGCATGTCGAGCGGGAGCTCGCCCACCTCGTCGAGGAAGATCGTGCCGCGATCGGCGGCCGCGAACGCGCCGGCCCGCTCGCGCACGGCGCCGGTGAACGCGCCCTTCTCGTGACCGAACAGCTCGCTCTCGAGCAGCTCGCGCGGGATGGCTCCGCAGTTCACCGCGACGAACGCGCCGGCGCGGCCGCTCGCCTCGTGGAGCCCCTCGGCGGCGAGCTCCTTGCCGGTCCCGGTCTCGCCCTCGACGAGCACGGTGAGATCGCTCGCGGCGACCTTCTCGAGGAGCGCGAACGTCTCGCGCATGGCGGCGCTCGCGCCGAGCATCCGCCCGAAGCGCGCGCGCGGCGAGAGCTCCTGCTCCACGGTCTCCGTCAGCGGGACGAGGCGGAGCGCCGTCTTGCCGAGCCGGACGAGCGTCTCGGTGGCGACGACGACCGTCTCGATGCGGAGATCGCCGACGTAGGTGCCGTTCGTCGAGCCGAGGTCGGTGACGCGAAAGCCGTCGGTCACGAGCCGGATCGCGATGTGCTCGCGCGAGATCGAGGGGTCGCTGACGACGACGTCCGCGTCGGCGCTCGAGCCGATGCGGACCTCGTCCTGCGCGAACGAGAAGACGCGGTTCTGCTCGCTCGGCTCGGGACAATCCACGACGACGACGCGGAGCTTGCGGATGCGCCGCTTCGAGGCGCCCGAGGCTTCGGTGATCACCTCGGTCGCGGGAGACGGCCGCGATCCTGCGATCGGTCCGCCCTTCATCGATCGGCCGCCTTGACGATGGTCTTCACGAGATCCTCGTCGCTGAGGCCGTCGGCCTCTGCGCGGTAGGAGAGAACGAGCCGGTGGCGGAGCGCGGGGACGACGAGCGCGCGCACGTCGGCGAGATCGGCCGCTGCCTCTCCGCGGAGCGCGGCGCGGGCCTTGGCCGCGAGGACGAGCGCCTGCGGTCCACGGGGACCTGCGCCGAAGCGCACGTACTCCTTCACCTCGCGCGGCGCGCGATCGTCGCTCGGCCTCGACAAGCGCGCGATGCGCACCGCGAGCGCGACGGCCTCGTCCGTGATGGGGATCTTCGGGACGAGCTCCCCGAGCGCGCGCACCTCGGCGATGCCGAGCACGGGCTCGATCGTCGGCTTCTGCCCCGAGGTCGTCCGGCGCGCGATCTCGAGCTCCTCGGCCTCGCTCGGGTACGAGACGTGAATCTCGAGGAGGAAGCGATCGAGCTGCGCCTCTGGCAGCGGGTAGGTGCCCTCCTGCTCGATCGGGTTGCGCGTCGCGAAGACCTGGAACGGATCGGGCAGCGCGTGCGTCGCGGTGCCCACGGTGACGCGGCGCTCCTGCATCGCCTCGAGCAGCGCGGCCTGCGTCTTCGGCGGCGTGCGGTTGATTTCGTCGGCGAGGACGAGGTTGTGGAAAATGGGCCCCTTCGCGAAGCGGAGACCGCGCTTGTCGTCGTCCTGCGTGAGGACGTCGGTGCCGGTGATGTCCGCGGGCAAGAGATCGGGCGTGAATTGGACGCGGCCGAACGAGAGATCGAGCGCCTTCGCGAGCGACGAGACGAGGAGCGTCTTCGCGAGGCCCGGCACCCCGACGAGCAAGGCGTGCCCGCGCGCGAGGAGCGTCACGAGCATGGACTCGACGACCTCGTCTTGGCCGACGACCGCGAGCGCGATCGCCTCGCGCAGCCCTTTGGCGGCCTCGGCCGTCTTCTCGAGCAGCTCCGCCGCGCCGAGGGGTTTCTCCGTCTCGTCCGTCTCTTCGGCCATCGGAGGGGCTCGTACCCCGGGCTCGATCGGTCGACAAGCGGAGGCGGCCGGTTCGACCCGTCCCCCCTTTTGGTGGTAAGCATGAACCGATGGCGAAGTCCGAGGCTCGACAAGAGAAGCAGGACGAGCCCCAGGAGGGCGAGCCGGGGTTCCGCCCGGTCCTCGTGAAGGAACCCCCTCCGGCGCGGGACTCGGTCGCGAGGGACGGCGGCAAGCCCGACGCCGCGCGGCCGGACAAGGCGAGCGAGAAGCCGAGCGAGGCCAAGCCCGCCGAAGGCAAGGCCGCCGAAGGCAAGCCCGCCGAAGGCAAGCCCGCTGACGCCAAGGCAGCTGACGCCAAGCCCGCTGACGCCAAGGCAGCTGACGCCAAGGCCGCTGACGCCAAGCCCGCAGACGCCAAGCCCGCGACCGCGCCGTGGCGATCGTACAAAGAAATCCTCGCCCGCCTGGCGCAGCGCCTCATCGACACGCAGCGTCCCATCCGCATCCTCAACGCCCTGCGTTGGCCGAACAAGGTGGAGGAGCAGTTCTACAAGGCGAAGGCGCGCGAGCTGCCGGTCGTCGAATACGATCAGGATCTCGGCTTCGACCCCGACGCGAAGGAGCGAGAGCTGGTCGATCTCGTCCGCGAGATCGACCTCGAGCTCGGTGACCAGGACGAGCTCGGTCGGATCCTGCAGGACAGCGCCGTCGAGTACATCGACTGCGTCTCACTGCTGAAGGCGCGCGGGACCAAGCGCTTCTACGAGCTGTCGCGAAAGCTCTACGGCTCGGCGAAGGACGTGCTCCCGGACGGCCGCACGACGGTGCGGGACATGGGGCTCGCGCTCTATGGGCAGCTCACGAGCATCGCGTGCGAGCGGCTCGGCGAGAACCAGAAGCGCGACATCGACGCAGCGCGCGCCGCCGTCATCTTGAACGAGCGACTCTCGACGTTCTTCGGCGGGGCGGCCGGCGTTCGCGTCGAGGTCGACGACGGCCTCGTCGCCGACGCCGCGGCCGGCAGCGACTACGTCAAGATCCGCTCGGGCGCGACCTTCTCGCGGAGCGACATCGAGATCCTCGAGGCACACGAGGGCTGGGTGCACCTCGCGACGAGCTTGAACGGCCAGGCACAGCCGGTCGCGCGCTGGCTCGCCAAGGGCCCGCCGCGCACCGTCGCCGTGCAAGAAGGGCTCGCGGCGCTCGTGGAGATCTTGACGTTCCGGAGCACCCCTCGACGCGCGAAGAAGCTGAACGATCGCATCCTCGCCGTCGACAAAGCGGAGGACGGCGCGAGCTTCCTCGACGTCTTCGAGTGGTATCGCACCGAGGGCTACGAAGAAGAGGAGTGCTACCAGAACACGATGCGCATCTTCCGCGGAGGCACGACCGACGGCGGCGTCCCCTTCACGAAGGACGCCACCTACTGCAAGGGCATCGTGCTGAACCAGGCCTTCATGCTGGCCGCGATCCAGCACGACCGCCCCGAGCTCATCCCGTTCCTCTTCGTCGGCAAGGTGGCGCACGAGGACGTGCCGATCCTCTACGCCCACGTGAGCGACGGCATCGTGAAGCCGCCGCCCTTCAAGCCGCCGATCTTCGAGGACATGAACGGCCTCGCCGTCTGGCTGTGTCACTCCTCGTTCTTCTCGACGCTGAGCACGAGCTCGATCGTCGACTACTACGCCTCGAGCATGAAGCGGTGAGGTCGTGGTCGCCGCCGTCACGTTCTCGGCGCCTCGCCCGATGAGCGGGGCATGACCACCGCCGCCCGATGGCTCCCGATCGGTCTCCTCCTCACCTGCAGCTGCGCGAGCACGGCCTCCTCGGATCCGACGGCGGTCGCGCCGAGCGAGGTCGCGCCGCCGACGGCGCCCCCCTCGCCTCCCTCGACCGAGCCTTCGGCGTCCGCGATGTCTCGGCCGATGAGCCCCAAGCCCGCCGAGCCCGCGGTCGACCCCTCGGCCCTCCACGCGCCGACCGAGGCCGAGCGCGCCGCCTATGGATGGCTCGACGGCTCCGCCTCGGTGCGCAACCTCTCTGCCGCCTTCCCCACGCCGAAGGGCTTCACCCGCGTGCCCGAAGCCTCGGGCTCCTTCGGCGCGTGGCTCCGCGACTTGCCGCTGCGCGCCGTGGGCACGCCGGTCCGGTCCTACGCGGGGGGCGTCCTTCGCGAGGGCGACGACGCGCGCATCTCGGCGGTCGCCGAGCTCGACGTGGGGACGGCCGATCTGCAGCAGTGCGCCGACTCGGTCATCCGCCTGCACGCGGAGTGGCGGTGGTCGCGCGGCGACGCGTCGAAGATCGGCTACCACTTCCTCAGCGGCGACCTCGCCGCCTGGACGCGTTACGCCTCGGGGGATCGCCCGGTCGCCGACGGGGCGAAGGTCGTCTGGAAGAGGAGCGCGAAGCCGAGCGAATCGCGCGCGACCTTCCGGAGGTACCTCGACGCCGTCTTCAACTACGCGAGCACCATCTCGCTCGCGCAGCACACCGCGCACGTCGAGCGCGGCGAGCTCGCGCCCGGTGACTTCTTCATCCTGCCCGGCGGCCCGGGTCACGCGGTCCTCGTCCTCGACGTCGCGACGAGCGCAGACGGCCGCAAGATCGCGCTCCTCGGACAGGGCTACATGCCGGCGCAGGACTTTCAGGTCCTCCATCCCCTCGAGGGCGCGACGGGCGCGTGGTTCACGCTCGACGGCGACGCGGTCGACACGCCGTTCTGGGAGCCGTTTCCGTGGAGCGCGCTGCACCGGCTCGAGGGCGTCGCTCCCTAGGCGCTGGCGCCGCTGCGCACGGACCTCGGGGACGGCTCGCGCCTCGTGATATACGCGTAGGCGGAGGCGCGCCGAGCCAGCCCATGCACAGAGCCGTGTCCGCGACCCTCGTCCTTGCGCTCACGCTCGCCGGCGCGCGCACCGCGAGCGCGACCGAGCACCAGTGGTCGATCGGCGGGGCCACGGGCTACGGCTACCTCGACGATCACTACCGTTGGTACGCGGGCTCGGCGAGCTTCGGCCAGGCGCGATACGGGCTCACCGACGCGTTCGATCTCGACCTCGAGCTGACGGCCGCGGTCTACCCGAAGGGATCGCTCTTCGTGCCGGGAGCGCGCGCCGGCGTGCTCTACATCCTGGACGTGTCGCGCTGGATCCCCCAGATCGGCGCGCTCGTCGGCTTCGACGACCTCTGGACGCTCTCGTGCCCGGGCGTGGTGGGGACCGACGGGAGGCTCGGAGCGCCCATCCACCCCTGCGGCCACGATCCGCACCCGAGCGTCGTGATCCCGGGAGGCCTCGAGCTCCGCGTGACGCGTCACTTCGCGATCGGCGCTCAGTTCCGCTACGCGTTCCTGTTCCTCGGCGACGTCTCGAAGGAGATCACCGTGGGCGCCTCGGCGGCGTTCGTCACGGGCGACTGATCCTCCTCGCCTAAGACGCATCAGCGATGCGATGGCATCGTCATCTCAAAGAGGTGACGACGGATTCGGTACCACGGGCTTGCCGCCGAGCTTCGGATGCTGCGGCGCGGGCTGGATCGCCGCAGGGTGGGTCGCGGGCGGAGCCACGGGCGCGATCTTTCCGGGGAGCGGCGGCGGGTTCGGATCGGGAGGGGGCGGCGGGGGCGGCGTCGGAGGGGTGCCCGACGCCGAGCCCGAGGCAGGCGCGGTCGGGACCGCCACGACCATCTCGCCGGCCATGCGGGGCGGCGGCGAGGGGCTGACGAAGTCCTTCAGTCGGTCGACGGTCCGCGTGAAGAAGTCGGCGCCGGCGTGGGCTCGGGTGGGACACCCCTCGCCGCTCGGATCGGCGTGCCTTCCCGAGGCGTACGCGTAGGCCCCTGCGCCTGCGCCCGCGAGCACCATCGACGCTGCCACGCCGATCGGCAGCGCGTACTTCCGCACAGGGTGGAGGGGTCGGGGCGCGTCGTCTTGGTCCGTCGCCTTGGCGATCGGGAACGGGCTCGACTTCTTCTTCGGCTCCACCATGGCGTCCTCCTACGGCTCGGGGCGCGAGAAGTTCTCAATCGACGACGGCCAGGTGCCGCTTGCCGTCTCGCTCGATGGCCTGCGCACCGCGCACCGCGGGCAGCGCCTCGGGCGCGCCGCCGGGAAAGAACCAGCGCAGGAAGGGCTCGTTCTTCTCCTGCATCATCGCGTCCGCCAGCTGATCGGCGAGCGCCATCGTCGTGCGCTCGTACCAGCACTGCACGCCCCCAGCGACGCCGACCTGGCCCGTCTCCGCGAGGTTCGCGCACGCGCAGAAGGCGCTGCATCGGTGGGCCTCCTCGCACGAGCCACACTCGTCGTTGGTCGCGTGGTGGTCGGGCATGTGCGAGCGCATCGCGCGGACGCCCGAGGCGTCGATGCCGCCATCGACGTGGCCGATGCGGTACCTCGGATCCTCGTCCTCGGCGACGAGGCGCTCGCAGGGGTAGAGGTGACCGTCGGGCGAGACCGCGACGAAGCGCTCCCCGAGCGAGCACGCGTCCGCGGCGCCGAGCCCGCCTTTGATCCGCGCGATGATCTTGGCGTCGAAGGGGCTGAAGCTGATGACGCGGCCCGAGCGCAGCCAGCGCGCCACGGCGCCGAGCGCCTCGAGCAGGCCTCGCTCCCAGAGCTCGATGTGCTCGTCGGTCCAGACGGCCTCGTAGCAGGGGTTCACCGAGACGCGCGGGACGCCGCGCGCGAAGAGCTCCTCGACGCTCGGCCCGAAGGCCGCGACGCTCGCGGGCGTGACGACGCTGATCGTCTCGAACGCGCGGCCGGCCTCGAGCAGCAGATCGAGCCCGCGCGAGACGTCGTCGAAGCTCGACTTGCCGCTCATCGTGGGGCGGTTCGCCTCGTGCGCGGCGCGATTGCCGTCGATCGAGAGGCCCACGTAGAGCTCGAGCTCGGCGAGCTCGGCGACCCGCTCCTTCGTGAGCAACGTGCCGTTGGTGGTCACGCTCTGGCGGACCTTCACCCCGCGCTCGGCGGCGAGCTCACGGGCGCGTCGCGCGTGCCGAACGAGCCGATCCCACTCGAGCAGCGGCTCCCCGCCGAAGTACGAGAGCTGCACCTGCCCTCCCGGGGCGACCCCCGAGAACGCCAGCGCGAGCGACGCCTCGGCGACGTCGTCGGGCATGACCTTCCTGAATTTGCGGCCGGTGTAGCAGTAGGAGCAGCCGAGGTTGCAGTCGTGGGTGAGTACGAGCGTGGCGTCCACGAGCCCATCGTACGCGCTCGACGGCGAGAGGATCTCCCGTCGCGCAGTTACGAGAGGTGGAGTGACGCGCGGGCCCGTTCGCGAGTTGAAGGGGAGTCCACGGCCGAATAGCATCGGGCGCATGTGTGCTCGCGCTTTGGCTTCGACGCGGTTCTCGACGATCTTCCTCGCCCTCTCCCTCACCGGCTGCGCCCAGGTGCTCGGCCTCGGCGACTACAAGGACGGCGCATCGGGCGGCGCAGGCGGGAGCGGCGGGAGCGGCGTGACGAGCTCGACGTCGTCGGGGACGACGAGCGCGAGCACCGGCTCGAGCAGCAGCGGGACGGGCGGCTCCTGCACGCCGAGCTCCACCATGGCGTGCTTCGACGGCATGCCCCCCGCGATGGCCGGCCGAGGCATCTGCGTCGCGGGGAGCCAGACCTGCAAACCGGACGGCACGGGCTACGGCGGATGCATGGGTCAGGTGCTCCCGATGCCGGAGACGTGCGCCGATCTCCACGACGAGGACTGCGACGGCAACGAGTGCGCGCTCTGGGCGAAGCTCTACGGCGACGGCGCGGACCAGACCGTCGCCGGCGTCGCGGTGGACTCGGCCGGCAACATCGTCATCGCGGGGACGTTCGCAGGCACGCTGGCCTTCGATCCGGCGAACCCGCTCACGGCGAACGGCACGCAGATCTACCTGGCGAAGTTCGATCCCAAGGGGATGCCGCTCTTCAGCAAGGTCTTCCCGAGCGGCGGCGCCGTGACGGTGAGCGGCCTCGGGCTCGGACCGGCCGACGCGATCTACATGACCGGCACGTTCGACAACAACGCGAACGTGAACTTCGGGTCCGGAGCCTTGAGCACGATCGATTTCCTCGCGGGATACGTCGTGAAGTTCGACCCGATGGGCGCGACGCAGTGGAGCCAGTCGCTCGACTTCGACGACGTCACGAACGTCACGCCGCCCGTCGTGAACTCCGCAGGCAACGTGGTGCTCTTCGGCTATCAGGAGTGCGGTTTCAGCTGCAACCCACATACGAACAATCTCTGGCTCGAGAAGCGCGCGCAGAACGGCGCCGTCGTGTGGCACAAGTCGTTCACGCTCGGAAACGGCACCGGGACGCGAGGGGCAGGAGGCGTCGCCGTCGATCCGTTCGACAACATCGTCATCGCCGGCGGCTTCTCGGGCACCGAGAACTTGGGCGGGGGCGTCTTCACGAGCGCCGGGCTCTTCGACGGGCTCGTCGCCCGCTTCGACACGAACGGCTCGTTCCTCACCAAGATCGCCTTCGGGGACGCGGCTGGCCAGTTCGCCGCCGACGTCGGCACCGACAGCTCGGGCGACGTGTTCGTGGTCGGCAACTTCGGCGGCACCATCACCTACGCGGGCACGCAGACGATCACGTCCGCCGGCGGCGCCGACTGGTTCGTCGGGCGCATCGACAACGCGAATCAGAGCGCGTTCAAGTGGATGAAGCGATACGGCGACACCGCCGATCAAGCGGCGACGAGCGTCGCCGTGACCAAGCTCGGCGCAGCCCAAATCCTCGTGACCGGCGGGTCGCAGGGCAACATGGACTTCGGCAACGGGATGCTCACCAACCACGGCGGGGTCGACGTCCCGATCGTGAAGCTCGACGGGAACGGCAACGCGCTCTGGAGCCGACTCTACGGCGACACGCTGAGCCAGGCCGGCACGGACATCGCCTTCGCCGCGAACGGCAAGGCGGTCCTCACCGGCAACGTGGCGAACGGGATCGACGTCGGCACGGGGCCGCTCACCTCGGCGGGCAAGCTCGACGTGCTCGTCGGCACGTTCGCTCCCTAGCTCGCGCCACGTCGAATGCAGGAAGCCCCGCCGAGTGGAGCGGGGCTTTCGTCCTTCACGCAGTGAGAACCGTCAGGGACAGGACGTGATCGGGGGCATGCCGCCCGGCGGCTTCGCGCAGTCGGGGCTCGGCGGGGCGAAGTCGGCGCACTTGTCGTTGATCTGCAGGCCCCAGGCGCAGAAGTCGAGGTAGTGGAAACCCTCGAGATGCGTGAACGTCGTCGAGGTGTCGACGAAGGTCGGCCCCTGCGCGCAGACGTCCGTCGTGTTGTAGGCCTTGTAGTACATCTTGTCGCCGACCGGGATGTTGCCCTGGGCGAGCGTGATGATGCCGTACTGACCGACGACGGCCGGCGGGCTGTCGGTGGTCGGGACGACGCCCGTGTTCTCGATGGCGACCTTCACGCCGCCCCACTGGTCGTGGAAGGCCGTGTCGCTCGTGCTCGTGATGCCGGCGATCTCGCTCGCGGTGAGCACGTGCGCCTTCGGCACCGGCGCGGTGCCGGTCTTGGTCACGCTGCACACCGTGGTGAACTGGCGCATCGAGACGGTGTTCGCAGGGCTCGGCGGCATCGCACTGGGCCCACACTTGTCGAACGTCGTCGGGAAGTAGCTCGTGGAGCCGGTGATATCGAGCACGTCGCCCGGCTTCACGTCGTCGGGGATCTTGTCGCCCGTCGGATCGGTGCCGAGCTTCGGGCAGTACGCCTTGGTGCCGCCGGTCGGCACGACCGGGTCGGTGCCGTACGAGATGGCGAGCACGCCGGTGTTCGGGCCGGTCTCGGAGAGGCCCGGAGCGGAGACGAACACGCCCCAGAGGCAGTGCGTGCTGCCGGAGACGAGCCACTTGCGGCTCATCGCGACCACGCCGCGCAACGTGGCGTGGGTTCCCGGGCCGACGGTGCCGCTCGTCACCTCTTGGATCGTGTGGTCGGCGCCCTCGCAGACGACCGCGCCACCGCCGGCGCCGCCGGAGCTCGAGCCGGTGCCGGTGCTCTTCGAGGTGGAGCCGCCGGAGCCGCCCCCCGCGCCGCCGGAGGAGTCGCTGCCTCCGCTCCGACAGCCGGTCGTGGCCGCGAGCGTGAGGGCGAGACAAAGAGACGACCCGAGAACGACGACTGCGCGCATGGAGACCTCCGAAGAAAGGCGAGGGATCGAGCGCGCTCTTAGCACAGCCCCGGTCTCGCGGAGGCCCTTTCTCGCGAGCGGATCGCGAAGGATCGTTCAGGCGCCGGCGACGCCGCCGTGCTCCTCGCTCGGGGTGCCGGCGAGGCCGAAGCCGTCGTGCAACGAACGGACGGCCAGCTCCGCGTACTTGGTCGCGACGAGGCAGCTGACCTTGATCTCGCTCGTGGAGATCGCCTGGATGTTGATGCCTTCATCCGCGAGGATGCGGAACATCTTCGCCGCGACGCCGGCGTGCGAACGCATGCCGAGCCCGACGATCGAGACCTTCACGATGTCTTCGTCGTACCGGACGGCCATCGCCGAGACGGTCTTGGCGATCTCGTCGATGACGCTGCGCACGCGCGCGAGATCGGTCTTCGCGACGGTGAACGTGACGTCGGTCCGCATGCCGTCGTTGGTGCGGTCGCCCGAGGGCAGGTTCTGGATGATCATGTCGACCGAGACGTTCTCGCGCGCGAGGTCGCCGAAGATCTGCGCGACGACGCCGGGCTTGTCGAGGACGCCGACGAGCATCACGCGCGCCTCGCCCTTGTCGTACGCGACGCCCGTGACGACGACGCCCTCGAGCGAGCCCTCGCCCGTGACCATCGTGCCGGGGGCGGAAGAGAAGCTCGTCCTCACGTGCACCGGAACACCGTACTTCATCGCCATCTCCACGCTGCGGATCTGCAGCACCTTCGCGCCGAGCGACGCGAGCTCGAGCATCTCTTCGTAGCTGATTCGATCGATCTTGCGGGCCGTCGGGCAGATGTTGGGGTCGGTCGTGTAGACGCCGTCGACGTCCGTGTAGATCTCGCAGACGACCTTCTCGCCGACCTCCTGGCTGAGCGCGGCGGCGACCGCGACGGCGCTCGTGTCGCTGCCCCCGCGGCCGAGGGTCGTGATGTTGCCCTCCTCGTCGACGCCCTGGAAGCCCGCGACGACGACGATCTCGCCCTCGGACAGCGAGTCGAGGACGCGCGACGCCTCGATGGTCTTGATGCGCGCCTTCGTGAAGGCGTTGTCGGTCAGGATCTTCATCTGGTGACCGACGAAGCTCTTCGCCTTGCCGCCGAGCGATTGGATCGCGATCGCCATGAGCGCGCTCGAGACTTGCTCGCCCGTCGCGGCGAGCGCGTCCATCTCGCGGGTGCTGGGCAGCGGGTTCACTTCCTTCGCGAGGCGCAGCAGGCGATCGGTCTCGCCCGCCATGGCGCTCACGATGACGACGACCTGGTTGCCTTCGCGCTGGGTCGCGAGGGAGCGGGACGCGGCGTTCTTGATGCGCTCGATCGAGCCCATCGAGGTGCCGCCGAATTTCTGGACGATGAGGGGCATCGGTGACGCGGAGCGGCTTAGCGTCGCTCGCCGCGACCGGCAAGCCCTTCGAGGCGTAGGCTCGAGGTGGATCGAACGGAGCCGCGTGCTAGGAGACGGAGGACGGGTCGCCTCCGCCGTTCTCGTGCCCGCTCGCGCCTCCTTCCGTAGAATCGTGCTCCGCATGCTCTTGCTTCGTCGTCCCACGCCGCTCGTCGGTGTGACCGCTCTCACGCTCCTCGGGCTCGCTGGCTGCGCCGCGACGTCGGCGGGCTCGGGGGGCGCCGGCGGAAGCGGAGACGCGAGCACGTCGATCACGACCGGCGCGTCGACGTCGGCCAGCGGCCCGTCCGCGGCGACCGGAGCCTCGGTCGGCACCGGACAGGGCGGCGGCGCGAGCTGCGCGAGCCTGCCGGCCGGTCCGCTCACCCCGGCGCCGCTCTTGATGGGGCTCGACGGCGCCGAGGATCTCGCGTTCGACGGCCACGGGCACATCGCCGCGAAGAAGGCCGGCGAGATCGTCCTCGTCGACGCGCAGGGCGCCGCGACGCACCTCGCGAGCCTGCCGGAGGGCGTGTTCGGGCTGCGCTACGAGGCGAGCGGCGATCTCGTCGCGGCGGTGTTCGGGCAGGGCAAGCTCGTGCGCATCTCGCCGAGCGGCCAGGTGTCGGATCGGGTCACCGGCCTCGGGCTGCCCAACGGCGTCTATCCGGACAGCCAAGGTCACGTGTGGGTGACGGAGACGTCCGCGGACCGCGTCACGCGCGTCGACGCCGACGCGACGACGACCACGATCGTCCCCTACGCGCCGAGCGCGAACGGCGTCGTCCTCGACGAGACGCGGGACGTCCTCTTCTACACGGACTCGGGCGCGGGCAAGCTCATGCGCGTCGCGCCGAGCGGCGGCGCGCCGCCGGTCGAGGTCGCGACGATCGCGGGAGCGACGCTCGACGGGCTCGTCCTCGACGCATGCGGCAACGTCTACGCGATCGATCAGGGCGGCTCGGCGCTCTACCGCGTCGCGCTCGACCCGCAGGGCGACGCGATCGGCGAGGCGAAGCTCCTCGCGACGTTCCCGAAGAACGTCGCGAACGCGCAGTTCGGCGCCGGCCCGGGCTTCTCACCGACCGCGCTCTACGTCACGGGGACGCCGGGCACCGTGTACGAGCTCGACGTGGGCGTCGCAGGCGCGCCCGTGGTGATGCCGCCCTGAGGGCGGCACGCGCGAGCCCCCTCCGGGAATAATCACGAACGCCGAAGGTTGGGCGCGGCGTGTTGACACGTCGGGCCTGCCCATTAGGATGCGGGCGCTCCTCACGGCAACCGATCCCTTCGGGGGGCCGGCCCGCCGCACACCGAGCCGCGCCGCGATCCTCTGCGCCGATCGGCCCTGCATGTTCGTTTCTTCATGTTGGCGCGGGAGGCGACGGGCCGTCGCCGCTCGACGAGCGTGACGAGACGCGCGGTGGCGCCCGTGCGTGTCGTGCGATCGCACGGGTTGCGATCGAGGGGGTTGCGATTCGCACCCTCCTCGACGCGAATTGGAGTAAGAGCCGCACGGGGACACCCCGAACCCGAGCAGCCGGCGCGTCTCGGGGTGGACCGGTGGCAGCGGGCCATGCCGATCGAAGGATCGACGCCTCGCCGCCACGCACGCCGCGCGATTCGCAGCGCGGCGCTCCCGGGAGCGCTCGGCCGACGCTGCATCGAGCGGAGAGCGCCCTCGAGGAGAACGAGGAGCGCGGTCGTCTCACGAGGACGGCTCGGAAACGGGGGCCCCGCGCCCCGCGCGAAGGATTCGGGCAGAGGCCCGCCGAGTGGAGGTTTTCTTGGCGAACGACGTGATGATCGAAGCGCAGGGGCTGACGAAGAGATTCGGCAACTTCCGCGCGCTCGACAAAGTCAGCTTCAAGGTGAAGAGGGGTGAGGTCGTCGGATTCCTCGGGCCGAACGGCGCCGGCAAGTCGACCACCATGCGCATCCTCACGTGCTTCATCTCCTCGACGGAGGGCACGGCGAAGGTCCACGGCGTCGACGTGTTCGACGATCCGCTCGAGGTGCGCCGGAAGCTCGGCTACCTGCCGCAGCGCGCGCCGCTCTACGGCGAGATGAGCGTCTGGGAGTACCTGCGCTTCTGCTCCGAGATGCGCGGCCTCGACGTCGGCACGTTCAAGAAGCGCATGAAGCGCATCGTCGAGGTCTGCGGCCTCGCGAACGTGCTCGGCAAGGACATCCGCACGCTGTCGCACGGCTATCGACAGCGCGTCGGCCTCGGTCAGGCGCTCGTCCACGATCCGCCGATCCTCATCCTCGACGAGCCGACGAGCGATCTCGATCCGAACGAGAAGGCCGAGGTCATCCGGTACATCAAAGAGATCGGCAAGGAGCGGACGATCCTCCTCTCGACGCACAACCTCCCCGAGGTCGAGGCGGCCTGTGCGCGCGCGATCATCGTGTCGAAGGGCCGCGTCGTCGCCGACGGCGCGCTCGACGACATCCGCGCACGGAGCGGCAAGGTGCGCTACGTGGTGACGGTCGACGAGAAGAAGGCCATGGGCGATCGTCGAGCCCCGAGCGCGCAAGAGGTGCAAGACGCGCTGAAGGCGCTGCCGAGCGTCACGCACACCGCCGAGCTGCCGACCGACGAGCGCTCTCACACCTTCCAGATGACGGCGGGCCTCGGCACCGACATCCGCGCCGAGATCTTCCGGCTCGCGGTCGACAAGGGCTGGCTCATGCTCGAGATGCGCCGCGAGACGCAGACGCTCGAGGACGTGTTCAAGGCGCTCACGCGCGGCGACGAGCGCTCGGATCGCGGGCGCCCCCTGCTCGACGAGGAGCCCGACGCCGAGGACGAGTCCGACGAGGACGACGACGACTCCGAAGACGAGGCCGAGGACGAATCTCGGACCGTCGCGGAGAAGGCGGGATCCGACGCGGATGCGTCCGACGACGAGGAGTCCGACGACGAGGACGACGAAGAGTCCGACGACGAGGACGACGAGGACGAGGCCGACGAGGACGCGTCCGACGAGGACGACGAAGAGTCCGACGACGAGGACGACGAAGAGTCCGACGACGAGGACGACGAGGACGAGGCCGAAGAGGACGCGTCCCCGAAGAAGAACGACAAGGGCGGCGACAAGAAGCCGGCGAAAAAGGGCTGATCGGCGATGAGTACGACCGTAACGATCTTGAAGCGCGAGCTCCGCGCGAACTTCGATTCGCCCGTCGCCTACGTGGTGATCTGCCTCGCGATGGTGCTCCTCGGCTTCGTGTTCTTCTACCTGGGGGGCTTCTGGCAGGCGAACCGCGCCTCGTTCGAGAACCTCTTCGTGTGGCTGCCGCGCGGCCTCTCTTGGGTCGTCATCCCGGTGCTGACGATGCGCGTCCTCGCCGAGGAGAAGCGCTCGGGCACGCTCGAGATGCTGATCACGCTGCCCGTGCGCGACACCGAGGTGATCCTCGGCAAGTTCCTCGGCACGTGGATCATCGTGCTCCTGCTCATCGCGATCACGCTCCTCTATCCGCTCCTGATGTTCAAGGTGTGGCACCTCGGATCGCTCGACTGGGGTCCGATCAAGGCGGGCTACCTCGGGCTCGTCTTCTACAGCGCAGCGGCCGTCTCGATCGGCCTCTTGATCTCGTCGCTGACGGAGAGCCAGATCATCGCGTTCTTCGTGACGTGGATCATCCTGCTCGGTCTGCACCTCGTCGGGATGCTCGCGAACTACATCGACAACGAGACGCTGCGCAGCGTCGTGAGCTTCGTGAGCTTCGACGCGCGCCTCACCCCCTTCACGCGCGGTCTCATCACGACCCGCGACCTCGTCTACTTCGCCTCGATCACGATCGGCTGCCTCATGGCGTCGTTCCGCGCGCTCGAGCGCCGCAAGTGGGCCTGACCGGAGAACGTCGATGGAACGCAAGACCAAAGCCAAGGCTCAGACCGGCATCTATCTCCTCGTCGCGGCGGCGTGCCTCGTGCTCGTCAACATCGTGGTGCGCAACTCGAACAAGCGCCTCGATATGACCGAGACGCAGCGCTACACGCTGTCGAAGGGCTCCGAGCGCCTCGTCACCGAGGGGCTCAAGCAGGACCTCACGATCGACGTGTACGCGACGCGCGGCCTCGCGAAGAACGACACGTTCATCCAGGACCTCACGGACCTCCTCAAGGAGTACGAGAACGCGACGTACTCGGCCGACGGCAAGGACTACACGAGCCACGTGAAGTTCTCGATCATCGATCCGAAGACCGACGAGCAGAAGGAAGAGGCCAAGAAGGCCGGGCTCGAAGAGAAGGTCTTCGGCGAGGGCAGCCAGACCGGCAAGGATCAGGCGACGTTCGCCAAGGGCTACATGGGCATGGTGTTCAAGTACGGGTCCGAGCAGGACAACATCCCGTACTGGCCGCCGGAGGAGACCCAGGGCCTCGAGTTCTTCATGACGAACAAGATCCGCGAGATCCGCGATCGCGCCGAGAAGAGCGAGCTCAAGATCGGCATCGTCACCGGCAAGGACGAGCTCAAGATCACGGACAACGTCGTCGCGCCCGGCAGCCAGAGCTACAACATCCGCGGCATCTTCGAGCGCTACCTGCCGTTCTACAAGTTCGAGGACGTCGATCTGCAGAACGGCGACGCGGAGATCAACCCGGAGCTCAAGGGCCTCATCATCACGCAGCCGCAGAAGGACTACACCGAGAAGGAGCTCCGCCGCATCGACCAGTTCCTCATGACCGGGAACAAGGCCCTCGTCGTGATGGCGAGCGCGGTGAACCTGAAGCCGGCCGACGCGTCGATGCGCGCGAACCTCTCGACGCACGGGCTCGACAAGCTGCTCGAGGGCTACGGCATCACGATGAACAAGGACGTGGTCCTCGACTGGTCGGGCTCGTTCGCGTTGCCCGGGCAGACCGAGACCGGTCAGCAGGTGTGGATCCGCACGCCCTGGGCGCTGCAGCTCAGCCCCGACGATCGCTTCGAGGGTGACAAGCAGCTCCTCGACAAGGCGTTCGCGCCCTTCTTCCGCCTCGATCAGGTGGGCATGCCGTTCGCTTCGTCGCTCGTTCCGCACCCGGAGAAGCAGACGAGCGCGAAGCTCCACGTCGTCGCGCGCACCACCGACAAGGCGACGCTCGAGACGGGCGACAACCTCGACATGAAGAGCATGGTCGGCGCGAAGTCGAAGGGCGACGCCGCGCAGCGCGTGGTCGCCGTGGCGATCGAGCCGATGTGCTGCGACGGCACCACGACGTGCGGCAAGGACGACGCTTGCAAGAAGGGCATCATCAAGAGCGCCTTCTCGGGCGGCGACAACATGGGCGTGGACGCGCCGGCGGAGTCGAAGGGCCCGTCGCGCGTGCTCGTCATCTCGTCGTCGCAGTTCCTCGCGAACCCGTTCGCGCGCTCGGGCAACCCCCCGCCGATGCCGCCGCAGATGCAGATGATGGGCGCCATGGGCGGCGACCGCGAGCTGCAGATGGTGGCCCGCTTCTACTACGAGGGGTCGTTCCCCTGGATGATCATGGCGTTCAAGAACACCCTCGACTGGATGGGCGGCGACGCCGATCTCGTCGCGACGAGCGCCAAGCTCCTCGGGCAGCCGAACCTCAAGTACGCCGACGTCGACAAGCCGGACATCCCGGAGGACGCGACGCCGGAGGACGCGCAGAAGAAGATGAGCGAGTACCAGGATCAGCGGGCCAAGCTGCAGAGCAAGGTGCAGTGGACGCTGACCCTCCTGCCGGCGGTGCTGTTCGCGCTCTTCGGCCTCGTTCGCTGGCGGATGCGCGAGTCGAGCCGCGACTCGATCTCCCTCAACTGAGGTCGCTCGAGAGAGCGATCGAGCCTCACCTCTTGTAGCGATTCCATCGAGACCGAATCATGAAGACCGAGATCAAGATCTACGCAGGCCTGGCGCTGCTCGCGGCGCTCGGCGGTGGTGTCTACCTCTCCAAGAAGAACCAGGCCGCCGAGCGCGAGCAGCGCTCGGTCTCCTCGACGAAGGCGGACCTGCCGACGATCGCCCTCCCCAAGGACGACGCCGACAAGATCACCAAGGTCGAGGTGAAGAACGGCGACAAGGGCTCGGTGACGCTCGAGAAGAAGGGCGACGACTGGGTCCTGACGGCGCCGCTCAACGCCAAGGCGACGGCGAGCGACGTGAAGATGCTCGTCGACAACCTCAAGGATCTGAAGGTCACCGAGGCGATCGACCGGACGAAGGATCACTACGCCGACTACGAGATCGACGACGCGAAGGGCGTTCACGTCACCGCGTACAAGGGCGCCGACAAGGCGGTCGATCTCTTCTTCGGCAAGGCAGGGTCGCGTGGACAGCTCGTCCGCGTCGCGGGCAAGGACGGCGTGTTCATCGTGACGGGCTACCAGTCGATGGCCTACGCGAAGGACGCGAAGGGCTTCCGAGACAAGACCGTGCTCAAGCTCTCCGACGACGACGTGAAGAACGCGGAGAAGGTGACGCTCGACAACGCGAACGGCGAGTTCGTCTTCGAGAAGAAGGACGGCAAGTGGACGGCGCAGTTCGCCAAGCTCGAGAAGGACGGCAAGCCGGGCAAGCCCGAGGAGAAGTGGGAGAAGTTCGACGGCGAGCAGGTCGAGGCGCTCCTCAAGGCGTACAAGTCGCTCAACGCCGTCGACTTCGCCGACGACACGGTGAAGCCGGCCGACACGGGGCTCGACGATCCACAAGCCCAGGGCGGCCTGCTCAAGATCAAGCTGAAGGACAAGGAGATCGTCCTCAAGCTCGGCAAGACGCAGAAGGGCAAGAACCGCTACCTCGTGAAGGACGGCGATCCGACGGTGGTCGTCGTCTCCTCGTGGTCCGGCGACTGGGGCGTGGCCGACCAGAAGAAGTTCGAGAAGAAGGACGAGAAGGACAAGAAGGCGGGGCCGCCGCCGGGCGACGACGACGAGGGCGGCGGGCTCCCGCCGGGCATCCAGCTCCCGCCCGGCATGGGCGAGTAGCGTCGACCGAGCGGCGGTCGTCCCGAAGCGCCTTCTAACGCAACGCTGCTACGAAAGAGAGAGGGCTTCTCCTGCATCGGAGAAGCCCTCTTCGTTTCTGATGTGACGATCGCCCGCGATCGGGGCGAGGAGGGACGATCACATGGCGTCGTAGCCGAGCGACAACGCCGGCGCGAAGCCGACGCCGCCGCCGAGCTGGGTGGTCGTCCCGTTGGTCTGCGCGGTGAGCGCGCGGTCGTGGAAGAAGTCGAGGCGCCCGTCGAAGGCGATCGTGAAGCACTTGCGGCGGCCGGGGCGCTTCGAGCCGAAGGCGAAGCCCGTGCGGAAGTCGACGCCGATGACCGAGCCTCCACCGAACACGACGCCGCCGTTCGAGTCGGCCGAGCCGCCGATGACCGCGTAGGCCTCGGGGCCGGCGCCGATGAACCACAGGTCGGCGACGGTGAACTCGGGGATGACGCCGAGGCTGACGCGCGCGATGGCGCCGGCGGACTTCTGACCGATCTGGAAGCCGAGGAGCACCGCGGGCTCGGCGTACACGGCGACCCAGTCCTTGATCTGCACGCCGAGGCGCCCTTCGACGCCGCCGAACGGGATGCCGTACCCGCCGAACACGTAGGCGCCGCCGAACGCGCTGACGCCGCCGCGGAACCGCGCGCGATCGCCCTCGTCCTTCTTCTTGCGGCGGTGCTTCTTCGGCGCGTCCTCGTCGTCGCCGTCGTCCTTGCCGTCGTCCTTCGCGGTGTCGTCGTCGGCGTCGTCCTTGTCGTCGTTGCCGGCGTTCTGGCCGGCCGGGGGCGGAGTCTGGGGCTTCGCGTCCGCGGCGATCGGAGGGAGCTTGGCGTCGCCGGTGGCGGGGGCGGGCGGCGCGGGCGCGGGCGCGTCCTGCGCGAGCGCGCTGCCGGCGCAGGCGAAGGCGGCGAGCGCGACGCAGACGGAGGGAGCGAGCACACTCGGGATCGTTCGCATGGGTCGTGTCCTTTGGGGCCGAAGAGAAGGGAGGGAGGCCCGATGCTACGCCGTGAGGAGAGCACATCTCGCGCGGCGGCTGCGTCAGATCCGTGCTGAACGCGCGTCAGAGCACGTGGCGGGCGCGTCGTCGGCTGGTCGATGGCGAGGCCGAGCGCCCGGCGCGCGACGGGTCGGACGGCTCGACATCGCGCGAGCCGACGACTAACACGGGCAAGAGCGCCGGATCGCCCTGGCGCGCCAAAGGAGCCACGAGAGGTGAAGGCGTCGTACCGATGGTTGCGTGAGCTCGTCCCGGGCCTCGAAGTGTCGCCCAAGGAGCTCGCGGAGAAGCTCACCCGCGCCGGCCTCGAGGTCGAAGCGCTGATCGAGTTCGGCGCCGCGTCGAGGAGCGCGCTCGTGGCGCGGGTCGAGAAGAAGGAGCCGCACCCGTCGCGACCGAAGCTCCAGCTGGTGACGGTCGACGTCGGCGGTCGCGCCCAGCGCGTCGTGTGCGGCGCGCCGAACGTCCCCGAGCCCGGCGGCCTCGTGGTGCTCGCTCCGCTCGGCACGCACCTGCCGGCGAAGAACATGACGCTCGAGCCGCGCGACATCGGCGGGGTGACGAGCGAAGGCATGCTCTGCTCCGAGGCGGAGCTCGGCCTCCGGCAGACCGGCGGCGACGCGGGGATCCTCCTCCTGCCAGCCGGCACGAGCGGACGGACGCTCGCCGACGCGATCCCGGAGAGCGCGGACACCGTCTTCGAGATCGGGCTCACCCCGAACCGCCCCGACGGGCTCGGACACGTCGGCCTCGCGCGGGAGGTCGCCGCGCTGTTCGGTCTCCCGTTCGCGCTGCGACGACCGGATCTGCGCGAGCACGTGGACGCGACGCTCCGGACCGAGGACCGCGTGAAGATCACGATCGAGGATCTCGAGCGCTGCCCGCGCTACGGCGCTGCGCTCGTCGCGGGCGTGCGCGTGGGCCCGTCGCCCCTCGGCGTCGCCTGGCGGCTCGAGGCGCTCGGCGTGCGGAGCATCTCGAACGTCGTCGACGTCACGAACCTCGTGATGCTCGAGCTCGGCCATCCCATTCACGGCTTCGATCTCGCGCGGGTACGGGGTGGACGCATCGACGTGCGCCGCGCGCGCGCCGGCGAGAAGCTCGAGACGCTCGACGGCGTCACGCGGGCGCTCACCGAGGACGACCTCGTCATCGCCGACGGCGAGGCCGCGGTCGCGCTCGCGGGCGTGATGGGCGGCGCGGGCAGCGAGCTCCGCGACAGCACGACCGACGTGCTCGTGGAGTGCGCCTACTTCACGCCGCGCGGCGTCCGGCGCGCCGCGCGTCGCCACGGGATGCACACCGAGTCGAGCCATCGGTTCGAGCGGGGCGTCGATCCGGGCGACGTCGACGCGGTGCTCGCCCGCGCCGCAGAGCTGCTCGTCACGCTCGCCGGCGGGGCCGTCGCGGCCACCATGCCGATCACGGGGACGCCGCTCGCGCCGGAGTCGCCCGTGCGGCTCCGCAAGGCGCGGATGGACGATCTGCTCGGCGTCTCCATCGGCATGGACGAAGCGACGTCGATCCTCACGCGCCTCGGCTGCACCGTGGTCGCGAGCGATCCAGCAGCGCTGACGGTCGTGCCGCCCACGCATCGCCCCGACATGCGCATCGAAGAGGACCTCATCGAGGAGGTCGTGCGCGTGCACGGCATCGATCGGGTCCCG
>CAYYKK010000025.1:0-38172 GCA_964467935.1 uncultured Polyangiaceae bacterium
GGCCTAGGTCGCCTCGACGCGCTCCACCGTCCGCTCCGACTCGGTCGCCGTGGCGACCTCCGTCGTCGCCTCGATCATCACCGACCGCGCTTCGGCGCGTCGAATCGACAGGGCGTAGCCGCCGATCACGAGCTCCAGGGGATCGCCCAGCGGCGCCACGCGCAGCAGGGTCACGCGGGTGCCGGGGAGCAGGCCCATCTCCATGAGCCGCACCGCCGTGGCGCGCGCGCAACCGACGTGCCTCACGATCGCGCTCTCGCCGACCGAGAGATCGCCGAGCGAGCGCGGCTGCGCGCCCTCCTCGGGAGGAGGCGACTTCATCGAGCGCGCTGCCGAGGACGACGGCATGGACGTATCTTATTGAAAAGGACTTTCGGTTTCAAGCGATGTTTGCGATGCGGCCTCTTGGGGCGCGGCTGCGCGAGCCAGCCCGTCGACGGCCGCGTTTCTCAGAGCTTCTCGACGGCGTTGCAGGAGACCCGCCCCGGCGTTCCGAGGCTCTTCGCGAGGGCGCATTGTCGCTTCGCCCGCGCGATTTCGTCACCTTTCCCGCTCGTGAGCGCATCCTTCGCCGATCGCTCCGCCGTCGAAGCGAGGCCGATGAGAGCGTTCGCCGCGAGCTCCGCCTTCTTCGCCTCGAGCGAGCGCTGCGTCAGCGGTGAAGGATCGGTCCTCTGCGCCCAGAGCGGCACGTCGGGCACGAGCGCCGCGGAGAACGCCGCCTCGAACTCCGGCGCGCTCGGCGTGTCGGCGCAGGGCAGCGCCGGATCGTCGGGTCCCGTGTCCGAGGGCTCGAGCCTGTGCGTCGCGATGCGTCCGAGCAGCGCCGACGTCGTCGAGTCGATCTGGACCGGCGATCCCCCGGCGGTGAACGAGCCGTCGCCCACGCTCTCGGCGAGCTTGGCGCAGCCGCGCAGCCGCGCTTCCTTCGCCTCGGCTTCCTTCCGCTCTTCGAGCTTCTTGCGCTCCTCCTCCTCGAGCGCCTTCTTCCGCGCGGCGAGGTTCACCTCGCAACGCGTCTTGGCGCCCGCGAGGCTGCGCTCCTGCTCCTTGGAAGCGAAGCGCAGGTCGGCGGCGTCGACCGTCACCGCGCACGGATCGGGCGTCGCGAGCGCCCGCTCGACCCGATCGCGCCGCAGCTTCACGAAGAGGATCAGCGACAGCGAAGCGACGATGACGGCGATGGGCACCGCAGCGCCGAGGATCCGCACGAGGCGCTTCTTCGCGTACGCCCGCGCGAGCCAATCTCGGTCCTCGAGGATGTGGCGGCAACGAACGATGAGCTCCTCCCACGCCGTGACGTCCGCGGCGAGGACGAGCAGCGGATCGGACAGCTCCTTGTCCGCGGCGACCTTCTTCGCGACGCGCTCGAGGCAACGGCCAATCTCGGCCTTTCGCCCGTCGATCGTGAGCGCGGTGATCACGTCCATGAAGCCGAACTGTCCCGCGTGGAGCTTCCACGCCTGGATGGCGGCGGGCTGGCTCTGCTCGAGGCGCCGCGCGACCTCCTCGATCTGATCGAACGGCATCATCCGCTCGACGTCGCCGACGGGGATGCCGACGAGCGCGCTCACCTCGGAGAGCCCGCGCTTCAGCGACGCGTGGAGCCCTGCGGCGCCGAGCTCCTCGATGCCTTGCAGCACCTTGTTGGAGGTGACGAGCCCGGCCGCGTATTGGATCGGCCCCAGCGCAGCTCGGAGGAAGGTCCCGCTGATCTTTGCCGACATGCCCCGGACGGAGTTGATACCACGAACTTCCACCGCGCGTCGCTTCGGGACCGCTCCGGCTTGGGGTACGCTGCCGCGTAAGTCGCATGGAGCTCGACCGCGCCCGCCCGAACGACGTCCTCGACGGCCGCTATCGGCTCGTGTCGCGGATCGGGCAAGGTGGGTTCGGGGACGTCTGGCGCGCGGTGGAGCTCTTGCCCGACGGCGCCGCGTTTCGCGACGTCGCGCTCAAGCTCTTGTCTCCCGAGCTGGCGGGTGCGACGTGGGCGGACGAGGCGAAGCTGCTCGCGTCGTTCAGTCACCCGTCGCTCGTCACGATCTTCGCGGCCGGGATCCTCGACAAAGGCGGGACGCCGTTCGTCGCGATGGAGCTGCTCCGGGGCGAGACGTTGGCGGAGCGGCTCCGGCGAGATCGACGGATCCCGTGGCGCGCGGCGCTCCATTTCGCCCGCGACGTCGCCGCCGCGCTCGACGTGATCCACACGAAGGGGATCGTCCACCTCGATCTCAAGCCGGCGAACCTGTTCGTCACCGACGACGGCGCGGTGAAGGTGCTCGACTTCGGGATCTCTCGACGCGAGGGCGGGCTCACGCCGCGCGCGGCGATCGTCCCGCGCGAAGGGCTCGACGCCTCCTTGCCGACGGCGCTGTTCCTCGGCGACTCGGATCCGTTCGCCGCGACGCAAGCGGCGGACAGCGATGGCCGGCGCGCCGTGGCGGGCACACCCGGGTTCGTCGCGCCGGAGGTCATCGAGATGAGCGAGCCCACCTCGGCGGCCGACGCGTACGCGCTCGGCGCGACGATCGTGCAGCTCGTCACGGGCCGTCTGCCCCACGCGGTCTCCGACGAGCCGAGCGACTGGACGAACCCGGAGACCGTGCGCTCGTGGTGGATGGAGCTGCGCGACGCGACGCTGCGCGGGAGCTTCCGCGATCTCGAGGAGGACGGCGTCCCGCGCGGCCTCGCCGCGCTGACGCGCAGGTTCCTCTCGGTCGATCCGGAGGCGCGCGCGTGCCCCCCGGGGAGCCTCGCCGCGCAGCTCGGCGAGGTGTGGCAGCGCCCGTTCGGCGTCCCGGCCGATCCCTATCCGGGGCTCGAGCCCTTCGACGCGGAGCGCGAGGGCACGCTCCCGGGGCGCGACGGCGACGTGGCGCGCATGCTCCGCGACCTGACGTACGAGCCGCGCCTCGTCGTGCAAGGCGCTCGCGGCGCGGGCAAGACCTCGCTCGTGCTCGCCGGGCTCCTCCCCGCGCTGGCGAAGGCGCGCGTCGAAGGCAAGGACGACTGGCGCGCGGTGGTCGTCGACCCGCGCGAGCCGATCGACGCCGAGGCGCTCGCCGGTCGCATCGTCGAGGGCGCCGCGAGCCTCCGAGACGCGCTCGCGACCGAGCAGGAGCGGGTGGGCGTCGTCGTCGTGCTCGATCCACTCGACGGCCTCGTCACCGCGCGTTCCGCGCCCGACGCCGAACCGCCCGCGCGCGCCGAGGAAGACCGGCGCGCGTCCGTCGTGGCGACGCTCCTCTCCGCGCCGGAGCGGCCTGGGTTGCGCGTGGTCGGCTGCCTCGACGAGGAGTCGACGCAGGCCCTCGTCGACGAGCTGCCCCCCGACGCATCGCTGCGCAGCGCCCTCCGTTACCTCGGTCCTCCGAGCACCGCCGACGCGGCCGAGGTGGCGCTCGGGCCCGCCAAGCTGCTCGGCGCGAAGGTCGTCGATCCAGAGGTCGTCGTGCGCGCGGTCGAGGACGAGCTCAAGCGCGAGGTGCCGATGCTGCCCTTCGTCGCCGTCGCGCTCTCGAGGTGGTGGAACGACGCCCGCGCGTCGAAGACGGAGCTGTCCGGGCGGCGCTTCGTGGCCCTCGGCGGCGTCGACGGCGCGGCGCTCGAGCGCGCGGAGTCGCTCCTCAAGTCTGCCCCCGCCAGCGACCAGGGCGCGCTCACCGAGGTGCTCCTGTCGCTCACGGCGACCGATGGCTCGCTCGTGGCGCGCCCCACGTCGGAGGTCTCGGAGCTCGTCGGCGACGTCGCGCGCGCGGAGCGTGCGATCGAGGCGCTCGTCTCGGCGCACCTCGTCCTGCGACGTGGCGCGATCGCGCGGGTTGAGACGCCGGCCCTCGCCGCGGGGTCGAAGCTCGAGACCGCGCGGCTCGCCGCCATGGATCGGCTCGCCTTCCGCGAGCGCCTCCGCGACGCCGCGCACGCGTGGGAGCGCTCCGGGCAGCGCAAGGAGTACCTCGATCGCGGGGCGCTGCTCGCCGATCTCGCGCGCTACGTCGGCGGCGACGCGCAGCTCTCGCACCTCGAGGGCGACTTCGTGCGAACGAGCCGTCGGGCGCAGCGGCGGCGTCGCATCGAGCTCGGGACGATCGGCCTCGTCGTCGTCGCGTTCGTGGCGGCCGTGCTCCTCGGCCGTCGGGCGCTCGAAGAGCGGCGCGCGGAGGCCGAGGCGAACGAGCGCGCCGCGCAGCGCGAGGCGTACGTGGCGGGGATCGTCGCGCGCGCTCGCCGCAGCCCCGATCCGTTCGCCAAGGTCGCGTTCCTGGTCGAGGCGATGCGAGCCGGATCGCACGAAGCGTCCCTCGGGGTGGAGCTCTTCGACGCCGCGGAGCGCCTCTCGCCCGCTCGCGTGCTCACGCTCGCCGAGGTGAAGGACATCGAGTTCCCGTGGCGGGACCGCTGGATCGTCGGCCACGGCCGCGCGGGCTCGCTCTTCGCGATCGATCTGGAGCCGCGGACCGTCGAGCCCGACGTCGTCGACGACGTCGACATCGACTACGATCCAGCGAACGCCTCGGCGCTCGCGCGCCGCCCGCGCGTGCTCGAGGTCATGCCGCACGCCGAGCCCATGGTCGAGCTCGCGCCGTTCCCCTTCGACACGGCGCTCGCGTCGCGCAGCGTCTCGGGGGAGGTTCGGGTCGTGCGCTTGCGCGAGGACGGGACCGTGACGCTCGCCGCCGCGCCGCCGCTCCGCTGCTCGGGGAAGCTCGCGGTGGCGTCGCGCGCGCCCGCCATCGCGTGCACCACGAGCTCCGGTCTCGCGTGGTGGGACATGCGCGACGACCGGCTCGTCGAAGAGCCGTTCGCGGCGAGCGGCCTCGCGATCTCGCCCGACGGGCGGAGCGTCGTCGCGTGGGCCGGCAAGCACGCACACTTCTGGAGGCCCCGAGACGGGCGGAGCGAGACCTTCGAGGCGAGCCGCCCGATCATGCTCGCGGCGTTCAGCCCCGTCGAGGACGCCGCGGCGCTCGTCGGCGCAGGCGCCTTCGAGATCGTCTCGACGAAGAGCGGCAGCGCGATCGAGGCGCGCGAGGTCTTCTCCGGCGAGAGCTTCACCCAGCCCACCGCCGTCCGATGGGACCCGGGGGGGCTCGATCTCGCGGTCTGCGACCTCTTCGGCAGCGTGGGCTGGCACTACCTGCGCCGCGGCCGGCGCGACAAGCTCGATCCTCCGGCGCCGACCGGCGGGTGCGTCGCGCGCCGCCCCGACGCACCCGAGCCGATCGTCGATCGCGACGGCTTCGGTGCGTTCGCCCAGCGCTCGCTCGGCTCGCACCTGAGCCACGGCGGCTTCCGCCTCCCGAAGGATCGCTTCCTCACGCGCACGCTGATGATGCTGTCGTCCACCGACGACTCGCTCGATCGCCTCGTCTCCTTCGGAGAGCGGGACGCGAGCGGCAAGCTCGTTCCCGGCGATCCCCACGACGCGCTCGTCCGCCTGCTGCGCGTGGACGATCTGGTCGCGGTCGAGAGGACGAGCGGCCTCTCCGTGCTCGGCGCGCTCGACGGCGTCCGCCGCCAGTCCTCCGAGGGACACCTCCTCGGCGCGTGCCCGAACGGGCGGATCCTCGCCTGGAAGAAGACCTCGAGCGCCTACGAGGTGTTCGACCTTCGCGGCGCGACGACGGTCGCCTCGGTGCCGCGCACCCCGGGGATCGTGCTCGGCGCGAGCCCGCGCTGCACGCGTCTCTACACCGAGGGGCTCGATGGCACGCTCCGCTCCCACACGCTCGACGGCGCCGCCGTCGACTCGAAGGATCTCGCGAAGCTCGACGGTTACGTGTTCGACATGAAGCCGAGCCCCGACCCCACCTCGCCCGCCGTCGTCGCCGCGGTCTCGAGCGGCGCGGTCCTCCGCATCGGCGAGGCCGACGGCGAGGTCCGCGTGCTCTCCTACGCGACGCCCTACGCGACCGCGATCGCAGCGGGGCCCGGGCGCCTCGAGGCGACCTACGCCGACGCGACGGGGATCAGCGTCGTGCGAGCCTCGGGCGCGATCGATCGGGTCATGGAAGATCCCGGCAGCACCGTGTGGCAGGACATCGCGCCGACCCACGACGGCGGCTCGCTCGTCCTCGCCGCGGCCGACCGCATCAGCGTCCTCGACCTCGGGCGGCGCGAGGTGGTCCTCCGAGCTTCGCACGAGGGGCTCACCCGCTTCGCCGAGTGGGACGACGAGGGCTCGCTGCTCGCCTACAGCCCCGACATCGAGGGCACCGACCGCGCGGTGATCTTGCCGCTCGGCGAGGCCGCCGCGACGCAGCTCGGCTCCATCGCGTCGAACCTCCGCGTGAAAGAGGGCCGGCTCGTGCTCAAGAACTGAGACGTCGCTCCCGCCGCGAGGAAGCGGGCTCGTCAGTCGACCGAAGGCACGGCCATCGAGACCGTGGTGGACTCGCCGCGCGTCGCGGGAGGAGCGCGAAACCCCGACGCCGCGAGCTCGCGGATCATGCACTCCGCGGCGGCCTCGTGCTCGGGGGCCTTCGGCGCGGCCGTGATCGTCCCGTCGATGATCGCGCCGCTCGCGTCCAGCTCGAAGCCGATCGTCACGGCCTCCGGAGGGAGGATCGCGCCCTTCTCGTCTTTGCAGCGGCTCACGAGCGTGAAGTACACGGTCGCGCGCAGGAGCCGCTCGATGGCCGGCGCGGAGCGCCTCGGCCGCGAGACGAGCGAGACGTGCGTCTCGGCGCGAGGCGGGCTCGGCGGCGCCACTGGGTCGGACGAGGCGATGGGATCTTCGGTCTCGGTGCCGAGGCGCGTCCCGCCGTCGCGCGGCTCGGGCGAGGCGCTCGGCACGTGCGCGAGGATCTCCGCGCGTGCCTGATCCATCGCGTCGCTCGGCACCGGCGTGACCGAACGCATCGACGGGGACGGCGCGGCGCTGCGCGCGAGCGTCGTCATGACGACGCCAGGAGGACCCATGGGTGCGTCCACGGGCTTGTCGCCGCACGCGGGCGAGAGCGCCGCGAGCGTGACGACGACGAGCCGAGCGAGCTGTCCCCGGGCCATGCGCGCGCAGGATCTCAGCTCGGCGTTCGTTTGCATAGCGTGCGCTCCGGCGCCGCCCGCCGCGCCGTCACGCCCGCATCCCCGGCGCCTCGCGTCCCGTCTGCTCGACGTACGCCGTGTAACCGCCGCCGTAGAGCTTCGGTGCCCCCGCGCCGACCTCGAGCACGCGGTTCGACAGCGCCGCCAAGAAGTGACGATCGTGGGAGACGAAGATCATCGTGCCCTCGAAGCTCGAGAGCGCTTCGATGAGCATCTCCTTGGTGGTGAGATCGAGGTGGTTGGTCGGCTCGTCGAGCACGAGGAAGTTCGGCGGATCGTAGAGCATCAGCGCGAGCACGAGGCGCGCCTTCTCCCCGCCGGACAGCACGCGCACGGGCTTGTCCGCGTCGTCCCCCGAGAAGCCGAAGACCCCGAGCAGCGTCCGGAGCGCGCCTTGGGAGGCCGTCGGAAAGCGCGCCACCGCCGACTCCCAGGGCGTCTTGTCCGGGTCGAGGACGTCCATCGCGTGCTGCGAGAAGTAGCCCATCTTCACGCTCGCGCCGATGCGCACCTCGCCGCCGTCGGCCTGCGTGACGCCGGCGATGAGCTTGAGGAGCGTGCTCTTGCCCGCCCCGTTCTGACCCATCACGCACCAGCGCTCCTTGAAGCGCACGAGCACGGTGAAGTCGTCGTAGATGACGCGCTCGCCGTACGCCTTCTTCACGTGCTCGACCGAAGCGACGTCCTCGCCCGAGCGCGGCGGAACGCGGAAGTCGAACTTCAGCTTTCGCACCGTCGCCGGAGGCTCCACCTTCTCGATCTTGTCGAGCTTCTTCACGCGCGACTGCACCTGCGCCGCCTTCGCCGCCTGCGCCTTGAACCGCTCGATGAAGCGCTGCTCCTTCGCCAACATCGCCTGCTGCCTCTCGTAGGCCGCCTGCGCCTGCTCCTCGGCGAGCGCGCGCTGCGCGACGTAGTAGTCGTAGTTGCCGCCGTAGGTGTTGATGTCGCCTCCGTCGATCTCGAGGATCTTCGAGACGATCCGGTTCATGAACGCGCGGTCGTGGCTCGTCATCACGATCGCACCCTCGAACGTCGCGAGGTAGTGCTCGAGCCACAGGATCGATTCGAGGTCGAGGTGGTTCGTCGGCTCGTCGAGGAGCAGGCAGTCCGGATCGCGCAGCAGGATCGCCGCGAGCGCGACGCGCATCTTCCAGCCGCCCGAGAGCGTGCCGACGTCGTCGTCCATCACGCTCTGCGCGAAGCCGAGGCCGGCGAGGATCTCGCGCGCGCGCGCGTCGAGCGCGTAGCCCCCGAGCTGCTCGAAGCGGGCCTGCGCGTCGCCGAGCCGCACGAGCAGATCGTCGAGCTCGTCGGCGCGCTCCGGATCGGCGAGGCCGGCCTGGATCTCCGCGAGCTCGTGCATCGCCGTCGCGACGTCGCCTGCGCCGGCCATCGTCTCCTCGACGACCGATCGCCCGGACATCTCGCCGACGTCTTGGCTGAAGTAGCCGATCGTGGTGCCGCGATCGATCGTGACGCGACCCGCGTCCGGCTCCTCTTGGCCGAGGATCATGCGGAAGAGGGTCGTCTTTCCGGAGCCGTTGGGGCCCACGAGCCCGATCTTCTCGCCGCGGTTCACCGCCGCCGACGCTTCGTAGAAGAGGATCTTGCGCCCGTGCTGGTGTCCGATGCCGTCGAAGCGAATCATTTCGGGAGCCCGAGTTAGCGGGCCGGGCGCATCGGATCAAGGACGGGATGAAGATGCGTGGCTCATCGCGACTCGTACACGAGCCGGGCGGGGAGCTCGATCGCCGTCAAGAAGCCACCTTTTCCGGCGCCGGTGTCGAGCCCCACCACCGCCGGACCCGCCCAGAGATCGGCCGGATCGTAGGGGGTGTACGACGAGAGCTCGGGCGGCAGCTGCTTCGTGGTCGTGTGCCCGAAGACGACGAGCTTGCCTCGGTAGTTGGAGAAGAAGTCGCGGTCTCGCAGCCAGAGGACCGTCCGCTGTGGCTCCACCTCGCTCGGGTGCGCGAAGCCGAGCTCCTCGAGGGGCGCCCCGTCCTTCGGCCTCCGCCGAGGCAGCCCCGCGTGCACGAAGAGGGCGTGCTCGTCCTCGTAGTAGAAAGGCAGCGCGCGCATCCAGGCGATCACGTCGGGCGGAAAGAACGCGCCCTCCGCGAGCTCCTTCAGCTCCTCGATGTCCGGCGCCTCGTCCTCGGCGGGCTGCGGCAGGCCCTTGAACGAGCGCATCGTCTCGAGGCAGCCGTTGCCGCGCGGAACGACGAAGTCGGTCCAGCCTGCGGAAAGGACCTGGAGCCAGGCGTCCTCGTGGTTGCCGCGGAGGCACACGACGCGCGCCTCCGTCTGGCTCGGCATTCCCATGAGGAGCGCGATCACCTCGCGCGACTGGGGGCCTCGATCGACGTAGTCGCCGAGGAACACGATCGTGTCGCCGCGATCGAGCTTCGGTAGCCGGCCGAGGATCCGCGTGAGGGCGTCGAGGTCCCCGTGGATGTCGCCGATCGCGAAGGTTCGCCCCATGCCCCGAAGGTCTCAGGCGGGCGGGGTGTAGGCAAGCCCTTCTCTCTCGGGGGACGCGACGTAGGCGACGTCGACGAGGCGCGCCTCTCGGAACGAGAGCGTGGTCACCGACGCCGTCTCGCAAGGGAACCTGGCCATCGCCGGCGCGAACAGGCGGGCGAGCGTGTGTCCGCCGCCGCGGAGCAGGTCGCGCTGAAGCGCGAGGCGTCCGAGCCGGATCGGGGTCTGGTGGCTGACGAGCACCACGTCGCCGCGCGCGCCCCAGCGCGACAGCGCGTCGAGCACCGCGTCGGCGACCCGCGAGGCGATCGCGAGCGGGCGTTCGCTGCTCGGCCAGGACGCGGGCCTGACGAGCCTCGAGAGGAGCGGGGCCGCCGAGAGCCTGCGGGGCAGCCCTTCTCGCCACTCCGCCGCCTCGACGAGGCGCGCGTCATGACGCAACTCCGTAGCGCCAGCAACACGTTGGAAGATACGAGCCGACTCGTCGGCGCGCTCGAGCGGGCTCGACACGATCATGGCGAGCCGCCCGTCGCGGGCGATGCGCGCCGCGAGGGCTTCGGCCGATCGCTGGACCTCCTCGCGACCGCGCGCGCTCAGGCGAAACCCGGGGAGCCGGCCGTAGCGGATCCGATCGGGGTTCTCGACCTCGCCGTGGCGGAGGAGGTGGACGCGCACGGGCGACGAACTAGCACGGAGAGGTGCGCGAGCACGCGGTTCTCCGCGCGCGCCTCCCACGCGTCGCGGCTCGCCGGGTCGTGGTGAGCGCTCGCGACGCGTGAGACGGGCACTCCCCCGCGCGACGCCTCACTGCTTGCGCGTGAGGAGCTGGATGCGCGCCCGCTTGCCGGCCTGCGCCGGGTTGTCCCGTCCGGACACGATGATCTCGAGGACCTCCATCGTCCCGGCCTCCTCGGCCTCGAAGAAGTTGTTCATGCTCGTGTCCTCGATGATGACGACGCCCTCGCCGTGCTTCGCGCAGTCCTCGAGCGCGCGCTCGAGCGGCGACGACGACTTGCGCCGCGGGCGCCGCCTCATGATGCCGCTGCTGCGATCCTGCACCGCCCCCGACATGGGCACCATGTCGTCGAGGTTGTCGAAGTCTTCGTCGAGGTCCCAAACCGTTGCCGTGGCGTTCATCGAAACAGACGACCTTTCCAAGACCGAGCGGGCGGGTCTCCGTGACCTGCGATCCGGTCCGACCGGAGCAAGAGCAACCCTCGTGCCGTCAAATTCCGGTGCTGAAGGAAGGGCCAACGGCGCGGAAGTGCCCGTTCAGGTGGGCGAACGGCCGCTCGACGCGCCAAGGCCGTGGCGGACCGGCGCGGGGAGCGTCAACGCGTCGTCGGGGCGCGGGCTCGACCCATGACCCGCGGCGCAGGACGGAGCCCGGCTCAGATCTTCGTCGTCGGGCCGAGCGGGACGTAGCTGATCGTCTGGGCGCGCACCTGGAACGTCACGTCGCCGACGAAGTCGCCCGTCGAGAAGCGGGAGGACTGCACGCGGGCGATCCCCGGGACCATGTTGAGGAAGCCGCCCGCGCCCTCGGCGTCCGTCTGCGTTCCGGCAGGATCGGGCAGGTTGCCGTTGAAGTAGAAGGGCACGGTGAGCCCGTCGCTCCCCGACACGCTGCTGAGCGCGACGCCGGCGGTGCGCTCGTCCTGGCAGTCGGTGGTCAGCATGATGGCGATGCCGTGCGCCGGATCGGCCGAGAGCTTCGTCAGGTTGAGCAGCGCGTCGAGCTGCGCGGGCGTCGTGAGGCGGATGATCTTCGGCACCGGCGGGATGAGCACGTTCGATCCGAAGAAGGCGAGGGTCGGATAGGTGACGCCGCTCTGGCTCGTGATCTCGAGGTAGCCGTTGCCGAACGAGGGCGGCACCTCGAACGTGTGCTTGCCGTCGGCGTCGAGCGTGACGTTCCCGTCGACCGGCACCGAGCACTGGGCGTCGAAGCTCGAGCAGAGCTTGATCTTCAGGTCGGTGGGGAGCGCAGCGCCCGTCGCCATCACGATCTGGAAGTCGACCGAGATGTTCTGCGTCGTCGTCGGCGTCATGAAGCCGGGCAAACACGACCACGCAGGATCGCCTGAGCCCGTCGACGAGGACGTCGTGGAGCCGCCGACACAGACGTGCTGCACGCACTCTGCGCCGGCGAACCCGCGCTTGGTGCAGTCGGCCGTCGTCTGACACTGCTGCTCGCCGAGCCCCAGCGCGAGCGAGCACGCCCCAGCGGAGACGGCGAAGAACGCGCCCGAGACCAGCAGCGCGATGGCGTGTCGAGTCGACCCGAGCATCTTCTCGAAGCCTAGCGCCCGCGCTCTCGGCTCGTCCAGTTGCGCGCGCCTCTCGCTCAGAGCGGGCTGTCCGGCGGTAGCGGCGCGGGCGTCGAAGGCGGCGTCGTGGTCGGTGGCGCGCTCGGCGGCGGGCTGCCCGCGTGCGTCGTCGTGGGCGGCGGGGAGGGCGAGGGCTCGTAGGGGAGGGATCCGGTCGACTCGCTCGGCGGCGACGTCGGCGGCGCGACCGGCAAGCGCCCCGAGAGCGCGGGCTTCGCGGAGGGCTCCGGCGCAGCGGCCGATCCGGCGCTCGCGCTCGCCGAGGCGGATTCGGACGCGGCGCTGGTCGCCGGCGCGGCGGACGACGCGCTCGACGCGGCCGCCACGGTCGCGCTCGGCGCCGCGATCGGGTGCGCGGTGGTCGGCTTCAATGTGTCGCCGCCCGCAGGTGGATCGAGCGCTCCGGCCGAGGCCGTCGCCGAGGCGGCGTCCTTGTTCGCGGAGGGCAGCGGGATGATGCCCGCAGCCACACCGCCGATGCCGATCACCAGCGACAGCGCGATCCCTGCGCCGACCCACGTCAACGGGATCGAGTCGAGGTCCAACCCCTCGTCCTCTGCGCGCGCGCTCTTCGCTTCGTCCTTCGGCATCGGCGTCGTGGTCTTCGTCGCCTCGGGCTCCGTCGGGCTCGCCGCGACGTGTGGCGGAGGCGTCGCCTCCGAGGCGCGAGCGCCCCCCGAGAGCCACGATGATACGGGCGGAGGCGTCCTCTGCGTGTCGGCAATCGACCCCGGATCGAACGGTTCGAGCAGCGAGCGACGGATGCCCCTGTCGTCGCGGCAGAGGACCTCGAGATCCTCCGCCATCTCCTCCGCCGTCGCGTAGCGGTCGCTCACTTGGATCGAGAGCGCCTTCATCACGACGCGCTCGAGGCGCTCGTCGACCCACGGCGCGCTCTCGCGGAGCGGGGGGGCCGGGTCCGAGCACAGCGTGACGATGAGGTCGCCCATCGCCTCGACGCGGTGGTGGGGCGTGTGCCCCGTGAGCCCTTGGTACATCACGACCGCGAGCGAGAAGAGATCCGAGCGCTGGTCGATCGTCTTATAGCCGCGCGCCTGCTCAGGCGACATGTAGCGCGGTGAGCCGAGGAGCGATCCGGTCCGGGTGAGCGGCTCCTCCGAGAGCGCCTGCCACTCGTCCGCCCGGACCTTCGCGATGCCGAAGTCGAGGATCTTGAGCGTGATCTCGTCGGATCCCTCGCGCTCGGCGAGCATGAGGTTCGCGGGCTTGATGTCGCGGTGCACGATCCCGCGCTCGTGGGCGCGCGCGAGCCCTCGACAGCACTGGAGACCGAACCGCGCGCACAGCGCCGGCGAGAGGATCTTGAGCTCGGCGAAGAGCGTCTCGAGATCCTTGCCCCTCAAGAGCTCCATCACGAGGAACGGCGCGCCCTCCTCGCGGCCGAAGTCGAGCACGCGCGCGACGTGCGGCGACTGGATCGCGGCGGCGGCGCGCGCCTCGATCTCGAAGCGCGCGAGCACGTTCGTGTGGGCCGCCACGTCGCCGTTGATGATCTTGACGGCGACGGGCTCCTTCGTGTCGAGGCTCCGACCCTCGAAGACCGAGCCCATGCCCCCTTCTCCGAGGAGCTTCTCGAGCGCGTAGCGTCCGACCTTGAGCGTGCCCATGCTTCGCGGGGCGATGTTACGCGGCTCCCGTCGCGGCGGAGAACTTCTGGTCGCCGTCGCGCTTCACGGCCGGCTGGCCGCGAGAAAGGCGGTGAGCGCGTCGGGCACCGGAATGGGGCGGAACGTCGTGCCGTCGACGAAGACGTGCGTCGTCACCCCGTAGCAGCGGAGGCGCTCGTCGGCGCCGCGGATGCGATGGCCGAAGGTGACCGAGCTCCGCCCGGCGCGCGCGAGCGCGACCTCGACGACGACCCGATCGCCGAAGAAGAGCGGCTCGACGAAGTCGGCTTCGGCGTGCGCGAGCGGCGCCGCCCAGCGCTTCTCGGAGAGGATGGACGGCACGTCGAGACCGGCGCGCTCGAGCAGCTCTCCGTAGGCGTCGCTCATGTACTCGAGCACGCGCGGGAAGAAGATCGTCCCGGCCGCGTCCACGTCCTGGAACCGAACCTTGCGGGTCTGCGCGGAGAGCGGGGCACGGACGGCCTCGATCTCCTCGCGCGTAGGGCGATCCACTCTCACGAGGCGCACGCTAGTCCGGGCTCGTCCACGTCGCAAAGGCGACTCCTCACGATTTCTTTCGCGTCGCGCGCCGAGCTCTGCGACGGGTACCGCTCGTGGCAGAGAGGCTCGTACCGCGCGTGCTCCCGGCGCTGCTGCTCCTCGTGGCGGGGTGCCGCGGGTGCGCCGAGGACTCGACGCGAGGCAGCGCTTCGGCTTCAGCCTCGGCGGCGG
The DNA here is from genome assembly GCA_964467935.1 of uncultured Polyangiaceae bacterium. Classification (GTDB taxonomy): domain Bacteria; phylum Myxococcota_A; class Polyangia; order Polyangiales; family Polyangiaceae; genus CAYYKK01. Next base: position 14,228 of record CAYYKK010000025.1, read on the forward strand.
CCTCCGCGGACGTCGGCGAGCGCGACGCGGGCACGCCTCGACCGAGCGCCCTCGCCGTGGAGAGCGCGGCCCCCGAGGCGCCGCCCGCGCCGCGGTGCCCGAAGGAGATGGTGCTCGTCACGCCGCGTCGTCGAGACAAAGATGCAGAAGCATCGAAGAAGCCCTATTGCGTCGACCGCTTCGAAGCGACCGTGGTCGACGCGGCCACGGGGACGCCGGTGACGCCCTACTATCCGCCCGATGGCCCGAAGGCGAAGTCCTTCGAGAAGACCTGGAGCGAGAGGCGCGGGACCGGCACCGACCTCGAGCGCGAGACCCCGTTGCCCGCGCTGCCTGCGTGGGAGAAGGAGAAGCGGTTCGACCCGAAGGCCTTGTCGAGGGAGGGAGCCGTCCCGCAGGGCTACGCGACCGGGCACGACGCCGCCCACGCGTGCGAGAACGCCCACAAGCGCCTCTGCACCCAGGACGAGTGGCGAACCGCGTGCAGGGGCGAGGCCGATCGCGACTTTCCTTACGGAGACAAGTACGAGGCCGGTCTCTGCAACGTCTTCGGTCCCGCGCACCCCGGGATCCTCCTCTGGGACGATCCGACCATCAACCACACCGACCCGCGGATGAACGTCGTGAAGTGGAAGGGCGCGCCGCTCCTCCGGCGAACGGGCGCGACCAAGACGTGCGCGAGCCGCTGGGGCGACGACGCGATCTACGACATGGTCGGCAACGTGGACGAGTGGATCGACGATCCGGAGGGCACCTTCCTGGGCGGCTTCTACGCCCGCGCGAAGAAGGACGGGTGCCAGTCGCGCGTCGTCAATCACTCGATCGACTACGCGGACTACTCGACCGGCATCCGGTGCTGCAAGGACGCCGATCTCGAGCCTCCATCACCCTGAGGGCCCGCGGGTCATGGCCGAGCGCGGGACCCGTCGGCGCGGACGCACGGGCGCGACGCCGCGGGGCGAGCGCGCTCGAGAGAGAGCCCCGCCGGCTCCGACCACTCAGCTCGCGCTGCTCGTCGCAGGCTTGGTCGACGCGGCGCGTGCGCCCGCCGGATCGATCCATCGACCCCGGAGGATGCGCAGGTGAGGCTCGCGGACGGCGTCGCGCGCGGCCGTGCCGGCCGGCAGCACGAGCAAGAAGTAGAGGAAGCCGAGCCCGCCGCCGATCATGCTCACGGTGCCGAAGTGTGGCGGCGTGAGCGCGAGCGCGGTGGCGATCGACGCCGCCAAGAGCACCGCCGGCACGAAGAGGGCGCCGAGGAAGAGCATCTTGCGCGCGCACCACACGCGCGGATCGATCGCCGACACGAGCAGCGGCGCCTCCGGCGTGCCGCGCACGACGAGGCCGTCAGGACCGTCGACGATCTCCCCGAACACGAAGACGTCCCGCCCCTCGCGGAGCGGGACCTCCACCGTTCGACTCACGCCCTTCGCCTTGCGCGCCTTCTCGAACGCCGCGTCGAACGTCGAGAGCGAGGTGCACTGCGCCGCGCTCTCGACGGCTTCGACCGTCGGCCAGACCTCGGCGGGATCTCCCGCGCCGAGCGCGAGCACCTCGCCGCCGACGCTCAGCGTCCCGCCGAAGACCTCCGAGCCGTAGCGTCGGTCGTGCCACAGGATGGTGCGCGCCTCTCCCGCGCCGAAGCGGCCGAGCTGCTCGATGGTGGCCCGGGCGACGACGCCGTCCTCGCGGTTCGCGCTCGGGCCGAGCTTGCCGACGAGCAGCCCCTCGGCGCCGACGCGCGGCTCGATCGGCGCGAGGCGCGCTCGCCGTCGGGCGATCGCGCGGAAACGCTGGAGCGCCGCGCCGATCACGAGCAGCGTGTTCACCCACAAGACCGAGAGGGCGAAGACGCCCATGATCGCGTTCGACAACATCGCGTCAGGCCTCTGCGGGCGTCTCGCTCGACGTCGCGAAACCCTCGCGCCTGGGGCCCGCGGCCTCTGCGCCGGTCTCCGGGAGGCCCGCCGCGCGCGCGGCCTCGACGCGCCGCTCTGCACGCGAAGCGAGCGCCGCGGGGGCCGCAGCCTCGCGCGCGCCGAGATCCGCGGAGGTCGTGGGCCGGTGGCCGTGGAGCAGGTACGTGCGCAGGAGGTAGAGGACCATGCTCGGCTCGTCGAGCGAAGGATCGATCCGAGGCTTCACCTCGCGCTCGTGCGCCTCGGCGAGCACCGACCAGTGCAGCCCCGCTCGGTTGTGATGGATCGTGTGGTAGCCGTTGTTGCACATGATCCAGTTGAAGCCGCGGCCGACGAAGTTGCGCGAGTGATTCCACTCGGTCGTCACGTCGGTGCGATCGTGCTGGATGAGGTTGATGCGCAGGATGCAGCGCGCGCCGTAGAGCTGGGGCAGGACGATGAAGAACAGCGTCGTCCAAAAATCGAAGACCATCAGCACGCCCGTCAGCCCGAAGGCGAAGGCGTTGTCGTAGAGGTACTGGCGCTTGAACTCCTCGCGTCCGCCGATGGAGGCCCAGCGCTGCACGCCGTTGAAGGTGTTCGGCCCGGCGACGTTCGGGAAGTGGACCAGGTTCAGGAGGTTCCAGCCGAACGAGACGTGCTCGGGCGCGGCCCAGTCGGGCTGTCCGTCGTCGTCGAAGTGGTGATGCACCAAGTTGTGCGACGGGATGTTGACCGTCGCCGGGTAGAGCGCGCCGAACGAGAGCACGCGCCGCCACGCGAGGTTCAGGGCGCGGCTCTTGAAGACGCCCTGATGCATGTGATTGTGGATGACGACGGTATTGAGGAAGCTGAAGTAACAAGCTCCCGCGAAGAAGAGGATGTTCCGGCACGCAGGCACGAAGTACATCGACCCGAGCAGGGCCCAGTAGGTCGCGACGATGCCGATCTGCCGCCACTCCGCAGGGTGCTTCACGAGCCAGGGCTCGGACGAGGGAGAGGGCTTGTCGAGTGCTGCGCTGTCGGCCACGGCTCTTCGTCCCGCGGGGGCGCCTGGCCCCCACCGCTCGGTTTCACGTCGTCCCGCGGGCGGCGTCCCGCCCCGGGGCTCCCGACCTCCTTACCCAAGCTTCGAACGCGGGGCAACTGATGGCACGCCCGTCGTAAGCACGACTCTTGCCAAGATCGTGCTCTCGGGTGAGCCGCCGGGACATCCCACCAATCGCGGGACAAAGTGACGCATCCGGACGTCAGGGTTCGGCGCTGTGACGAAATTTCAACGCCGCAGAGCTGGACTCGCCCGTCCAGGTGGGATAACCCTCCGCGGCTGAGGGATCCGCTCGAAATGGGGCGGGTCGCCGATGGGAGGATCGCGCGGTGACAGCTATCGTCTCGATGTTCACGTCGCTCCCGTTCACGCAGCTTCGGCGGAACCGGTACTTCTACTTCTACTATGACGGCTTCTACGCCCTGCTCTTCGTCGGCATCATCGCCGCGCTGAGGAGCACCGGCTACACGGGCCTCATCCACGAGTGGCGGTGGAGCTACCTCGCGCTGCTTCCGTTCGTCTGCTACGCCGGCATCCTCTGCAACGTGTTCGTGCACGTGTGCACGCACAATAGCCTGCCCCGCGGTTGGAACCGCCTCGTCGGCGAGCTCTGCGGCTTGGTCGTCGTGACGCGCTTCGCGTCGTGGGAAGTGCTCCACCAGCGCCACCACCGCTACTCGGACGACGTCGAGAAGGATCCGCACCCGCTCGACGCGAGCTACTGGCGCTTCTGCTGGCACCACATCTCGGGCCTCGAGCCGACGCTGCACGCGGCCGTGTTCGATCTCTACGGCGACACGCCCGAGAATCAGCGCATCGAGAAGATCCGCTCCTTCGTGAGCTTCATCACGGGCGTCCTCTTGTTCGTCACCTGGTACACGGTGCTCGGGAAGTACGCCTTCTTCGGCTTCTTCTTGCCGTCGGTGATCATCGGCTTCTTCCAGCTCGTGCACTTCAACTGGAGCACGCACAACGCCTTCTCGCCGACGCACGACTGGAAGCCGGTCAACCTGAACCACGGCTTCTACAAGCTCGGCAACAAGCTCTTCTTCGGGATCTACATGCACGCGAACCACCACAAGCGGGCGAACGTGCTGAACCCGGCCACGATCGTGCCGAGCTTGCCGATCACGCCGCCGCCGACGAAGGAAGAGATCGAGGCTGGCCGCGCGCTGCTCGCGAGTCGAGCGGCCTGAGGCCGCGCCTCCGAGCGGCCTGAGGCCGCACCCGCCGAGGTGGGCGGCGAACCGAGGCGGGCGGCGAACCGAGGTGGGCGGCGAACCGAGGTGGGCGGCGAACCGAGCTTACTTCGCCTTCGCGCTCGAGCTCGGTGCCGGGACGGCCGCGCTCGGCGCGGAGGGCGCGCTCGCGGAGGGCGCTACGCTCGCGGAGGGCGCTACGCTCGCGGAGGGAACCGCCGCCGAGGCCGACACCTCTGCCGAGGGGACCTCTGCGGAGGGAACCTCTGCGGAAGGAACCGCCGCCGAAGCCGACACCGCGGGCGGCGCGGCGTCCGGTGTCTCGTCGGTCCAGCACGCGACGTTCGGCGGCGCCGCGAAGGTCACCGCGCGGCTCGCCTCGTCGCCCTTCTTCGTCACGAGCTTGTCGGTCTTGTAGAGCTTCGCCTCGCCACAGCCGAAGTGCATGGCGTCGCGCCCCGGCTTGGAGCTCGCGTCGATGGGCGCGGGGGCACGCTCGTTCGCGCACTGCGACCACTCGACCTTGTACTCGTCGTTGCCATCCGGCAGGAGGAAGCGCGTGGGCTCGTCCGCCGAGGGGATGCCCGTGAGGATGAGCGACGCGACGACCGTCCGCCCGTCGAGCACCTTCATCTGCACCGGCTGACGCATGCCGCCGTGCATCTTCGTCTTGGCGGCGCCGACGACGAAGTCCGCGCAGACCGGCTCTCCCTTCACGATCGAGGGGGCTGGCGGCCCGTCGCAGCCGAACGAGAGCGCGGTGAAGACGAGGGCGAGCAGGCCGAGCCGGTGGGTCACGCGGCGAGGTTCTTCGACGGAGGTCATCGGGTCAAGTGTCTCGCGCGTCTCAGACCTTCGTCTTGCCCAGACGGAGGATGTGGTCGAAATGCTCCTTCGAGACGGGCACGACGCTGAGCCGCGAGCGCTTGATGAGGGCGATGTCCGAGAGGGCCGGATCGCTCTTGATGACGTCGAGCGGCACGGGCTGCCGGAGCGGCTTCAGCGGCGCGACGTCCACCACCGACCAGTCCTCGCCGGGCGCGGTCGGATCGGGCCGGGCCTCGGCGACGACCTTCGCGACGCCGACGATCTCCTTGCCCTCGTTCGAGTGATAGAAGAGCACGAGGTCGCCCTTCTTCATCGCCCGCAGGCTGTTCCTCGCCTCGAAGTTGCGCACTCCGTCCCACTGCGTGCGACCGTCCTTCTCGAGCTGGACGTAGGAGTACTTGTCGGGCTCGCTCTTCATGAGCCAGTGCTGCGGAGGGGTCTTCGGCACGGCGCGACCATAGCACCAACCGGCGAGCCGAACCGTCCGATTCGGGTCCGGCGGGGGGCGCGGCCACGGACGGATCCGGTTCGCGCGCTGCTCCCGCGACGAGACCCTTTTTCGGAATCGTCGCGTCACACTTCGCGAGGGAAGGCCGATACCCTTCCGATGACCACCACGATGCCCGACGAGCGGCCCGTCGCCCTGCTGAGCGCCCCCGAGACCCGGCGCTTCTTGAACGACTTCGTGAAGCGCCGTGTCGGCGCGAGCGACGTCGACGACGTCGTGCAGACCGTGCTCGTCGACGCGCTCTCGGCGCAGCGCATCCCCGACACCGAGTCGGAGCTCCGCCGCTGGCTCACCGGCATTGCGCGTCACAAGATCGCCGACCTCCACCGCAAGGCGGGCCGCGAGCAGCCGAGCGAGCTTCCCGACGTCGAGACCGCTCCGGCGCCCGTCGAGGAGCGCCTGATGGCGGAGTGGGCGGAGGAGCAGGTGCAGAAGTCCACCGACGCCGCGCGGACGCTGCAGTGGATGGCGCGCGAGGGCGAGGGGGAGAAGCTCGAGCAGATCGCCGCCGAGGAGAAGATCGAAGCGGCCACGGTGCGGCAGCGCGTCTCGCGCATGCGCCGTTGGATGAAGGAGCGATGGATCGCCGAGCTCGCGGCCGTGGCCGCCATCGCCGTGCTCGGCTTCTTCGTCTATCGGTGGCTGCTGCGCGCGCCGGTCGAGGTCGTGCGCGAGCCCGGACCGAGCGCGTCGCCGGAGCTCTCGCCGGTCGAGCGCGCGGTGCCGATCCGCCGCGCCGCCCTCGAGTCGTGCAAGCGCGCCGAATACCAGCCGTGCCTCGAAGGCCTGGATCGGGCGCGCGATCTCGACCCGGCGGGCGACGCGACCGAGGAAGTGCAGGGGGCGCGTGAGGCCGCGAAGAAGGCGCTCGATTTGGAGAAGCAAGCGCCGACGAAGGGCAACGAGCCGGGGCCGAGCGTCGATCCCACCCTGTCGCCGAGCTTCGATGGGGCGAAGAAGGGCGACGACCCGGCCCCGCCGACCCCCTCGGCGCCTCCGATGCCGACGGGCAAGGCGCCGACGCCCAAGCCGCAGCCGTCGTTCGAGAAGGCGGCGCCGAAGGGAAAGCCGATGTCGACGCCCTTCTCGAAGTCCACGTCCCTCGACGCGATCGATCCCGGGATCGTCCCGAGTGATCCACCCCCGAACGCCGCGCCGGAGCCCGTGACCGCGCAGACGTTCCCGCAGCAGGCTCAGCCGCCGGATCCGATGCCGCAACAGATGGCGCCCCCCGTGAAGGGGAGCTCCAAGAAGGGCGCCAAGTAGCGCGCCACCTCGACGCCGTCGGTCGCCGTCAGTGGCTGTTCGCGAGGGCGTTGAGCGCGTCCTTCGCCGACTTCTTCAGCGCCTCGGGCGAGGCGTTCTTCGCGCGCAGCTCCTGGATCAACTTGCAGAGCGGGGCGCGATCGGCAGGAGGCGTGTCCGAGCAGAGCAGCGCGAAGTCGTGCGCGGTCTCGTCCACGCGCACGGGCTTGCCGGAGAGGATCGTCGCCGCGTGATCGAGCGCGAGCGCGACGCCCAAGATCTCCGGGCTCTGGCGCCGCCATCGCGGGAGGAAGTCGGGACGGAGCACCACCGCCGCGAGCGGCTCGATCGCGTCGGTCTTCACGGTGATCGCGGCCGAGAAGAGCGCCAGCTGCGCCGAGCGCATCGGGTCTCCCACGCGCACGAGCTCGTCGTCGAGCGCGGCGAGGGACTTGGCGACCTCGGGGGACGTCGCGCCCGTCGTGCAGTTGACGAGCGCGCTCAGGAGATCCGCGCGGACCGTGGGCGCGCCCTTCATCTTGTCGGCGAGCTGCGAGAGCTTGCTCGTCACCGAGGCGCTGCAGTGGTCGGCGCGGCGGTGCTTCGTGAGCAGCACGGCCGCGTCGTAGGACTTGCCCGCGTCCGCGAGCTTCGCGACCGCGTCGAGGAACTTGTCGGGCTCGTACGTCTGCTTCTGTGCCGGGACGAGGAAACCATCGAGCGCGGCGAGATCCGGGCACGCGCTCGCTTGCCCTTTGGGACCCGAGCTCAGGACCGGCAGCACGTGCACCGAGTCGGCGACCCGCAGGGCGAGCGCGGTCGGGTACGCGTCGCACTGAGCCTTCTCGTAGCTCGCCGTGACGTCCTTGGCGCGCACGCACGGCAGCCCCGAGAGGAGGGCGTCGAGCGTCGTCTTCGTCCGCTCGACGAGCGGGAGGAGATCCTTCTGTCCGGCGAGCCCCATCGGAAGCGGATCGAGGATCCCCTTCACCGTCTCCTTGTCGACGCCGGAGCCGAGGGAGGTCTTCACGAGGCTCAGGAGATCGCCGGCGAGCATGGGCCGACCATTCTCGGCCGCGAGCTGGGCCAGCACGGCGATCGCCCCGCGCGCGTCCGCCGACCACGTGAGCGGGTCGTCGGTCACGCCCGGCACCCCGAGCCACGTCCGCTGCGTCGCGGCGCCGAGCGTGCGCGCGGCCGCGATCTCGCCGGCCTCGAGATCCCCGTCGAGGAACGCGTAGACGCCCGCGAGGGCGCTCACGACGAGGTAGTACCGCGCCGTGTCGTCGAGGGCGCGCTTGGCGTCGGGGTTGTCGACGGTGACGCCCAGCTTGAGCAGGGGCTCGCCCGCGGTCTTCGCGCCCGCGCCCACGCTGAAGCTGTTCGCGGCGTTCAAGAGGCCGCTGCCCAGCCCGAGCTCGACGGCGAGCGACATCGCGCGCGTCTTCGTCTCCTGCTGGAACGCGAACGCGAAGCGCGGGATCGTCACGGCCTTGTCGCGCGCTTCGGTCGCGAACGCCTCGAGCTTGGCCCGCCCCTCCTTCCGCCGGCCGGCGCGAAAGTCGTCGATCCCCGAGAGCACGGACGAGAGCTCGTCGACGCTCGCCACGCCGCACGACTCGGCGACCGCCTTCTTGAGATCGGGCCCGAACGCGCCGACGTCCATCGGCTCCCCGCGGGACCCGGCGCTGACCTCACGCACGAACTCGAGGGCCCACGCCGCGCGCGAGTGGTTCTCGACGGCGAGCTTCACGGCCGGGTCGGGCGGAGACTCCTTGCGCAGCCTCGTCACCACCAGCGTGGAGAGGAGCAGCATGTCGGCCTCCTTCGACTTGCCGCGCGCGTAGAGTCCCCGCGCCACGTCGATCAGCACGGGGACGAGCTCGCCCTCGGGCTTGCCCGACACCGGCGCGAGCATGGTCAAGAGCTCGGCGCCCTCGATCTTCCCGTCCTTGTCACTGCCGAAGAAGAGACCGAGCCCCGAGAGGACTTTTCGCAAAGACGTTGCACCTGAAGCGCTGAGGAAGAAATCCTTCCCCTTGCCGACGAGCCCGCGATACGCCGAGAACGAGCCGGCGAGCGTGTCGCCCACGCCGGGGAAGGGCACCCAACCGTCGACGGCGGCCTTCACGTACTTCTCGCCGTCGGCCTCCGAGATGGCGAAGTGGGGAGTCGGCTTGCTCCAGTCGCTCGCGACGTCGATCGCGTCCGAGAGCAGCAGCACGACGAGCCGCGCCCGCCTCGCCCAGGCGTCGTCGCCCGCGGTGAACGCCTTGTTCGACAGGATCTTCCTCCGCAGATCGCGGAGCTTGTCGAGCGAGCGGCGCGTCTTCGGATCGGGCGTCCACGCGGGGGCGCTCGAGCACGTGGCCTTGGGATCGGCCTTCTTCGCGTCGGTCTTCTTGGTGGAGCTCGGCTCCTGGGACTTCTTCACCTCCGCAGCGGCGGCGAGCGCGACGGTGGCGATGGTCTCGTCGGCGAGATCGGCGACGTCCTTCGCGAGATCCTTCGGCGGAGGCGCGCCGTCCCCGAGCGCCGCGATCGCCTTCTCGAGCGAGGCGCGGGCGGCGGCGCGCGCCGGCAGGAGGTCGTTGCCCTCGGGGATCGCCGTCCCGAGGGCTTGCTCCGCGCCGAGCGACACGTATTTCGTGATCGCCGCGGTGAGCGCCGCGAGCCCCGGCTGCTCGATGCCCGGGTCCGACTCGAGCGCGCGCGCGATCTGATCCGCCGTGGCCTTGAGGTTCGGCGCCTGATCGAACCCGGCGCGGTAGGCTCCGTCGAGCGCGAAGAGGAACGCGACGCCCCAGCCGCTCTTCTGCGCGAACTCTCCGCGCAGCTTCGCCGTGAACGCGGCCTGCAGCGCCGTGAAGTGCGCCTCGCGCATCTCGCCCGGCATCTGGATGCCGCCGAGGACGCCGGTCAGCGCCGCGATCGCCACCTCGCCGGGCTCCTTCGCCTGGTTCATGCTGGTGCGCGCCGCGATCTGGATGAGGTCGACGACCTCCTTGCGCAGGGGCTCGTCGAGGAGGTTGCCCGGCGCGAGGAAGAAGCCGATCTGCCCCGCGCCCACGCGCAGCGGGCGCTTCTCGGCGAGCACCTTGAGCGCGCGCGCGTGCCTCAGCGCGAGCGCCGTCGCTCGCTTGTGCACCTCGGATCCGCTGGGCGTCATGCCTGACGACTGTCCGCGCTCGACCATCAGCGTGAGGAGCGCGTACCAGCCGAGACCATGGCGCTCGACCGTGTCGAGCAGCTGGGCGTAGCGGGGGTACCAGGCGTCGAGCGGGATGCGCCCGAGCGCGGCCTTCGACCGAGACGGCAAGAGCGTCCGAGGGATGAGGTACGCGTAAATGAGGTCACCCTCACGTTCGATGGGCGGCGGCAGGACGAGGGCGCACGGGGCCGGCGTGTCGTAGAGCGAGCGGAAGGCTTCGCGTCGATCGGCCGGGAGCGCGGCCACGAGGCGCTCCTTTCGTCGAGGCCACTCGACCGCGTGACGGTCGATGCGCACGCGCAGCAGATCGAGGTACGGGGTCTCCGTCGCCGTCGGCGGCGGTCCGTCGGGCTTCGGCGGCGTCGGCTTGTCGTTCGGGCCCGCGGGCGGCGCGGGCTTCGAGAACGAGAGGGCGCCGGAGAAGATCTGCCCGCGCAGCGTGACCGCGTCGAACGGGTCGCGCCCCGCGACGGCCGCGTCGACCTCGTCGATGGCGTCCGCGGCCTTGACGTAATCGAAGGCGCGCGCTGCGTCCGATGCGGCGCGCAGGGCTCGCTCGAGCCGCGCGTCGGCGTCGAGATCGGGCATCTTGGTGTCGACGACGCCGGCGGGGAGGCCTGCCATCATCGGCTTCAGCGGATCCTTCGGGAAGTAGCGCGCGACCGTGCCGTCGGGGCGAGCCACCGCGAGGAAGCCGATCTTGTTCGCCTCGGCGAGCGCGATCCAGAGCACCGTGTCGGAGATCGAAGACGGCTTCGGGGCCGTGGCGAGATCGACCGTGGCGAGCTTCGTCGTCACCTTCGCGCCGCCGAGTCGGACGACCACGGCGTCGCTCTTCGCGGACGCGAGCGCCGCGAGCGCCGCGCCGACCGCAGGGTCCGCGCTCGCCCGCGCGCTCGCGTAGGCCGTCATCGCGTCCGACACGTCGCGACCATCGTCGAGCGCGGACGCGAGCGCCGCCTCGCACGCTTCGACGGCGTCCGAGGAGCACGCGGCGAGCGTGGCGGTCTTCGGCTGTGGGCGCGCGGCCTCCGGGGTGCAGCCGACGTTGGGCAGGAGCAGGCACCCGAGCGACAGCGCGCCGAGCGCGATGGGGGAGAGGTGGCGCATGGCGCGCGAGAGCGTAGCCCGAGGGAGCCTCGTCGCGCGAGCGCCTGACGATCGATCGCGGTTTCGTGATACGAGGAGCACAACGATGCGCCGCGCCGCAGAGCTCCTCGTCGTCGTGTCGGGCCTCGTCGGCGCGTCCGGCTGCACGAGCTGCTCCATCACGAGCGACAAGAGCCCGTACTTCGGGACGACCGAGCGCCGCGGCAAGGACCCGCACACGTTCTACGTCAACAACGGCGGCGAGCCCGAGTACCTCGATCCGGCGATGGCGCACGACACCGCGTCGACCTCGCTCGTCGAGAGCCTCTTCGAGGGCCTCGTGGTCTACGGACCCGACGCCGAGCCCACGCCGGGCGTGGCGACGAGCTGGGATCAGACCCCCGACAACCGTCTCTTCCGCTTCCATCTGCGCGACGACGCGAAGTGGTCCGACGGCCAGCCAGTCACCGCGCACGACTTCGAGTACGCGTGGAAGCGCGTGCTCACGCCGAAGACCGCCTCGCAGGCCGCGTCGAACCTCTACTCGCTCCTGAACGGCGAGGACTTCAACCTCGGGAAGCTCAAGACGCCGCGCGAAGAGGCGCCGCTGCTCGACCAACCCGAGACGGGCGCGCACGAGCTGTCGAAGCTCGCGAAGGGCGCGCACCTGCGCGTCCTCGCGCGCTCGCCGATGAAGGCCGTCTCGTCGGTGACGCCGTTCGACGAGGCTCCGAAGGCCGGCACCATCCTCACCTACGATCCGCCGAACGCGAAGACGAAGAGCGCGGAGGTCTTCACCGTCGACGGCGCTGCGCGCGCGGCTGGCGACGGCGCGTGGAAGGGCAAGGAGGTCCGCATCCTCGAGCGGCTCGGTCCCGTGAAGTGCAACGACGAGGACGACTACTTCTATCGCGTCGCCGACGGCGACAAGCGCGGGGTGCTGCCCGGTTGTCTCCTCGCCGACGCGGGCGCGAAGAAGTCGTTCGCCCTCGTCGCGTCGCTCGAGCGGCTCCCGACGTTCACCGCTACGAAGGACGCGGCGGAGGAGAAGGCCACCCCCGGCGCTCCGGAGCCCCAGGGCCCGCCGCTCGGGTTCGTCGACGCGAGCCTCCTCACCGACGACGCGGCTGCGGTGGGCGTCCGCGCGACCGACGATCACACGCTCGAGGTCGAGCTCAAGGGCCCGACGCCCTACTTCATCGACCTCGCGTGCGCCGCGACGCTCTCGCCGGTGCGCCGCGACGTGATCGAGAAGTTCGAGGCGCGGGGCGAGCCCGACCTCTGGACGCGCCCCGAGAACATCGTCTCGAACGGCACCTACGTCCTCGACGAGTGGAAGTTCCGCTACGAGCTGACGATGAAGCGCAACCCGCACCATCGCCTCTTCGACAAGCTGAAGATCCACCGCGTCGTCGAGCTCGAGGTCGAGGAGCTCGTCGCCGGCATGAACCTCTATCAAGCCGGCGAGATCGACTACATCGGCGAGAACAGCACCATCCCGCCCGACTACATCAAGTTCCTCTCCACCAAGAAGGACTTCCAGCGCACCGATTACCTCGGCACCTATTGGTACGAGTTCAACACCAAGAAGGCCCCGACCGACAACGTGCTCGTGCGGCGCGCGCTGAACCTCGCGGTCGACAAGCAGCAGCTCGTCGACAAGGTCGTCCTCGGCGGCCAGTCGCCCGCCACGCACTACGTGCCCGACCTCACGGGCCTCGGCTACGCGGCGCGGGTGCAGGCCGACAAGGCGAAGGGCGCCGATCCCTTCTCCACGCCGGAGTACGCGTTCGATCCGGACCACGCGCGCAAGCTCCTCGGCGAGGCGGGCTACAAGATCGTGAAGGACGGCGACGGCTTCCGGGCCGAGGGCTTCCCGCCGCTCGAGATCCTCTACAACACGAGTGAAGGGCACAAGAAGATCGCCGTCGCGATCCAGGACATGTGGAAGCGACACCTCGGCGTCAGCGTCACGCTCCGCAACGAGGAGTGGAAGGTGATGCTGAAGAACGTGCGCGACCGCAATTTCCAGGTCGTGCGCTTCGGATGGATCGGCGACTACAACCATCCGCAGACCTACCTCGACACGTTCCTCACGTGGAGCCCGAACAATCGCACGGGCTGGTCGAGCCCGGAGTTCGACGCGCTCCTCGCGCGCGCCGCGGCGACGCCCGATCCTGGCGAGAGCATCGGCCTCTACCGCGACGCGGAGAAGATGGCGGTCGACGCGATGGCGAAGATGCCGCTCTACTTCTACACGAAGGTGACGCTGAAGAAGCCGTGGGTGAAGGGGTTCCACTTCAACGTGCGGAACCAACAGCTCGTCCGCTACCTCTGGATCGACGAAGGTTGGCGAACGAACGACGACAACGGTCCGGCGTTCGCGCTCGAGGCCTTCCCCAAGCCGGGAGCGTACTGAGGTGGGCGGCTACATCCTGCGGCGCCTCCTGTCGATCGTGCCGACGATGCTGCTCGTCGCGACGATGGTGTTCGTCCTCGTGCGCCTCGCGCCCGGCGGGCCGTTCGATCAGGATCGCGCCGTCCCGGCCGAGGTGAAGCACGCGATCGAGGCGAAGTATCACCTCGACGATCCGCTCTACCGACAGTACGGCGAGTGGATCTCGGACCTGGTCTTCCACGGCGATCTCGGCCCGACGTTCAAGTACCCGAACCGCTCGGTGAACGAGATCATCGGCCTCAGCCTCCCGGTCTCGATGGAGCTCGGCATCCTCGCGATGCTCACCGCGCTCGCGGCCGGGATCCCGCTCGGCATCGTGGGGGCAGTGCGACAGAACACGTGGAAGGACACCCTCGCGATGACGACGGCCATGCTCGGCGTGAGCCTGCCGCGCTTCGTCCTCGCGCCGCTCCTCGTCCTCGTCTTCTCGCTGAAGCTCTACTGGCTGCCCGTCGCGCGCTGGGAGTCCTGGCGCCACATGATCCTCCCGGTCGTCTGCGCCGCAGCGCCGATGGCCGCCTACATCGCGCGCCTCACGCGCGGCGGCATGCTCGAGGTCGTTCGATCGGACTTCGTGCGCACGGCGCGCGCGAAGGGCCTCGGCGAGCGGCGCATCATCTGGAAGCACGCGCTGAAGGGCGGGCTCCTGCCCGTCGTGAGCTTCCTCGGCCCCGGCTTCTCGGGTCTCCTCGTCGGCTCGCTCGTCGTCGAGCGCATCTTCAACATCCCGGGCATGGGGCGCTACTTCGTCGAGGCGGCGCTGAACCGCGACTACAACCTCGTGGTCGGCGTGACGCTCGTCTACGGCTTCTTGCTCGTCACGTTCAACGCGGTGGTCGACGTCGCTTACCAGTTCCTCGATCCGCGGGTGGAGCTCGAGTGAGCGGCGCGAACGAGCCGAAGAGCGAAGGGTCGTCGAGCGAGCGCTCGGGAGGGCCCGCGCCCGCGTCCCGCCGCCTCGAGGAGCTCGAGCAAGGCTCGAGCCTCTGGCGTGACGCGTGGCGGAGGCTCAAGAAGAACCGCGTCGCGGTCGGCGCCGGCGTGCTCTTGCTCGTCATGGTCGTCGTGTGCGCCGTCCACCCGGAGCTCTCGCGCTACCGGTACGACGCAGCGGATTTGAACCTCGGACCGTCGCCGCCCTCGAGCGCGCACTGGCTCGGGACCGACGTGCTCGGGCGCGATCTGCTCGCGCGCATCACGTTCGGCGGGCGCATCTCGTTCGCCGTCGGCGTCATCGCGACCTTCGTGAGCTTCTTCATCGGCGTCACGTGGGGTGGGGTCGCGGGCTACTTCGGCGGACGCCTCGACGCGCTGATGATGCGCATCGTCGACGTGCTCTACACGCTGCCGCTGCTCATCCTCGTCATCCTGCTGATGGTGTTCTTCGCGAACGACAAGACGCTCGTCTTCGCCGCCTGGGTCAAGGCGCTGTCGCTCTTCACGGCGCACCCGAAGGACCCGAAGTACTTCCCCATCTTCCAGATCTTCATCGTGTTCTTCGCCATCGGCGGCATCTCGTGGCTGACGATGGCGCGCATCGTCCGAGGGCAGGTGATCTCGCTCCGCAGTCAGCCCTTCGTCGAGGCGAGCCGCTCGATCGGGGTCGGCGACGCGGCGTTGATCTTCCGCCACCTCGTGCCGAACGCGCTCGGTCCCATCATCGTCTACACCACGCTGACGATCCCCGAGGTGATGCTCACCGAGGCGTTCCTCTCGTTCCTCGGCCTCGGCACGCAGGAGCCGCTCGCGAGCTGGGGCCAGCTCGCTTCGAGCGGCGCCGAGACGATGAGCCTCTACCCTTGGATGCTGGTCGCGCCCGCGGTGATGCTCGCGCTGACCCTGTTCTGCTTCAACTTCCTCGGCGACGGGCTGCGCGACGCGCTCGATCCGCGTATCCGAAAGGACTGACGCGATGGCGCTGCTCGAGGTACGCGATCTCAAGACGCACTTCTTCACGGAAGAGGGCGTGGTCAAGGCGGTCGACGGCGTGTCGTTCTCGGTCGATCGCGGCGAGGTGCTCGGCATCGTCGGGGAGAGCGGCTCCGGCAAGAGCGTCTCGACGCTCTCGGCGATGCGCCTCATCCCCGATCCTCCGGGCCGCATCGTCTCGGGCGAGATGTGGCTCCACGGCGAGGGTTCGGCGATCGACCTCGCCAAGGCGAGCGAGCCCGAGATGCAGCGGATCCGCGGCAACCGCCTCGCGATGATCTTCCAAGATCCGATGACGAGCCTGAACCCCTACCTCCGCGTCAGCGAGCAGCTCGTCGAGGTGCTCGAGATCCACAAGGGGATGCGTCGCGACGAGGCGCGCAAGAAGGGCGTCGCGATGCTGAGGTCGGTGGGGATCCCCGATCCGGAGCGCCGCTTCGACGACTATCCACACCAGCTCTCGGGCGGCATGCGCCAGCGGGTGATGATCGCGATGGCCCTGCTCGCCGAGCCGGAGCTGCTCGTGGCGGACGAGCCCACCACGGCCCTCGACGTCACGATCCAAGCGCAGATCCTCGAGCTGCTCCGCGAGCGCAAGGAGGCGATGGGCGTCGGGATCATCCTCATCACGCACGACCTCGGCGTCGTCGCGCGGCTCGCCGATCGGGTCGCGGTGATGTACGCCGGGCGCATCGTCGAGCAGGGCTCGGTCTTCGACATCTTCGACGATCCGCGGCACCCGTACACGGTGGGGCTTCGCCGCTCGATCCCGAGCATCGACGGCGAGGACGCGCGCCTCGTGCCGATCCCGGGGATGCCCCCGTCGCTGGCGAAGCTGCCGAGCGGATGCCCGTTCCGCACGCGGTGCCCCCACGCGAAGCCCGTGTGCGCGGAGCGCTACCCCGACGCGCGCACGATCGAGCACGCGGCCGCCGAGGCTGGCGCCGAGGGCGCGCCGCACGTCGTGTCCTGCCACGAGACGAACCGAGACGCGGTCCAGCGAGGAGGCGAGGCGTGACGGCGCTGCTCACCGTCGAGGATCTCCACGTCCACTTCCCGGTGCGCCGCGGCTTGCTCATGCGGCAGGTCGGCACGGTCAAGGCCGTCGACGGCGTGTCGTTCGAGGTCGAGAAGGGCAGCACGCTCGGGCTCGTCGGCGAGTCGGGGTGCGGCAAGTCGACGACCGGTCGGGGGATCCTGCGTCTCGTCCGAGCGACGGAGGGCAGGGTGCTGCTCGACGGCAAGGACGTCCTGCAGCTCGACGAGCGCGAGCTCCGCGCGGCGCGACGCGAGATGCAGATGATCTTCCAGGATCCGTACGCGAGCCTCAACCCTCGCATGACGGTCTTCGACATCCTCGCCGAGCCGCTCGTGACGCACGGCGTGGTGAAGGGGAAGGCGGCCCTGACGGATCGGGTGGCCGAGCTCATGACGCAGACGGGCCTCTCTCCCGCGTACATGCGGCGCTACCCGCACGAGTTCTCCGGCGGACAGCGGCAGCGCATCGGGATCGCGCGCGCCATCGCGCTCAGCCCGAAGCTCGTGGTGGCGGACGAGCCCGTGAGCGCGCTCGACGTGAGCATCCAAGCCCAGATCATCAACTTGATGATGGACTTGCAGAAGAAGATGAGTCTCACCTACATCTTCGTCGCGCACGATCTGGCGGTCGTGAGGCACATCTCCACCGAGGTCGCGGTCATGTACCTCGGCGAGATCGTCGAGCGCGCGCCGACCCGCGCGCTCTTCGAGGGGCCGCGCCACCCGTACACCCGGGCGCTCCTCTCGGCGATCCCGGTCCCCGATCCGAAGATCGAGCGGAAGCGGAAGCGCCTCGTCCTCGTCGGCGACGTGCCGAGCCCGCTCGCCCCTCCGCCCGGGTGTCACTTCCACACGCGCTGCCCTCACGCCTTCGACAGGTGCAAGGTGCAGGCGCCCGAGCTGCTCGAGCGGGCGCCGGGCCACTTCGTCGCTTGCCACCTCGAGGATCGGCCCGGCGGCGCGGCCGAGGCCGCCGGGGACTGAGCGTCTCGCGCGGCGTGTCGGCTAGCCGCTCGCGCGCGACACGGCGAGGAGGTCCCACCCGACCTTCGCCATCAGCGCCGCGACGACGATCACGACGACCACGCGCACGAACCCGTCTCCTCGTCGCATCGCCACGCGCGCGCCCGTCGCCGCGCCGAGGATGTTCGCCCCCGCCATCGGGAGCGCGACGCGCCAGAGGACGGCGCCGTGCCACGCGAAGATCGAGAGCGCGGCGAGGTTCGAGGCGAGGTTCACCACCTTCGCGTTGGCCGACGCGGAGAGGAGCGCCTCGCGATAGACGACGACGAACGCCACGATGAGGAGCGAGCCGGTCCCGGGCCCGAAGAAGCCGTCGTAGAAGCCCATCGCGAGCGCGATCGGGAGCGTCGCCCAGACGCCGCGGGTCGCCGCGCCCGGCGGAGGCGCCTTGCGCGGCCACATCACCACGAACGCGGCGAGGGCGAGCAGGACGAGGACGAGCGGCTTCAGCGGGCCGGGCGGCACGCGCAACACGAGCGCGGCGCCGAGGAGCGATCCGAGCACCCCGCACGCGAAGCCGATGGGAGCGCGCCTTCGATCGATCGCGCCGCGTGCCCAGAACGACGTCGCCGACGAGATCGCGCCGAACGTCGCCTGGCCTTTGTTCGTCGCGAGCGCAGCGTGCGCGGGGATGCCCGCGGCGAGGAGGGCGGGCAGGGTGATGAGGCCTCCGCCCCCGGCGACCGCGTCGACGAAGCCGGCGGTGAACGAGGCGCACGCGAGCGCGAGGACGACGAGCGGAGACACCCGGACCTCAGCGGTATCGGGCGTAGATCGCGTCGCGCCAATCGAGCACGTCGCGGTACGCCTCGGCCAGCCGCGGCTCGGCCCAGACCTTTCGCTGCTCGGGGCCGAGCGGGTTCTCGGGGCGGAGCTCGACCATCGACAGGGCGGACGCCACGGCGACGTCGGCGAAGGTGAAGGTGCCGAGCAGCGGATCCTGCCCGTGGATCGCGGCGCGGACCTTGTCGAGCACTGAGGTCATCCGCGCCTCGTGCGCGGCGAGGCTCTCGCTCCGGGCCACGTGCTTCTGCCGGACGAACGCCGTCGCCGCCCTCGCGATCGCGACGGCAGGTCCCCCGATGGCGCGAAGCGGAGCAGGCAGCGCCTCGCGAAGGGCGGGGCGGCTCTCGAGCATGCGCTCGAGCAGGCGCGCTCTCCCTGCCGCGAGGAGCTCTTCGCTGCGGTCGACCCAGTCGAGGATCGCCCCGCGACGATCCTCGGGGAAGAGCGTCGTGCCCGAGCCGATCGCGTCGGCCCACCGCGCGATCTCGAGCGAGTCGCCCTTCACCTCGGCGCCGACGAAGAGGCGCGGCACGGTCTGCTTCTCGCGGAGGTTGCGCGAAGCGATGCGCAGCGCGGGCTCGAGCACGAGGGGCAAGTGCTCGACGCGGCGGTGGCGGACGTGGTGGTGGTCGAGCGCCCAGCGGGCCTTCTCCGACCAGGGCGAGTACGACAGGTGGACGAGGACGGGGAGCATCGGCGAGCACTTGCTACCACGCTCGCCCCGACGCGTCTCTCGCGCCCCGTCAGGGGAAGGTCAGGCCGAGCACATAGGTCTCCCAACGCGCCTGGAACGCGCGCATGTCTCGCTCGCCCAGCGTGTCGACGAGCGCGCGGTAGCCCGACGGATCGCGCGCCGCTCCGTCGCGGGCCGCGCGGTAGAAGGCGCGGAGCAACCCGTGCTCCTGGAGGTAGTAGAGGAGGTAGCGGGCGGCCGCGTAGTTCGTGCCCTCACCCTCGCCGTAGAACTCGCTCGAGCTCATGTGCGAGAGCGCCTCGAGCGCAGGCACGCCGTGGCGTCGAATCGCCTTCTGCAGACCCTCGAGGCGCCAGTTCGTGTAGCCCACGATGTGCCCGTCGCGATCGCCCGACTGCTCGAAGAGCGAACCCAGCCCCTCGTTGATCCACGGGGGCGCCTCGGGGAAATCGGCTTCGACGTAGGGATGGACGAGCTCGTGCACCAGCGTTCCGCCGCCGGTCGCGATGTTCATGAAGAGCCCGTGGTTCGCCGGCGAATAGAACCCGTAGGGCGTGTCGGGGACGTCACCTGTGAGCGCGGCGACGCCGCGGCCGTAGCTCTCTCGATCCGGGTAGAGCCACACGTCGAGGATCGTGCGAGGGGCGCGCTCGAAGAAGTCCTTCGCGAGGAGCGACTTCGCCCACGCGACGGTCGATCCCCCGTGCTCCGCCAGCGCCTCGCGCGGACCGCGACCGACGACCACGAAGGGCGCGTCGACGAGGACCCCGAAGCCGGGGGGCAGCCGCCGACGGAGCGCCATCACGTGCTGGGCGAGATCGGCCGGGGAGGGCTCGGTGGCGGCGGCCGGCGCGTCGACCAAATGCTTGGGCACGAGCGGGATGCGAATGACGCTCCACTTCGCCTCGTCGTACTTCAGCGGCCACAGCGAGAGCAGCTCGGCGCGCGCCATGCGTCGGTACCCGCCCGCGGCCTCCGCGGGCTCTTGATAGAGGATCTCGTCGGACGCGGCGTCGTAGCCGACCACGAGCCGGAAGTGCTCCGTGGTGCTCGGCGCCGAGGAGTAGTGCATGCACACGATCGTGGGCACGCCGCGCGACAGATCGGCGTGCATCGCCTCGAGCTCCCGCTCGAGCGCGGGGCCGGGATCCGCGGCCGGGATGGTGTGCCACACGTCGCCGACGTCGAAGCCGAGGCGCTCGAGCGCCCGCACGAGATCGGGCGTGACCGCGCCGCGGCCGAGCGCGGGGTCGATGCCCGCGAGAGCGAACACGCGGTCTTGGTCCCAGCGCTTGCCGAAGTAGCTCCCCGCCATCTCGACGCACGCCTCGCCGCAGAAGTCGGGCCGCTGCTCGACGTGCGCGACCCCCTTCAGCGTGACCGACGCGAGCGCGGTCGTGCGCGGCGCGTCGATCACGGAGAAGGGCGGCGCGCTCGGGGAGGGGCCGCGCCCCGGCTCGCCACAGGCGGCGAGCCCGAGCCCGAGGACGAGGGACAGCGTGACGGATCGGCGGCTCTTCGCGCTCACCCCCCGTCATCGGCGGGGCGCGCCGGAGTGTGACTTCACCCAGCGCGTTTCTTCAGGTGCGCGAGGAGCCCGTTCGTCGAGGCGTCGTGCGTCGTCACGGCGGCGGCCTGCTCGAGCTCGGGGATGATCTTGCTCGCGAGCTGCTTGCCGAGCTCGACGCCCCACTGGTCGAACGAGTTGATGCCCCACACGGCGCCCATGGTGAAGATGCGGTGCTCGTACGCCGCGATGAGCATCCCCAGCGTGTGGGGCGTGAGCTCGTCCACGACGAGGCTGTTCGAGGGGCGGTTGCCCGTGAAGACCTTGTGCGGCACGAGCGCCTCGAGCGCCGCGCCCGAGAGCCCCTGCTTCTCGAGCTCGACGCGCACCTCGGCCTCCGTCTTGCCCCGCATCAGCGCCTCGGTCTGGGCGAGGAAGTTCGCGCTGAGCAGCCGGTGGTGTCGCCCGATCGGGTTCTGCGAGCGCGCCGCGATGAGGAAGTCGCACGGGACGATCTTCGTGCCTTGGTGGATGAGCTGGTAGAACGCGTGTTGTCCGTTGGTGCCGGGCTCGCCGAACACGATGGGCCCGGTCGATACGTCGACCGCCGCGCCGCTCTTGTCCACGCGCTTGCCGTTGCTCTCCATGTCGCCCTGCTGCAGGTAGGCGGCGAACCGGTGGAGGTACTGGTCGTAGGGCAGGATCGCCTGCGTCTCGGCGCCGAAGAAGTCGCCGTACCAGACGCCGAGGAGCCCCATCAGGGCCGGCACGTTCTTCTCGAGGGGCGCCGAGCGGAAGTGCTCGTCCATCGCGAAGGCCCCCTCGAGCAGCTCGCGGAAGCGCGCGAAGCCCACCGCGAGCGCGATCGAGAGGCCGATCGAGGACCAGAGCGAGTAGCGGCCGCCGACCCAGTCCCAGAAGACGAACATGTTCGCCGGATCGATGCCGAACTTCTTCACCTCGGCCTCGTTCGTGGAGATCGCGGCGAAGTGCTTCTGGATGTGGGCCTCGTCCTTCGCGTGCCCGAGGAACCACGCCCGCGCGGTCTTCGCGTTCTCGAGCGTCTCCTGCGTCGTGAACGTCTTCGAGGCGACGAGGAACAGCGTCGTCTCCGGATCGACGCGGCGGAGCGCCTCGGCGATGTGCGTGCCGTCGACGTTCGACACGAAGTGGGGCTCCGGTCCGACGAGCCCAGCCTTCTGGGCCGGCGCGCCGTCGCGCCAAGGGCGCAGGGCTTCGGTCACCATGACCGGACCGAGGTCCGAGCCGCCGATGCCGATGTTGACGACGTGCTTGATCGCCTTGCCGGTGTAGCCGCGGAACGTGCCGCTGCGGACGGCCTCGCTGAAGCGCTCCATGTGCGCGAGCGCCGCCCGGACGAGGGGCATCACGTCCCGCCCGTCGACGAGGACCTCGCGCGAACCGACGTTGCGAAGCGCGGTGTGCAGGACGGCGCGCCCCTCGGTCGTGTTGATCTTCTCGCCCGCGAACATCGCGTCGCGGAGCGCTTCGACGCCGGCCTGCTTCGCGAGATCGACGAGGAGCCCCATCGTCTCCTTCGTCACCCGATTCTTCGAGTAGTCGAAGAGCAGCGGGCCGACCTCGACGCTCATCGCGTCGAACCGCCCGGGGTCCGCCTCGAAGAGCGCGCGCATGTGCACGCCGTCCATCTTCTTGCGGTGGGCCTCGAGGGCGGTCCAAGCGGGGAGGGCGCGGGGGGAGCCTTGGCGGGTCGTCATGGCGACCGAGCCTACCCAGCACGATGCCCCCGCGGAAGAGTCACCGACGGGGGCATCGTTCGCGCGCGCGTCGCGCGGCTCGGGGGTGAAGCGTGCGCGCCGCTACTTCTTCGGCGCGACGATGATCTCGACGCGGCGGTTGTTCGCGCGGCCTTCGGGCGTGCCGTTGTCCGCGACCGGGCGGTCGGGGCCGAGGCCCGCCGTCTCGATCTTCGCCGCCGGATAGCCCTGGCTGACGAGGTGCGACTTCACCGACTCCGCGCGGGCGAGCGAGAGCTTGCGGTTCTCCTCGGCCGAGCCCACCGAGTCGGTGTGCCCCTCGATGCGGATGTTCGGGTAGCCCTGATCCTTCAGCGCGGAGGCGACCTGGTTCATCTTCTCCTTCGCGATCGGCAAGAGCTCCGACTTGCCGGACACGAAGAGCACCGCGCCGGAGAGCGTGATGACCATGCCGCGCTTTTCCTCGCTGATCGCCGCGATCTCCTTGAGGCTCGCGAGCGCCGCGGCGAGCTGCCGCTCGGCGTCCTGGCGAGCCTTCTCGGCCGCGTCGCGGGCCTTCTCTGCGTCGGTGCGACCCTTCTCGGCGGCCTCGCGCGCGCGGCGCTCGGCGTCGGTCTCGTTCTTGGCGTTCTTCACCGCGTCGCGGGCGCGCTCGAGCTCGGTCTGGCTGAGCTCCTTGAACTCCTTCTCCGCGGCCTCGCGCCGTCGCTCGTTCGCCTCGATCTCGCCCGAGGCCTCCGCGAGCAGCGACTTGCGATGCGCGATGTACGCGAAATCGCGCGTCTCCTGATCCTCGGGCTTGTCCTCGAACTTCATCTCGGCTTGGCGCAGCGCCTGCTTCGCGGTGTCGAGCTGAGCGGGCGCGAGCTCCTTCGCGCGGCTCGCCTTGGCGCGCTCGTAGGCCGTGCGAGCGTCGACGAGCTCCTTCGGCGGGATGGGCGTCGCGCACCCCGCGACGCCGAGCGACGAGAGCGACAGCGCCCCGATCAGCGCCGAGGTGAGGAGCGTGGATCCGAATCGACGTGCATGGGTGGTGGCGCTCATCACTTGGTCCCCTTGAGCTTTTGGATCTGCTTCTCGGCCTCTTCGGCGGCTTCGGCCGAGGAGACCTTCTTGGCGAAGGCTCGCGCGACCTCGGCGCCCGCCTCGGAGCGGAGCAGGAGACGAAGCGCGATCTCGTTGTCCGCCGCGTCCATCATCTGCTTCGCCTTGTCGAACTGCTCGTGGGCGAGCTTCAGGTGGAGGGCCGCTTGGGGATCTTTCTCTGCCCCGACCTCCTCGGCCGCTCGGATGGCTGCCTGCGAAGCCGCGAGCTGATCGACGGGGGCGGGGATGCTCTCGCATCCGACCGCGCCGACGAGGGACAGAGCGAAGACTGCCAGGAAGGTGTGCGCGCCTCGCGCGCGAGCGCTCTTGGATCTCACCGGACCCTTGTACACCAACTCTCTCGGCCGAAGCGAGGGCTCCGCCCAGCGACCGAGCGCGCCGACGAGGCGACGGGGAGATCGTCCTCGTCCCGTCTCGCACGGCGGTGGACCGCAAGAACGACGCGCCGAAAACGGCGAGCCCAGAAACGACGCGCCCCAACACGGCAACGCTCCACGAGAGCAACGCCCTGGAAGGCAACGCCCCAAGAGAGCAACGCCCTCAAGGGAACGACAAGGGCGACTCCGGTTGGAGTCGCCCCTACGAACGACAAGGGCGACTCCGGTTGGAGTCGCCCCTACGAACGACAAGGGCGACTC
>CAYYKK010000025.1:38272-39964 GCA_964467935.1 uncultured Polyangiaceae bacterium
CGGTTGGAGTCGCCCCTAAACGACAAGGGCGACTCCGGTTGGAATCGCCCCTACTTCGGCTGCTTCGTTGGCGGGGTGGACGGGACTCGAACCCGCGGCCTCCGGCGTGACAGGCCGGCGTTATAACCAACTTAACTACCACCCCAAAACTGGGACCCGAGAAACCGGGCTTACTGCGAAACAGGCTTAATGCAAAAGGGGCTTACTGCGAAACGGGCTGGCCCGAATGTTCCGCCTGGGCCCTGGGAGGACCGGTAGGCGGGACAGGGATCGAACCTGCGACCAACGGCATGTAAAGCCGCCGCTCTACCGCTGAGCTACCCGCCCGCGACGAGCCGGCGTAGATTACCCAACGAGCTTCTACAGTCAAGACTCTTTTGACGTTTTCTCTCGTCGTCGATTTTCGGTGGTCGATTTTCGCTCGTCGATCTTCGCTCGTCGCAGGGCCGCCCGCCCCGAGGGGAGGCGGCGCCCTCCATAACACTTCTCGCCGGAGCCCTTCGTCGAGGAAGATACCGACCGTGTCCACCCGACGGTTCTTGTCCTCGCTCCTGACCGCTCTCGCGCTCGCCGCGGGCCTGCCCTCGATCGCGCACGCCGACGACGCGGCCGCCGACGCGGCGAAGCTCAAGGCGCAGGGGGACGAGGCGATGGTGAACAACAACTTCCAGGAGGCGCTCGACCACTACGAAGCGGCCTACAAGGTCACGAAGAGCCCTGCGCTGCTCTACAACCAAGGCCGCGCGCTCCAGGCGCTGAACCGCCTGCCCGAGGCGCTCGACATGATCGTCGCCTTCGAGAAGGAGGCGCCGGCGGAGCTGAAGGCGAAGGTGCCGAAGCTCGCCGAGCTCGTGGCGGATCTCGAGCGGCGTGTCGCGCGCCTCGACATCGAGGTGAACGAGAAGGGCGCCACGATCAAGCTCGGCGATCGCGTCGTCGGCACGAGCCCCCTCGGCGAGATCCGCGTGAACACCGGCGCCATCAAGCTCGAGGTGTCGAAGGAAGGCTTCGCGACCGAGACGCGCAACCTCCAGCTCGACGCGGCGCGCGCGCTCGACGTGAAGGTGAACCTCGTCCCGAAGGACAAGAGCGGTCTGCTCGTCATCACCTCGAAGGTGAAGGGGGCGCACGTCGCGGTCGACGGCAATCCGGTCGGCGACGTGCCGAGCGAGGTGCAGCTCCTCGCGGGCGCGCACAAGGTCTCCTTCCAAGCGCGCGGCTACGACGACAACCAGGTCGAGGTCGTGATCGTCGCCGGGCAGACGAAGCAGCTCGACATGCAGCCCGGCGGCGCTCCCGTCTACAAGCAGGGCTGGTTCTGGGGGACGACCGTCGGCGTCCTCGCGACGGCGGGTATCGCGGCGTCGCTCTACGCCGGCTTCAAAGAAGGCACGCCGGACAAGGGCACGATCGGCACCGGCCTCGTCAAGGTGGACTTCAAGCCGCCTCCCCACGCGGTGCCGCTCCAGTTTCAGATCATGAGCCCTCCCATCCATTTCTGAGCGGTCGCCGATCGACCGCGCCACGCCGGAGGGTGAGGGGAGGTCGCACCGCCCGAAAGGCTGCGCGGCGCGGCTTCGCCGTGTAGGATTCGGGGACGTGACGATCGCGGCCGGCACCCGTCTCGGCGGGAAATACGAGCTCATCCGCACCCTCGGCGAGGGCGGGATGGGGGTGGTCTGGCTCGCGAAG
>CAYYKK010000026.1:0-36933 GCA_964467935.1 uncultured Polyangiaceae bacterium
GAGGTAGCCGAGGCCCACGCGCTCGAGGTAGCCGAGGCGCGAGACGAGCTCGTCCTTGGCCATCGTCCCTTGTCCGGTCGTCGTCTCGAGCGACGCGAGCCGCGCGCAGGCGTCGCGAATCTCGAGGGCGTGCCACGCGCCGAGATCGAGGCCGGCGACGCGGTAGAGGAGCGACGCGGGCGACAGGCGCTTGCCGCTGCACGCCCGGCACACGTCGTACGAGCGATAGCGCGAGAGGAGCACGCGCACGTGCATCTTGTAGGTTCGCGTCTCGAGCCAGGTGAACCAGGCGCGGACGCCCGGGTAGTTGTCACCCTTCCAGTTGCCGTCCCCCTCGATGACCATGCGCCGCTGCGTCTCGGTGAGATCGCCGAACGGCTTGTCGAACGGGATGCCGTGCTTGGCGCAATACTTCTTGAGGACGCGGCGCTCGTACTCGCTCGACTTGCCGCTCCATGCGCGAATCGCCTTCTGCGCGAGCGTCTTTCGGTGGTCGGGGATGACCTTGTCGAAGTCGACCCCGATGGTGCGGCCGAAGCCGCGGCAGCTCGGGCACGCGCCGATCGGCGACTGATACGAAAAGAGCGCCGGGCGAGGCGGCTCGAACGATCGAGCGCACTTCGGACAAACGAGGCCCGAGGCGAGCGGGATGACCTCGCCGCGATCCGCGAGGTGGATCTCGGCGTGACCTTCGGCGCGTCGCCACGCCTCTTCCACCGCCGCCGAGAGCCGCGCGCGATCCTTCGGCTCGATCTTGAGTCGGTCGACGATGACGTCGACCCTGCCTCGACCGCCGTCGAGCGCCGCGCTCGGCGCGAGCGCGTCGAGATCGCGCGCTTCACCCGCGACGAGGATGCGTCGGTAACCAGACTTGAGCAGCGTCTCGCGCACGTCGAGGAACGCCTCGGCGTCGTCGACGCGCACCGGGTAGGTGACGACGGCCCGCGCGCCGGCGTGGGCCTTCATCGCCCTCCGCGAGGCGACCTCGGGATCGGTGCGCTCGGCGAGCACGTCGCAGGTCGGGCAGACGGGGAGCGCCTCGCGCGCGAAGAGCGCCGAGAGGTAGGGCTCGAGATCGGCCATCGTCGCGAGGGTCGAGCGCGAGCTCTTGATCGGCGCGCGGCGATCGACGGCGACGCCCGCCGCGATGGGATCGAGCTCGTCCATCGGCGGCCGATCGAGCCGCTCGAGGAACTGCCGGGCGTAGGGGCTGAAGCTCTCGACGAAGCGTCGCTGCCCTTCCGCGTAGAGGGTGTCCATCGCGAGCGAGCTCTTGCCGGCGCCGGAGACGCCGGTGACGGCGACGAGCTCGCCGGGAGACAGGACGAGGTCGACGCCTCGGAGGTTGTGCGTGCGCGCGCCGCGGAGCTCGATCGGGTGCATGGGCTCGTGAGGTAGGGGCTGTCTCTAGCACGGGCGAGCCCCAAAGCGTGTCGTCAGCGGGGCTTCATGCGCACGGACGGGACCCACTCGTCCCAGCTCGCGTCGTAGCCGTCGTAGCGCACGAGGTAGCGACCGCCCTCGACGTCGGTCACGTGGGCGTCCCAGTACCTCCCGCGCCAAACGACCGAGACGGCGTCGCCGCTCGCGTAGGTGCGCTTCCGCCGAGGCCCGCCGAAGGACGCGCCGCCCGCGGCGTCGTCGGCGACGCGATCGGAGAGGATCCACTCGTCCCAATACGAGGGCCACCCGGGGTACGTGATGAACGAGAAGTCGCCGTCGACGCGCGTCACCCGGGCAGGCCACCTCTTGCCGCCCCAGACGACGGAGAGCTCCGCGCCGACGGCGTAGGAACGAAAGCGCACCGGTCGCGTGGCGGCGGCGGGCACGGTTTCCGTATCTTTGTCGCTGTAGTCATAGAACTGCACGTCGACGCGATCTCCCCTCGCCGCGATCACGCGCGCCACGCTCGCGCCTTTCGCGCCGCGCTCGACCTCGACGTACGCGCCGACGGCGCCGTCCGCGGGCGCGCGCGGGCCGCTGCGCGTCGCGAGCGCGAACCCCTCCGGAAAGCCCTCCGTCGAAGCGCCGGCCCGCTGGCGCTCGCGCGCCTTCATCGCGTCGCGCTCCTCCGCCACGACCTCCGAGAGCGCGATCGTGCCGTCGCCATCGTGATCGGCCAGCGGATCGCCCTCGAGGTCGTCGATGAGCGTCTGCGTGAAGGTCCAGTTCTCCGTCGACGTGTTCGACGACTCGGCGCTCGTCAGCGACAGGGCACGCTTGCCTCGAGCTCGCAGCGCCGTCGCCACGTCGGCGAGCCCGCCCGAGTAGCAGCAGTCGGCGAGCAGCAGGATCGTCTCGCCCGCGAAGTGACCCGCGACGACGTCCCTCACGCGGTCGAGCGGCAATGCGCGGGCGGCATCCTTCGGCGCTGCGTCGTACGGCACGAACGAGACGGCGCCGCCCTCGCGCCGATCGCCGTGTCCGGCGTAGTAGAAGAGGAGCGTCGAGCCGGGCGGCGCCGCGCTCGCGACCTTCTCGAGCGCCTCGAAGACCGCGCCGGCGGTCGCGTCTCGGTCGAGGAGGACGGTGACGTGATCCGCCGGGACCCCGCGCGCGACGAGCGCGTCGGCGAGCTCGCGATCCTTGCGGTGACGATCCGAGAAGCTCGCGATCTTCGGATCCGCGAACGTGAGCACGCCGACGACGAGCGCGTAGGTCTTCGCCGGCACCCACCCAGGCCTCGGCGCGGCGGGCTCGATCTCGGCCGAGGGCGTCTCCGCGATCGCGGAGGCGCGCGCCGCGACCTTCGACAGCGTGGACGCGCGCGGCGCCGGCGCCTGACCGCCGCAGCCGATCGCGCAGGCCGCCGCGAGCACGAGCGAGGCGCGCACGGGAAAGAGCCGCCGTGACGACATCTCCGACAAGTAGCACGACGCGGCGCCTTCCTCGGAGGGCGGGTTTCGCTCCACCCGTCGCCGGCTTTCCTCTACCTTCGTCCGCGCCATGCCGGAAATCGTCAGCCCCATCGATGGTCGTGCCGTCTTCACCTACCGAGACCTGCCCTTCGAGGAGGCCCTCGGCGTGCTCTCCCGCGCGGAGATCGCGCAGAAAGCCTGGCGGGCGCGGCCGATCGAGGAGCGCGCCGCGTTGTGCGAGAAGATGCTCGACGCCTACCGCGCGCACCTCGACGAGAACGCGAAGCAGATCTCGCTCATGATGGGCAAGCCGCTCGGCGACGCGCGCGGCGAGTTCGAGCGCGGCTTCAGCGGGCGCGTGAGACACCTCGCCGCGATCGCGAAGGACGCGCTCGCCGACGACGTCCTCACCGATCAGCCCGGCTTCGAGCGCGTCATCACGCGCGAGCCGGTGGGCGTCGTGCTCGTCATCGCCGCGTGGAACTACCCGCTGCTCGTCCCGATCAACGCGCTCGCCGCCGCGGTCCTGAGCGGCAACGCGGTGCTCTTGAAGCACGCCCCGCAGACGGCGCTCGTCGCCGATCAAATCGAGCGGGCGTTCCGCGAGGCGGGCGCGCCCGAGGGCCTCGTCTCGGCCCTCCACGTCGATCACCCGACGGTCGCGAAGCTCCTCGCGACGCGGCGCTTCGGCTACGTCTCCTTCACCGGCTCGGTGCGCGGAGGACACGAGGTCTACCGCGCCGTCGCGGAGGACAACTTCATCGGCGTGGGGCTCGAGCTCGGCGGCAAGGACCCCGCGATCGTGCTGCCCGACTGCGACTTCGACGCGACGGTCGAGAACCTCGTCGACGGGGCGTTCTACAACTCCGGTCAATCGTGCTGCGCCATCGAGCGCATCTACGTCCACGACTCGCTCTACGACCGCTTCGTCGAGGCCTACGTCGAGAAGACGAGGCCGTACGTCGTCGGCGATCCGCTCGACGCGAAGACCTCTCTCGGCCCCGTGGTCAACCGGGCCTCTGCCGATCGCATCCGCGCGCAGATCGCCGAAGCGGTCGAAAAGGGCGCGCGCGATCTGCTCCCCGAGGGCTCGTTCTCGGTGCCGAGCACCTCCGCGTGCTACGTCGCGCCCCGCGTCTTCGACCGCGTCGACCACACGATGCAGCTCATGAGCGAGGAGACCTTCGGCCCGGCGATCGGCATCATGAGGTTCGGCGACGACGACGAGGCCGTGCGGCTCGCGAACGACTCGGTCTACGGGCTCACCGCCTCGATTTGGTCTCGCGACGTCGATCGCGCGCGCCGCCTCTCGGCGCGCATCGAGGCAGGCACGGTGTTCTTGAACCGCTGCGACTACCTCGATCCGGGCCTCCCGTGGACCGGCGTGAAGGACACGGGCTTCGGCGTGTCGTTGTCGAAGCTCGGCTTCCTCGCCGTCACCCGCGCGAAGAACCGCCATTTCCGGCTGCCGACCTGAACGACCGATCGAGCTCTGGGGAGGACTTTCGAATGCAGCGAGTCGAGAACGCGAGCGACGTCGTCAAGGCGATCGACGAGACCCAAATTCGCTACCACAAGATCGGCGCCTTCGACATCGACGGGATCTTCCGCGGCAAATACGTCGAACGACAGAAGTTCCTCTCGACGCTCGAGAGCGGGTTCGGCTTCTGCGACGTGGTGTTCGGCTGGGACGCGAGCGACGCGCTGCTCGACAACCTCCAGGTGAGCGGCTGGCACACCGGCTACCGCGACGCCCCCGTGAAGCTCGATCCGACGACGTATCGCCGCATCCCGTTCGAGGAGGCGACGTCGCTCGTCTTCGGCAACTTCACCGGCGACTACAGCGAGGTCTGTCCGAGGACGCTCCTCTCGCGCGTCGTCGAGCGCGCGCGCGCGATGGGCTTCGAGCCGAAGGGATCGCTCGAGTACGAGTTCTTCGTCTTCGACGAGACCCCCGACTCCGTGCGCGCGAAGGGCTACCGAAACCTGAAGCCCTTCACGCCGGGCATGTTCGGCTACTCGATGATCCGCTCGAGCGTGCACGCCGATCTCTATCGCGAGATCCTCGACACGTTCGCCGCCTTCGACTGCGAGATCGAGGGCCTCCACACCGAGACCGGCCCGGGCGTGCTCGAGGCCGCCATCCGCTACGACGACGTCCTGCGCGCCGCCGACAAGGGCGCGCTCTTCAAGACGTACATGAAGGTCCTCGCGCAGAAGCGAAACCTCATGGCGACGTTCATGGCGAAGTGGGACAGCAAGTACCCCGGCCAGAGCGGGCACATCCACCTCTCGCTCGTCGATCGCGCGTCGGGCAGAAACGCCTTCTTCGACGACGCGGGCGCGCACCAGATGAGCGACGTCATGAAATGGTTCGTCGCGGGCCAGGTGCGTTACATGCCCGAGGTGCTCGCGATGGTGTGCAGCACGATCAACGCGTACCGGCGCATGGTGCCGGGCATGTGGGCGCCGACGTCGGCGAACTGGGGCGTCGAGAACCGCACGACGGCCATCCGCGTGATCGCGGGGAGCCCGAAGTCGCAGCGCGCCGAGTATCGCATCGGCCCGGCGGACGCGAACCCGTACCTCGCGCTCGCCGCGGCGCTCGCGAGCGGGTTGCGTGGCATCGAGGAGAAGCTCGCCCTCCCCGACATGGTCGTGGGCAACGCGCCCGAGGCGCCCGCGAAGACGCGCCTCCCGCTCCCGACGACGCTCCGCGACGCCGCGGACGCCCTCGCCGGATCGAAGGCGGCGCGCGAGATGTTCGGCGACGCGTTCGTCGATCACTACGCCGCCACGCGCCACTGGGAGGACCGCGAGTTCCGAAAGCACGTCGCGGACTGGGATCTCGCGCGCTACTTCGAGATCATCTGAGCCGCGGCGAGCGCCGTCACATGTCGCGCAGGCGCAGCGAGCCGAGCACGTGCCCGAGGCACTCGTCGCACGCGGCGCGCCGGTCGAGCGGCGCGGTCGCGCCGACGAAGATCCAGAGGCCGTACGCGATGAAGTGGAACTGCCGCTGGTAGATCATGACGTCGCGGTTGCGGAAGCGACTCGCGACGTCGATCGCGGAGACGCCGCGGAGGTCCGCGTCGCTCCGCGCGAGGAGGGCGAACGCGCGCAGCGTCTTCTGCTCGTGCGCGACGTGCGCGTCGACGACGTCGGAGAGCGACCTCTGCGGGGGCACCTTCTCTCGCGCGATCACGAGGCCGACCTCGCCGCCCCCCTCGAGCGGCGCAGTGAAGACCTGCACGGTCTTGTCGACGAAGCCGATGTCGGGCAGGTCGAACGCGCCCTCGTTCATGTAGTACGTGCTCACGCCGCGATCACTTTCGTCCGAGGCGGACGATCTGCGACGGATCCACGCTCGCGAGGATCTCGTGGCTCGTGGTCGCGACGATCACCTGGTTGTCGCGCCCGAGCGAACAGAGCGCCTGCACGAAGCGCGTCGCCGCCTCCGGGTGGACGTGGAGCTCGGGGCGATCGACGAGGATGACCGAGCTCGAGAGGCAGAGGAGCGTCGCCGTCGCGGCGAAGAGGATCGCGTCCGACTCGCTCGACGAGAGCTCGTGCGCCTGCGCGAGGAAGCCGTCGATGCTCGTGAACGTGGCGAGCGGCTCGGAGGGGTCGGCGACGGCCGAGAGCTTCACCGTCGACGACAGGTAGCCGAGGAGCGTGGAGAAGTACTCGGCGCGCGCGGGATCGCGCCGGAGCGCGTCGACGAGCCGCGGGACGAAGCTGTACTTGCGCTCGTCGTTCGTGGGCCGGAGCAGGCGCTGATGGATCGCCTCGAGCCCGTGGCCGCCGCCGTAGCGCGGGATGTGTCGGTTGCTCGGGAAGTACTCGAGCTTGCCCTTCGCGTGATCGTGCTCGTACCGCTCGAGCAAGGTCTGCACGCCCTCGTCGATCTCGGCGCGCGTCGCGTCGCCGTAGAAGAGCGCCTCGGTCGTCGCCGTCGGGCCCTCGAGCCCGGCGAAGCTGCGCTCCTGCGCGCTGAGCGACCAGTCGATCGTGATCTTCGCGGCCTCCTCCGGACCACGAAGCCAACCCTCGCTCGAGACGAGGCCGCCGTATGGCGCGGCGACCTCCTTGCCCACGACGATGGCCTCGAGGAAGCGCGTCTTGCCGGAGGCCGCGGGGCCCGTGACGACGACGAGCGCATGCGGCTCGCCGGTGGAGGGATTTCCGAGCTCATGGGTCGCGTCTACGAGACCGCGAATCCCAAGGAACGAGACACGAGCAATCTTCATGAAGTGGGCTCCGCGGAGGTGGAGGGCGTCTCTCCGGACATCTCCGCCTTTCGCGCCACGTCGTCACCGGGGTTCAAGAAGAGCTTGGGCGTCTGGATGACGATCGAGTCGGGGCCGATGTGGATGCTCGACTTGCCGACGGTGATCGTCGTCCCTTCCTTGCTCGAGATGCGGTGCGTGAGCGCGTCGGAGACGAAGTTGCCGATCGTCTGGAGGATACGCTCCTTGCCCGTCGTCGACACCATGTTGCCGAGCACGCTCGTCAGCTGATCGGCGCCGATCGCGCTCATCATGTTCTTGAGCACGCTGTTCTTCTGGTTGCCCTGCACGTGCTCGCGATCGTTTCCGTCGATGCGCGCGGAGCGGTGGCGACCCACGCTGAGGCTCTGGTCGTGGTTCACGCGCGTCGTCATGTCCTTCTCGGCGCGCGTGCGGATGAGCTCCTTGCCCGCCATGTCCTCGAACATGAGCTCGTTGTAGCCGCCCGTCGCGGGGACGCTCGCGCTCTTGAAGCCGTTCTGCGTCTTGTTCGCAGGCAGCGCGAAGGGCGGGCGGAGCAGGTTCGTGTACATGCGGCCGACGATCATCGGCTCCTCGGGGTTGCCGCCGAGGAAGCCGATCATCACCTCTTGGCCGATGCGTGGGATGTTGATCGCGCCGAGCCCGCCGCCCGCCCACGGCTGGTTGACGTGCACCCAGCACGAGCTCTGCTCGTTCATCTTGCCGTAGCGATCCCAGTGGAACTGCACGCGCACGCGACCGAACTCGTCGCAGTGGATCGTCTCGCCCTCGGGCCCCACCACGGTCGCGCACTCGACGCCGTGGATGCTCGGCTGCGGCGTGATCATCTCGGGGCGCAAGGGCTGACCGCCCGCGACGGCCTCGGCCGAGACCGTGATCTGCGACGACGAGGAGCCTGAGAACGACACGCGCGTGAGCAGGAGCTCCTTGTGCTTCTCGGCGACGGGGTGGCCTTGGATCGCGACGCGAAGCCCGGGCGCCATGTCGAGCCAGTTCGTCTCGAACGAGAAGCGCTGCGAGCGCGCGACGCGCGCGGAGGCCGTCTGCTCGGCGATGCGCTTCGCCTCGTTGGCGTCGGTGCGCGAGCGACCGCGATCGTCGGCGGTGGGTGTGTCCGCGGGGCCGTTCACGCCGTACTTGAAGGCGCCGGGCACGTACACGAAGTGCTCGAGCTTGCTCTCGACCGCGTGCTCGCTCGTCTTGGCCTGCCCCAAGAGCGGCGCGTTCGGCAGGCGCGGGTCGTGATCGGCGAGGGTGATCTTGCCGGAGCGCACGGCGCGCGTCGCGCGGAAGCCAGTCGCGAAATGCCCGCCCGCCATCGGCTCGTTCGTGTGGTCGAGCGGGAGCTTGCGCTGCTCGCCGTTCTCGGGCGCGTCGCGGAGCACGAGGCGCGTCTTGCCGTCGACTTGGCGGAACAGGTACGTGATGCCCGTCGCCTCGAGCAGCCGGCAGATGAACGCGTAGTCGGTCTCCTGGTACTGCACGCGGTACTTGCGCGTCTTGTACGTCGACGAGCACTCGACGACGGGCGCGATGTCCCACTCGGCGAGCAGCTCCTTCACGACGTCGAGGTCGGTCTTCTGCTGGAAGACGCGGCAGTTCGAGCGCTGCGTGAGGAGCCACAGCTTGGGCACGATCGTGAGGTGATAGGTCGAAAGCCCGCTCGACTCGCTGCGCAGGTGGTGGATCTCGGACACGACGCCGGTCCAGGCGGGGTTCGCGACGCCGGGATAGGCGAGCGGATCGATGTGCACCCGCAGCGTCGACTCCATGCCGATGATCGCTTCGAAGTCGATCGCGGCGTTCGTCGACGTCGCCACGACCTCCACGGTGAACAAGCTCGAGAGCCCGTCTTCGACGTTGAAGTCGCGCACGTCGAGCGAGTCCTTGGAGGCGACCTCGAGCTCCAGGTGGTTCTGGCGGGTGGAAATGGCGTTCATGGTCGGCGGTCTCCTTGATCGGCGTGGGCGATCCGAACGAGAGAGTCGGGGGCGAGGAAGGTCAGCGGGACGTGCGCACGGTGCGCACGACGCGCGCGAGGGCGGTGACGAGCAGCGCGTCGGCGGCCGTCTCCGCGGCGTCCTCGCGAGGGTGGAGCTCGACGAGGGCGACGATCGGGAACGAGAGGAGCATCGGCAGGCGGAGCGAGACCGCCTCCGACAGGTAGGCGGGGTACGTGGTGCCCGCGCTCGTGACGAGATCCGCGCGGACGCGTCCCTCGCCGAGGATGGTGGGCTTTCTGTAACGACGATTCACAAGCAACGCATGTTCCACTTGCTCCGCCAGGTAGCGCGGCGGGAGCGAGAGCGACGCGGTGGCGGACTCGACCTGGCGGAGGAGCCCGACGGCGGTCTGACGTGGGATGGGGTTCGATGAGGCGAGCGCGTCATTCGCTACTGCAACGGCCGCGCCAACGCGCTTGTCGGAGCCGGCGAGCGGTTGGGCGACGGCGACCGCGGCGCGGAGGGCCTCGACCTCGTCGAAGGTGGGGCGCAGCTCGCCGCCGACGAGGAAGAGCGGAAGCTCGAGGTCGTTGGCGTCGTCGAGGCCACGCTCGACGGCGGTCGCGAGATCGTCGACGGGGACGCCGCAGGAGAGCACGCGCAGGACGTCGAGGCGCCCGCGCTCCTCGCGATCGCGATCGCTCTCGGGCTCGTCGGGCCGACGCGGCACGCGCGGCGGCGAGAAATCGGCGAGCACCTCGGCGAAGGCCTTCGCGCGCCGCAACCTGCGCGGGAGCGCCCCGTCGAACGCGAGCAGATCGACCAGCGCGCGGCGGCGCACGACGACGGGCTCGCTCGATTCGGCGCGCTTTTCGCGCGCTTCGCGATCGCGGCGCTCGGCGCGCAAGGCGGCGTCCGACGCGTCCTTGGCGCTGTCGAAGGGGGTGTGCTTGGCTGCGTCCGCGCCGTCGCGAGGGCTCCCGCCGCTCGCGCCTCGGAAGGCCATTTGAAAGGCGTCGCGCGGGCGGGACGAGTCTTTTCGCGGCGCCTCCTGGCGCGACGACTCGCCGACGGCGTCCGAGCCGCGCACGTCGGAGCCGCGTGCGCCGCCATCGAGCTTGGAGGCGGCGCTCAGGGACTCGAACGAGGCCGCCGCGCCCATGCGCTCGCCGACGGTCGAGCCGCGCGCGGGCGGGATCGGCATCGACGCGCTCGACAAAGACGAAGACAGCGAAGAGGAGGACGCGCTCAGCGGCGCAGCCATCGGCGGAGGCGCAGGCAGCGCCGACAGAGAGGGCGCGAGCGGCGGCGGAGCACCGAGCGGCGACGGTACCGCGAGCGGCGGCGGTGCGAGCGGAGGCGGCGCGAACGACGCGGGCGCGGGCGGCGCGACGAGCGCGGGCGGCGGGGGCGTCGCCGACGAGCCGCTCGGGACGGAGATCGCGCTCACGATCGGCGGCGCGGGCGGCAGCGGCGCGACGGGCGAGGAAGAGACCGGCGCGGGCGGCGCCGAGGGCCGCAGGGGCGGCAGCGCCGAGCCCTTCATCACGCCCGCGCTCGACGGCGGTGGCAGCGCCGACGGCCGACTCGGGAGCGGCGGAGGCACCGACGCGACCGACGGCGGCGGCGACGACGGGATCTTCACGGCCTTGTCGGGGCGCGCGCGCGCCGAGGCGTCGTCGATCGATCGCGCGGCCGGCGGCGGGGGCGACGCGTCGCCGGGCTGCCCACGGAACGGGAGCGCGGCGTCGGGTTGGCTCGGGATCCGACCGCGCCCTTCGCTCGCCGGCGACGACGCGAAGGGCAAGACGGCGGCGCGCACGGCCTCGGGATCCGACTCGACGTGCGTGGTCTCCAGCGCCTCGACCTTCTCCGCGGCGATGCGGGCGGCGCTGCGGGCGAGCTGCTGGCGGGGCAGCTCCGCGGTCGCGTCGTTCACGTGCGACGACAGCGTGTGGAGGGCCGCGGACGGCACGTGCACCGCGGCGGAAGCCTCGTGCTCGCCCCTCGTGGCGACGACGATCGTGATCGCCGGCATCGCGGCTTCGAACGCGAGGTGCCCTCGGTAGGTCAGCGTCGCGACGCCTCGGTCCGTGTCGATGCAGAGGAGGTCCGCGGAGAGCAGCGGCGCGGGCCGGTTCGTGAGGCCGATGATCGCGAGCGACGGCGCGACGCCGGCGAGGTTCGTCACGAGCCTCGACGAGTGCTTCGAGAGCCCCTCGAGGATCAGCCGCTCGTCGGGGCGAAAGGGCTCCACGGCGCGCTGATCCTGCGGTGCGACGAGGAAGTAGCGCGCGTCGAAGCCTTGCGGCATCGGTCGCTCGGTCGGCGCGCGGAGCCACGCCTCGTCCTGCGGTCGCAGCAGGCGCGCGCGCGGAGGCCAGTGCGGCGCGATCGGACCGAAGCCCACCGTGGCGATGTGCTCGCCGGGCCGGAGATCGAGGTTCGGCGGGAGCACGCCGGGGACGCGGCGGCTGCCCCCTTCGCCGAAATCGGTGGGATCGACCCCGACGGGGTTGTCGGTGCCAGCCCCTCCCGCCGCCGCCTCGTAGTGAAGGGGCATGCGCGCCGCGGGCGCAGCGACGGAGAGGCGGCCCTCCCGATCGAAGCGTCGCTGCGGACACGTCTCGAGCATCTTGTCGATCGAGCCGATCGCGAGGCGCGCGGTGATCGACTGCGCCGGGCGCGCGTCCTTCGCGTAGGCGTGACCGACGACGATCACCTCGGCCGAGGGCTTCATGAGCGCCATGTCCGAGGGCGCGTGGAGGCTGCGGTTCTGGTCGTCGTCCCAGAAACCATCGACGTCCTGCAGCGACTCGGGCTCGTCGAGGAGCGGGCAGAGCTCGCTCTCGAGCGCGTACGTCGCCTTCACGACGATGGTGAGGACCGTCTCACCGGCCCTTCGCTGCCAGGGAACGAAGCCCGCGGCGAACGGCCCCTCGGTGCGCATCCGCACGTCGGCGGCGACCGGGCGGGGGCTCGCGCTCGCGCGACTCAAGCCCGCGCTCCTCGTCGCGCGGCGCTTCGAGACTCCCGAAAGTGGCTCGGCATGAGTGGGTGGGTCATGTTCGTCCCGTCGGAGGACGTTCGCAAGCGCGATGCCAAGCGAGCCGGTCGAGCCGAGTGCGTGACCCGAATCGGACGACGCTCCGATGACCCCGATTTGCACATCGCGCATCCGCGCCGTCGGATTGTGTCGAGTTTGCACGTCGTGTGAACGCGCCCACGGGAGCGCGTCGAGACGCTTCGGTGGAGGCAGGAGGTGCGCGCGAACGATGAAGATGGATCGACTCGGATCCATCCTGCCGCTCGCCCGCGCGCCGGGCCGGGCGTCGTCGTGATAGAAGGCTGACTGGATGCCCTCGCCGAAGCGGCCCTCCGAGGCAGAAGACACCCAAGAGCTGCGCGACGAGAGTGGTGGTCGCGCCGTCGTGATGGCCCTCTGGGACGGCGGCAGCCTGCAGAAGGCGCTCGCGCCGTCGCTCTCGCTCGCGCTCATCGGACGCGGATCCTCCGCGGAGGTCGTCATCGAGCACCCGTCGATCTCGCGCAAGCACGCGCAGCTCCACCTCGGCAACGAGCTCCACGTCGAGGATCTCGGCAGCGCGAACGGGACGCGCGTTCGCGGCGAGCGCATCGCGCCGAATCAGCGGGTGAAGGTCGGCTGGCGCGAGCCGTTCGAGATCGGCCGCGTCGTCGTGACCGTGAAGCCGCCGCTCGCGATGATCGAAGAGCCCCGCACGCCGACGCCGAAGGACGGCAGCGGCATGCGCGACGTGGAGCAGCTCTGCGAGCTCGTCGCGCCGACGGACATCTCGGTCCTGCTCTTCGGCGAGACGGGCGCCGGAAAGGGCTACCTCGCGCAGCGCATCCACGATCGATCGCGTCGCAGCAAGGGGCCGTGGCTCCACCTCAACTGCGCCGCGCTCCCCGAGCACCTGCTCGAGAGCGAGCTCTTCGGCTACGAGCGCGGCAGCTTCACGGGCGCGAACCAGGCGAAGCCGGGGCTGCTCGAGTCGGCGACCGGCGGCACCGTGTTCCTCGACGAGGTGGGCGAGATCCCGCCGACCGTCCAGGCGAAGCTGCTGCTCGCGCTCGAGCGGCGCGAGGTGATCCGCGTCGGCGCGCTGCGGCCTCGGGCGTTCGACGTGCGGTTCGTCTCGGCGACGAACCGCGACGTCGAGGCAGGAGAGCGGCTCCGACCGGATCTCTACTACCGCCTCGCCGGGTTGCCGATCCACGTGCCGCCGCTGCGCGAGCGGAAGGGGGAGATCCCGGCGCTCGCCGCGCGCTTCGTCGCCGAGAGCGCGAAGAAGCTCGGTCGCGCGGAGCCGGCCATCGGCGCCGAGGCGATGAGGGCGCTCGTGAGCTACGAGTGGCCTGGCAACGTGCGCGAGCTCGCGACGGTGGTGGAGCGCGCGCTGCTCTGGTGCGGGAGCCGGATCGATCCCGAGCACTTCGTCCTCGGTCGACGCTCGCCGGGTCAGAGCGCGATGCCCGCGCCGCGCGCCTCGGACAGCGGCGCGACGCCGTCCGCGCCGCCGGGTCCCAAGAGCGACGCGCCGCCGCCTCCCGCCTCCCGGCGTACGCTCGCCGAGGACGTCGGCGAGATCGAGAAGAAGCGCATCACCGACGCGCTCGAGCAGTGCGGCGGCAACCAGTCGCGCGCCGCGGAGCTGCTCGGCATCTCGAGGAGGACGCTCATCAACCGCATGATCGCCTTCTCGATGCCGCGACCACGCAAGCCCTGAGCCCCGCGCGGCGTCGCCTCAGCCGAGGTCGAACGGCCCGATCGAGACGCCGCTCGCGAACAGCGCTCGGGAGCGACCATCGCGCTTGGCACCGTAGAGGCTCTCGTCTGCGCGCGAGACGAGCGACGCCACGTCGATCGCGCTGCCGGGCCACGTGGCGCCGCCGATGCTGAGCGAAAGGCCGGCGCGCGTCCCGGCCTCGCCGATGCGACGCGCGACCGCGACGGCCTCGTCCTCGGTCGCCTCGGGGAGCAAGACGAGGAACTCGTCGCCGCCGATGCGTCCCGCGAAGTCGTTCGCGCGGAGCGACGCCGTGAGCAACCCCCCGATCGCACGCAGCGCCTCGTCCCCGGCGGCGTGACCGCGATCGTCGTTGATGCTCTTGAAGTGATCGAGGTCGAGCACGAGCACGGAGATGGGCCGCTCGTTGCGCGCCGCGCGCGAGCACTCCTCCTCGAGACGCGCCTCGATCGCGCGGCGGTTCAGCAGCCCCGTGAGCGCGTCGTGCCGCGCGAGCGACTCGACCCGCGAGAGGAGCGAGAGGTTCTGCCACACGAGCGCGCTCTGCGACAGGAAGCGCTCGAGCGCCTCGAGCTCGTCGTCGCCGACGGGCACCTCGCTGTAGACGTTGTCGCAGACGACGAGCCCCAGCGTCGTACCGTGGAGCTTCACGACGGAGACCACCCACTCGCCCGCGACACGGAGCGCGGCGAGCGACGCGTTTCGAGGCTCGTCGCGCGTGAACCGCACGGGGCCGTCGGCGGCCTCGGCGATCAGGATCTCGTCGTCGGAGGCGTCCCCCGCGCGGAGCTCCAACGTCCGCACGTGCTCGTGGAAACGACCGTCGACGTTCTTCGTCGCGTAGTCCTCGACGAGGTGCTCCATCGTCTTGCCCTCGACCTCGATCGCCTCCCAAATCCGATGGGCCTCCGCCGCGTCGCTCGGGCCGATCGCCACCGCGCCGACGTAGGAGCGGCGCGCGTCGTCGCGCAGGAAGAGCGCCGCGCGGTTCATCGCGAGGCCGTGCCCGCTCGTGATGCCCGAGAGCATCACGAAGAGCGCGCGATCGAGATCGGACGAACGGAGCATGAGGCTCGTGAGCTCGTGGAGCGCCTCGAGGCGCGCGGCCTGCGACGCGAAGGCCTCCGCCGCGCCGACGAGCTCGCTCGCCGAGTAGAGCGCCTCGAGCGCGCCGCGCAGCACGCGACCGAGCTCCTCCGCGAGCTGCGGAGCCTCGACGCGGTGACTTCGATCGTGCGAGGCGAGCTCGAGGTGCGCTCGCGGCGCGTCCAGCTCGACGTGCCTCACGATCACGACGTTCGACGTCGTGGCGAGCTTCAAGAGCTGCCTCAGCGCCAGCGGAAACGAGGACGTGTCGGCGCGCGGGCCGATCGCGACGGACGCCGAGAGGACGGTGGGCAGCCTCGAGACGAGCGCCCGCACGTGCGCTGGCACCCAGGCGGTGCGCACCGCGAGGTCGAGCGCCTGCGGCAGCTCGATGCGCGGGCGGGGCGGCGGAGGAGGCGAGGAGATCGGGATGCGTCGAGGATAGTCCCGTTCGACGCGCGCATCACCAGCGCTCGCGCTCCTCCGGCTCTCGTGACGGCATGGGATGAGCGAGTCGCGACGCGCGCGACACCGAGCTCACCAGTCTTCGGAGGGCGGCTGCGGCCCCGGGATGATGCCGGCGATGTCCGGGTCGACCCCCGGATCCACGCTCTGGCCATCGCCCTTCTCGGCCTTGCGGCGGAGCTTCTCGGCCGCCTTCTCGCGCTGCTTCTCCTGCCGGTTCTTCTCTTTCAGACGCTTGTTGAAGCTCGGGTTGGTGGCCATGGAGCCTCCTCGGTTCGGGTGACCGACCGGGCAAGGGACGGGGCGGTCGGGCTCTCGCGCCCCGGCGCGCGATGGAGACCGAGGGCCCCCGCCCCGCTCGCGAAGAACGCGCGAGCGAGAACGAGGGCCGATCTTCGAAGCAGAGGATTACCAGCGATCGCGCTTGCCGCCGCCACCACCGCCGCCGCCGCCGTAGCCGCCGCGACCACCGCCGCCACCGCCACGGCCGCCGCCGCCGCCGCCGCCGAAGCCACCACCACCGCCGCCACCGCCGCGGTTCTGGCGCTCCTCGGCCTCGTTCACGCGGAGCGGACGGCCGTCGACGACCGCGCCGTTGAGCTCGGCGATCGCCTTCTGCGCCTCTTGCGCGGAGCCCATGGTGACGAACCCGAAGCCGCGCGACTGCCCGCTCTCGCGGTCGGTCACGACGTGGACGTCGGTCACCTCGCCAATGGCAGAGAACGCCGTGCGGAGCGTCTCGGTGGTGGAATTGAACGAAAGATTGCCGACGTAGAGACGATTACCCATGTGTCACTCTTCTCGTGAGCCCGAGACTTCTCTCGGGTTTTCGTTTCGGGAGCCGCGAACGGACGACCTCGGGGGCCGCCCGTCCGGTCAACACCCAGCGCGCCCGGGCCGTGTGGCTTCGAACGCGCAGGACGCAATGCGCAGTGAGTCGTGGCGTTCCCGAATTTCGCGGAAGTTGGAGCCGCGGAGGGGGGACGACCGAGAACCGAGCCCAAAGGGCTCGATCGCGGGCGATCCCCAAACAGGTCGAGAGAGCGACTTCGTCAGTGCGGACGACGTTTCGTTGAACGGAACCCACCGTAGCCTAACCCCGTCGCAAAGCAAGGGTCGCAGCTCGGGCCGGCCGCGTCGGTCGGGCGATTTCAGCCCCGGCGCCCGCCGAACTGGCCGAGCACCCAGGCAGCGCGGGCGTTCGAGTTCGCGTGCTCGGCGAGCGCCTCGAGGAGCTTGTCGACCCACTGGTCGAGCGCCATCGTGGTGGTTCGCAGCGCGACCCCCCGAACGACCTTCTTGTGCTGCGCGACGGCGCGCATCCCCTCGCGGTGCACCAAGAACACGTTCGGCTCGAGGTCGATCTCGATGGCGAGGACGTAGCCGCCGTTCGCGCTGATCCGCGTGTGCTCCTGGAACCCGCGCGAGAGCGTCGTCGCGAGGTGCGCGAGGAATCGGTCGACGTTCGCCAGATCGAGCGCCATGCCCGCGGCGATCTGCTCGGCGGAGATGCCGACTTGCACCTGCGTCTTGCAGTAAGGGCAGATGTACACCCGCCCGTCCCACTGCGGGTTCATCATGCCGCCGCAGTTCTCGCACTGGACCGGCTGGGTCATCAGGACCGAACGATAGCGAGCGCGCGGCCGCTTGGCGAGGCTCAGGCGGCCGCGGGGGCTCGGCGGAGCCCGAGCATCTCCTCCGAGAGCGCCCAGAGCTTCTCCTGAGCGACCACGTCGAGCGATCGCGGCGCCGGCTCCTTCTCCTTCGACTTCTCGAAGTAGAGGCCGCTCTTGCCCTCGACGTCCGGGGAGGTCGCGACGTGGATCGTGCACGCGGCGCCCTCCGCGGGCGTGAGCAAGAAGAGGTGGAACAGCTTCACGAGGATCTTCGGGTAATCGCGCACGAGCTCCGTGGCGACGACGCCGGGATGGACCGCGTTGACCGTGACGGCCTTGCCTTCGAGCCTCCGCGCGAGGGCCTTCGTGTAGAGCATGTTCGCGAGCTTGGACTGGGCGTACGCCGCGGTGCCGTCGTACTTGCGCTGCGCGTAGCCGAGATCGTCCCACGCCATCTTGCCGCGGTAGTGGAGCGCGGAGGACAGCACGACGATGCGCGACGGCGCGCTCGCCTCGAGCAACGGCAAGAGCTCGTGCGTGAGGAGGAACGTTCCGAGGTGGTTCACGCCGAA
Source organism: uncultured Polyangiaceae bacterium (assembly GCA_964467935.1). GTDB lineage: Bacteria > Myxococcota_A > Polyangia > Polyangiales > Polyangiaceae > CAYYKK01. The sequence goes on from CAYYKK010000026.1 coordinate 17,584, forward strand.
CGTCGACTCGAAGCCGTCGACCGTGGTGGAACGCTTCGTCGCCCAGAGCCCGGCGTTGTCGACGAGCAGATCGAGCCGCGCGTTCTCCTCGCGAAAGCGCGCCGCGAAATCGCGGATGCTGCTGCGACTGCCGAGATCGAGCGGACGGACGAGCACCCGCTCGTTCGCGGTGGTCGCGACGATGTCGGCGCGCGCGGCCTCCGCCTTCGTGACGTCGCGACAGGCGAGGACGACGGTCGCGCCCCGCTGCGCGAGCGCGCGCGCGGTCTCCTTGCCGATGCCCGTGTTGCTGCCGGTGACGATCGCGATCTTCCCGTCCAGGCGCTCGCTCATGCGCTTCCTCCCGAGGCCGAGAGCGTGGGTTCGCGGGCTCTTCGGCGCCCGTGAAGAAGTGCGAAGATCCCGAGGCGCTCGCTCAGACCGAGAGGCGCACGTTCGTCGCGACGGGCTTCGTCGTGTCGACGTAGAGGATGCCGTCGCAGCCGAGCGAGAGCTCGTACGTCTTGAGCGGCTGCTTCGCCGGACCTTGCACCACGTTGCCCGTGAGCCCGAAGCGGCTGCCGTGCACGTTGCACCGCACGCCCGTCGACGAGATCGTCCCGAGCGCCTGCCCTTGGTACGAGTCGTTCATGTCGACGCACTGGTGCGTGCAGTACGAGCTCATCGCGTAGAGCCCGCCCGCGTCGCGCCCGATGAGCATGTTCGACATGATGTTCTTCGTCTTGTAGAGGCCGGGGCTCGGGTAGTCGCTCGGCATCCCGACGTCGAAGCGGCCTCGGTTCGACTGGCAGAGGTCGTTGTTGGTCCCCATGCTGGCCGCGCCGCCGGCGCCGCAGTTCGAGCCGCTCCCGGTGCTCCCGCTGGTCGCGCCGGTGCCGCTCGGCCCGCTCCCGCCCGAGCCGGTGTTGCCGCTGCCGCTCCCCCCAGCGCCCCCGCCGGCGCCGCCCGCGCCCTGGACGACGCTCGTACAGGCCGTGTCGCTCGACGCGAGCCCGGCGGCCATGATCGAGCCGCTCACCATTTCCAGAAAACGTCGTCGCTTGTTCATGAGGGAAGCTCCAGTTCAAGCCGGCTTCGCCTCCAAGGGCGGCGACCTTCAAACAATCGAACCGTGGTCGACGATCGGCGCGGGTGGGCCCACGAGCGCGCCGCTGCTAGAGTGGGCGACATGAAGAGATCTTTCCTTATGCCTTCGCGCCGCCACGGCCTCGCTCACGCGCTCCCCCTCGCCGCCACCGCCCTCGTCGGGCTCGCCGCCGCGTCCGGCTGCGGCGACTCGTCGGGCACCGGCGGCACGGGCGGCGCGGGCGGAGGGAGCACCGCCGATCGGCACGTCGTCATCCTCTTCACGTCCGACGAGCACTCGCACGTCTTCGCGTTCAGCCCCGAGCGGGACGACTATCCGACCGCGACGACGCCGGGCACGGGCGCTTTGAAGGGCGGCGTCGCGCGACGCGCCGCCGTGATCGCCGCCGAGCGCAAGGCCGCGAGCGACGCGGGCAAGGACTCGATCCTCGTGAGCGCCGGCGACAACCAGATGGGCTGCCTGCCGCACCTCGCGTTCGAGAGCCAGTCGGTCGACTACGGCACCATGAAGGCGCTCGGCTACGACGTGACGACGTTCGGCAACCACGAGTTCGATTTCGGACCGAAGGCCCTCGCGAAATCGATCACCGCCGCGCAAGGCGGCACGGGGCTGCCTCCCATCGTCGCGTCGAACATCCACTTCTCCGCCACCGATCCCGGCGACGACGACCTGGCCGCGCTCTACAGCGCGAACGCCGCCGACGACAAGCCCGTGCACCCCTACCGCGTCCTCACGATGAAGAGCGGCCTGCGCATCGGCGTCTTCGGCTACGTGGGGATCAACGCGGCGCACGTCGCGCCGAACAAAGGGCCCGTCGCGTTCTCCGCGCCCGTCGATCCGAAGACCGACGGGGACCTCACGGCGAACCTCCCCGCGCTCTACGCCGACCTCCAGCCCGTCGTCGACAAGCTCCGCAACGAAGAGAAGGTCGATCTCGTGGTCGCGCTCTCGCACGCCGGCATCCGCGACGGCTCGAGCGCCGCGACGATCGCGGCGGGCGAGGATCCCGAGGTGTGCCAGCACGTGGGCGGCATCGATCTCATCGTGAGCGGACACGCGCACAACCACGACCCCGCGCCCGTGAACGTCACGAACGACGCGACGCAGAAGCCCTGCCTCGTCTTGAACGGCGGCGCGTTCGGCGAGGAGCTCGGCCGCGTCGAGTTCACGGTCCCCGCCGACACGAAGAAGGGCGTCACCTGGGACGCCGCGAGCCAGAAGCTGCTGCCGATCGACGACACCACGGTCCCCGACGCGACGATGGCGAGCAAGCTCGACGGCATCGTCAAGGACGTCGAGGCGGCGGGAGCGAGCGGCTCGACGCTCGCGGCCCTCCTCTCTCACGCGGAGGGGATGTCGATCGCGGACGATCCCGCGACGGTGGGGGATCTCTACTTCCACAAGCTCGCGTCGACCGACTTCGACGTGACCGACACGCACGCGCTCGAGTGGCTCTCGGCCGACGCGATGCTCGCCGAGGCCGACGCGCTGCACGCGGCGGGATCGCTCCCCGCGACCCAGATCGGCCTCGAGTCGGGTGGGGTCATCCGATCGGTCCTGAAGAAGGGCGCGACGGGCGCGATCTCCGCCGCGGACGCGTTCGACGTCGTCCCGCTCGGCTCGAGCCCGGTCGACGGATCGATCGGCTATCCGCTCGTGCGCGGGACGATCACCGGCTTCGAGCTCCGCGCCGTGCTCGAGTTCGCCCTCGCGCAGGGCCCGGTCGACAGCGACTTCGATCTCGGCTTCGCGGGGCTCAAGGTGGAGTTCGACAAGACGCGCCCCGTCGTCGCGAAGAAAGCGGATCTCGTCGATCCCACGAAGGGCCAGGTCATGCGGATCTCGCTCGACACCGACCACAGCGACGGCTTCGAGCAGTACGACCAGGTCATCTACGACCGCAACGCGAACATCGATCTCGGGATGAACGTGAGCGTCATCACGTAGAGCTACATCGCTCAGTTCGCCGGCGACGCCGGGGTCACGCTGAAGGACGACGCGTCGAATCCGATCACGGTGACGCAGGCGATCGTGAAGCGGACCGGCACCGGAGCGGACGGCACCGAGGTGAAGCAGATCGAGGCGTTCTTCGGGTACCTCTTCTCGAGCCCGGCCGGGAAGCTCCCGAGCACGTACGACGTCACCTCCGCCGCGGTGACGAAGCGCTGGGTCTGCCAGAAGGGTTGCTGAGGCAGCGCGCGCGATCGGCGCGGGTCACATGCCCGTGCCGGTCGACGACGCGCTCGACGACGAGCCGCTCGACGAAGACGCGCTCGACGAAGACGCGCTCGACGAGCCGCTCGACGACGAGCCGCTCGACGACGAGCCGCTCGACGACGAGGTGGTCGTCGTGGTGTTCGGCACGCACGCGCTGAGGGCGAGCCCGTTGTTCGTCAGCTTGAACGTGCCGCACACCTCGCCGCTCGGACAGCCGTGCGCGGCGTTCGTCGGATCGCAGTACGGCGTGCACGTGCCCTTCATCGGATCGGTGGTCGCGATGCAGATGAGCCCGTCGCCGCACGTCACCTGACCGCCGACGAGCGCGCACGAGTCGCCTTGCTGACCGGGGCCGCTGTTCAAGCAGGCGAACGCGGTGACGGCCTGGTTCGGCCAGCAGGTCTGACCGGCCGCGCACTGGAACGGATCCTCGTTGCAGGGCTTCTTCGTCGTGCCGCCGCCCGCACCGCCCGAGCCGGTCGCGCTGCTGTCGCCGCAGGCCGCGAGCCCCGCAGCCACCATCCCACCCACCACGATGAAGCTCCACTTCGACGTCATCCGCAGTCCTCCGATGCCGCCCCTATGCCCGACGAAGCGAGGCGCGTCCATCGCTAGAGCACGAACCGGCCGGTGGGCGCGCGCCGAGCGCTCAGCCCGCCGGCGGCGCGGCGCACGCCGAGAGCGCTCCGCCGGACTTGTCGAGCTGGAAGGCGCTGCACGTCTCACCGGCGGGGCACGCGTGCCGCTCGTCCTTCGGATCACAGTAGATCGCGCACGCACCGGTCGAGGTGCCGGGTGGCATGATGCAGATGAGCTCGGGCGCGCACGACGGCTGGCCCGCGACGAGCTGGCAAGCGTCGCCGCGGATGCCCTGGCCCGCTGCGAGGCACGCGAAGCCGCTCGACGAGGCGTTCGGCCAGCACGTCTCGTTCGCGGCGCAGTCGAAGGGGTGCGTGTTGCACGGCCCGGTCACGGGCGCGGGGTCGTTGCACGCGAGGGCGAAGATCGTCCCGACCGACGCCGTCGAGGCGAGCGCGAGCGCTGCGAGCGCGCCCGCGAACGTCCTCCTGGGCTTTCGAGCGGCGCGCCCCACGGACGATCAAGCTCTCACGAACGCGCGCGGCGTGTCCATCGACAGGACCGAAAAAAACGGCAATAACTCGCCCGAGTCTCCGCCCCATCGTCACCGCGAGGTCGTCCATGTCGAGCCCCATCCGAGGAAACTTCAACTACCCCACGAGCTACCGCATCGGCGCCGGTCGCGTGAGCGAGCTCGGCCAAGCCTGTCGCGATTTCGGCTTCGCGCGCCCGCTCGTCATCACCGACCCCGGGGTGGCGAAGCTCGGCTGGTTCGAGCGCGTCGGCGCCTCGCTGCGCGCGGCAGGGCTCGAGAGCGCCGTCTTCAGCGCCGTGGATCCCAACCCGACCGAAGAGAACGTCACGAGCGGTCTTGCCGCGTATCGCGGCGGCAAACACGACGGGATCGTCCTCGTCGGCGGCGGCTCGGCGATGGACGTCGGCAAGTGCGTCGCGCTCCTCGCCGACAACCCCGGCACGGTCTTCGATTACGAGGACGTGGGCGACAACTACAAGCGCGCCGACCCGAACAAGATCGTGAAGACGATCGCCATCCCGAGCACCGCGGGGACGGGCTCCGAGGTCGGTCGCGCGTCGGTCATCACCGACGTCCGCGACCACTCGAAGAAGATCATCTTCCACGCGAAGATGCAGCCCGCGCTCGTGCTCGCCGATCCGGAGCTCACCGTCGGCCTGCCCCCCGGGCTCACCGCCGCGACGGGCATGGACGCGCTCGCTCATTGCTTCGAGGCGTACTGCGCGCCGGGCTACCACCCCATGGCCGACGGCATCGCCCTCGAAGGGATGCGCCTCGTGCGCGAGAACCTCCCCGTCGCGTTCCGTGACGGCGCCGACCTCGTCGCGCGCACGCACATGCTCATGGCATCGTCGATGGGTGCAACTGCGTTTCAAAAGGGACTCGGTCTCGTTCATGCGTGGTCGCACCCGCTCGGCGGCCACACGGGTCTGCACCACGGGACCGCGAACGCGATCTTCCTGCCCTACGTGATGATCCACAACCGCGCGGTCATCGCGCCGGCGATGGATCGACTCGCGCGCTACCTCGATTTGCCGAAGGCCGGCTTCGACGGCGTGCTCGGCTGGATGCTCGATCTGCGCAAGGAGCTCGGGCTGCCCCACACGCTCGCGGGCCTGCCCAAGATCCACCGCGGGCTCGGCAAGGAGCTCGTCGAGCAGGCCGCCGCGGATCCGTCGCTCGGCTCGAACCCCAAGCCGTGCACGCACGACGAGCTCGTCAGCGTCTTCGAGAAGGCCTTCGACGGCGACCTCGGCTGACGCTCAGCACTGGTCCGGCTTGCACGCGGGGAGCATCATCTCCGGCGGCGCGACCGTGCCGAGCTTCGCCTCGTCGGCGGTGTACTTCATGCCGAACGAGAGCGAGTCGCACGGGAGCGCCGGCGCGGACGCGATGTCGACGCGGCTGCAGATGGCGGAGTGCGCGCCCGCGTAGAACGGCGAGTTGCAGACCTGCACGCCGCCGAAGAGGAGGTTGCCGATGCCGGCCAGCGCGTCGCGCGTGTTCCACGATCCGGCGATGAGCCCGTCGGTGAGGCGCCAGGTGGTGCCGCTCTTCGAGATCGTCGCGACGGAGTAGCCGCTGCCGATCTTCACCTTGAGCGCGCCGTTGAGCTCGATCTCTCCCGAGATGACGCTGACGATCTTCGAGTCGACGACGTAGGCGTTCTTGTCGAGCAGGATCGCGTCCGAGCCGGTGCCCGAGCCGCTCAGCGACTCCGGCCGGACCGGCCACGCGTCCGTCCCGTCCCATTTCGGCGCTGCCGGCGCGATGCCCGGGGTCATGTAGAGCGCCACCGACACCTTGCTGTCGTTGGGCGAGCCGTCGTAGTCGAAGACGCGGATCAGGATCGACCAGTTGCCCGTCATGATGGCGGCGTTGAACTGAGGGGTGCCGGCCCCCGCGTTCATCTTGATGAACTTGATGAGATCCGCGGTCGCGTTGTCGATGCCGTTCGCGGCGTCGCACGGCGGCGTCGGCGAGGCGGCGTACGGGGGGAGCTCGCAGTGCTTCGACGAGGTCTCCTCGCACGTGCATGCGCCGTCGAGATCGAGCCCCGGCCGATCGGCGAGCGCGAGGTCTTCACCGAAGTCGATCGTGTGCAGGGCGAAGACCAGGTCGAGCGATCCGCCCGGATCCGCGGTCGACGGGCGCGCCGGCACCGTCGCGTGCTGGCAGCTGCTCCCGCCGCCCGCGCCGTGCCCGCCCGTGCCCGAGACCTTCTCGAACCCGGGCAGCGCGCAGCTCGCCAGCGCGGCGGGGACGAAGAGGGCGAGCGCCCCGAGCGCGGCGAAGGGGCGGCGCATCAGAGCTCCACCGTGAGGGTCGCGGTCCCGAGACCGAACGCCGCCTGGACGTCGGTCCCCTTCTTCGTGCGCGGCGCGAGCAAGAAGAGGGTCGTGCCCACCGCGCCGCCGATGGCCCCGAGCACGAGGGCGGTCGTCGTGGTGGCGCGCAGGCGATCGTAGCGATCGACCTCGCCCCACGCCGAGGGCGCACACCTCGACCCGGGGCACTTCGACTTGAGATCCGATCGCGTCGAGACCGCCGCGGCCCCCGTCGCGACGCCGACGACGAGCCCCGCGCCGGCGAGCCCGAAGCCGCCCCAACCGATGCCCTTCATCAGGCTCGCCTGCGACCTCTGCCGCGCCTCCGCCTCCGCCAGCGATCCGATGGGCGGAAGGACGATGCGCGCCTTGGCGTGCTCGCCCTCGGCGATCGCGACCTTCTTCACGACGTTCGTGTCCTTGCGGCGGACCTCGACGATCCGCACGCCCGGATCGACGGCGCGGTCGACGCCCTCGAACGCGCTGAGCGACGCGGGCTCGTCGTCGACCACGAGCTCGAGCCCGGCGCCGCGCGGCCCCTCGATCACGAGCGACAGCGTCGGGATCCGGTTCTTCAGCGCCTCGAGCTCGGCGCTCGCGTCGTCTTGCGCTTTGTGGATGACGAAGGGCGCCGACTTCGGGACCTCCTCGGCGACGATCGCCTCGTAGCGCTCGCGCGCCGCGAGGAGTCGACCGAGCTTGTCGAGGCACCGCGCGCTCTCGATGGCGATGGTGAGCGCAGGCACGAGCTTCTCCGCTTGCTCGAACTTCTCGAGCGCCGCCTGGTACTCCCCGCGCTTCGAGAGCGAGAGCCCCTCGTCCGCGAGGATGCGCGCGGCCTTGCGCTCGGCCGCGTCGGGCACGTGCTTGTCCGTTCCGTCGCCGCTCGGGGCGGCGGGCTGGGCCGAGACCATCGAGATCGGTGTCACGGAGAGCACGAGAGCGAGCACGAGGGAGGAGCGCCGCGAGACCACGTGCGGCCGAGACTACCGCAAACGCGGTCGGGACGTCGCGCGGGCGGCGCGCTCTCCTGCGGCCTCGCGGCGGCGCGCATCGCGAGCAGCCGGCCGCGCGGGGGGCGAGCGTCTCGGATCGCTCGTCGCGCGCGCGCCTCGGACGCTCAGAAGCCCCAGGGATCGGAGCGTGGCCGAGGCTTGGCGGACGCCGAAGGCGCGGGAGGCGCGCTCGCGCTCGCCGCCGGAGCGGCGCTCGACGACGGTTCGGGGTCGGCGCTCGGCGTGCTCGCGCGCGGCGGGGCCGAGGCGATCGGGATCGACGCGACCGAGGCCGTGGTCGCCGTCGCGGCCGAGCTAGCGGCAGGCGCCTCCCCGTCGTGCGGCTTCGTCGATCGCGTGACGGCGATCGCCACGAACACGAGCAGCCCGAGCGCGAGCGCGCCGACGCCGAGGAGCACGCCGAGCAACATCTGCGTCCGCTGCTTCGGCTCGGCGGCGGGGGCGAGCATCGTCGCGGTCGGGGGCGGCGCGACGATCGCGCGCGACATTCCTTCGGCCAGCGCCTCCGCCGTCGGGTAGCGTTTGTTGCGGTCGAGCGCGGTCGCCTTGAGGAACCACTCGTCGACCGCGTGCGACAAGTGCGGAGCGAGGTGTGACGGCGTGACGAGCCGTCGCGTGGCGATCTGCGACAAGAGCTCGCCGGTCGTGGAGGCGGCGTACGGCAGCTTGCCGGTCAGGCACTCGAACGCGATGATCGCCACCTGCCAGAGGTCGGAGCGCGTATCGACGTCGCTCCCCATCACCTGCTCCGGGCTCATGTAGGCCGGCGTTCCCATGCTCTCGCCCGAGCGCGTCTGGAAGCCGCCCGCGGTCGAGGCGAGCTTCGCGATGCCGAAGTCGAGGATCTTCGCGACCTCGCCGTCGTCCGATCGCGCGATGAAGACGTTGGCGGGCTTGAGATCGCGGTGCACCACGCCGAGCTGGTGGGCGCGACCGACGCCGCGCGCGACCTCCTGGATGATCTTCGCGGCGTCGGCGGGGGCCAGGCGGCCGAGGCGGCCGAGGCGCTCCTGCAGCGTCTCGCCCTCGAGCAGCTCCATCGCGAGGTAGAGGAGCGGTCCCTCCGAGCCGTAGTCGTGCACGCCGACGACGTGCCGGCTCTTGAGCGCGGCTGCGGCGCGCGCCTCGCGCGAGAAGCGGACGACCGCTTCGTCGTCCCCTGCGCGCGCGGCCACGAGCTTGATGGCGATGGGGATGCCGAGGGTGAGGTGCATCGCGCGCCACACCTCTCCCATCGCGCCCTGTCCGAGGGGCGCGACGAGCTGGAAACGGCCGGCGACGACTTGACCGGGCCGTCCGAGCACGTACGGCGGCTGGACGTGGGCCTGCATGTTCCCGACGGAGGGCTCCGGTGAACCGCGACGTCGCGGCCTCTCCACTTTAGAGCATGGAGGCACCGCGCGCCCCAGAAAGCGGGGGCGAAACCGCGTCGAGCCCTCGCGCGCGAAAAGAAGCACGCGGAGCCGAGCCTCGGCTATGGTCCGGCTCCGATGGCGGGCACCCAAGACGCCCAGATACGCGTCGTGGCCCTGAACCGACGCGCAAGCTTCGACTACGAGCTCGGCGACAAGTTCGAGGCCGGGATCATGCTCGTGGGCAGCGAGGTGAAGATGCTGCGCATGGGCAAGGCCGACCTCTCGGACGCGTGGGTGCAGGTCGACGAGCGCGACGAGGTGTGGCTGCGCGGCGTCAACATCCCTCCCCTCGAGCACTCGCCGTTCTCCCACGAGGCGAAGCGCGCGCGAAAGCTCCTGCTCCACCCGCGCGAGATCGAGACGATCAAGCGCGCCGTGATTCGCGACGGGATGACCGTGACCGCGACGAAGCTCTACTTCAAGGGCAGCCTCGCGAAGATCGAGATCGCCCTCGCTCGCGGCAAGAAGAAGGGCGACAAGCGCGAGAGCGTCAAGGAGAAGGACGCCGAGCGCGAGGCCAAGCAAGCCATGGCGCGAGGACGACGAGGCTATTGATGGGCCCCGCGCACGAGCTCGTCTGGGAGCGCGACGGCAAGGCGCGGCTCACGCGCCTCGAAGGCGAGATGGTCGTCGTGCGCACCGACAAGCCGGGTGCGCCGGGCTCGCGCCCCATGGGCGTCCTGCCGAGCGGAACCGAGCTCCGGGTGAAGGTGCATCGATGTCGCAAGAGCGACGAAGGCGACGGGCTGATCTACACGATCGACGCGCGCCTTCTCGACGCGACGAAGGCGACGCGCGCGGAGATCGCGGCGCTCTGCGGGCCGCCCGATCCCTCCGCTTGACCGCGGGCGAGCGCCCTCGAAGAGCGTGTGGGCGAGCGCCCTCGAAGAGCGCGTTGGCCAGCGCCCAGTCGGGGCGTCCACAGTGTCGCACTTCGGCGCTGACGCGCGCCGCGAACCGACGAGCGAGCGGGGGACGATCTTGCCCTGGGCGCGAGGAGACCGATAGGCTGAGGTGGCTATCGTCGTGCCTTCTTCGTGCGGTGCGCGCGATCGCGATCGCGACGAAGCGCGGCACCGCGAGCCACCGGAGGAACCCATGCGACCCATGCACGTCACGCCTCTCGCCGTCGTCGCGATCTCGCTCGCGCTCGTCGCGGCGAGCGCCTGCAGCTCGAGCGGAGGAGGAAACGGCGGATCGGGCGGGAGCGGATCGACCAGCACGGGCGCCGGCAACGGCACGGGGAGCGGCAGCGGCGGCTCGCAGAGCTCGGGCACGTCGATGAGCACGGGATCGTCCGGCGCGTGCACCCCGGACTGCGCCCCGGGCACCGTCTGCCAGGCCGGCACGTGCGTCCCCGGCTGCGACGGCGGGCACCCCTGCGACTCGGGGAAGACGTGCTGCTCGAGCCAGTGCGTCGACACGACGACCGACCCCGCCTTCTGCGGCGCGTGCGACGGCGCCTGCGCGACGCCCCCGCACATCGCCGTCGGATGCAACGGCACGTGCACCTTCGGCGCGTGCGACATGGGCTACTTCAACTGCGACGGCAACAACAACAACGGGTGCGAATCGCAGACCCCTTGCAGTTGCACTCCAGGTGCAACACAGGCCTGCTACGACGGGCCGATGGGCACCGAGGGCGTGGGCCCTTGCCACGGCGGCATGCAGACCTGCAACGCTTCGGGGACCGGCTGGGGCCCGTGCAACAACGAGCAGCTCCCGATCGCCGAGGTGTGCGCGAACAACGTCGACGACGACTGCGACGGCACCGTCGACAACGTGCCCGATCTCGACGGCGACGGGTGGACGGTGTGCGACGGCGACTGCTGCGACGTCGCGGGCGGCGCCTGCGGGAGCCCCGCGCTCGTGAACCCCGGCGCGTTCGAGGTCGCCGGCAACATGGTCGACGACGACTGCGACGGCACGGTCGACAACGCCCTCGGCACGTGCAGCAACGCCGCGCAGTTCGCGACCGTCACGCCGAGCAACGTCGTGCAGGCGATCGACCTCTGCCAGACGACGACGGCGAACCCACCCTTGCCGCAGAAGAAGTGGGGCGTGCTCAACGCCTCGTTCCTCTTCGCGAACGGCGCCGTGCCGAGCGCGGCGGATCTCTCGACGATCGAGAACAACCAGGTCGCCGTCCTCACCGACTACGGCACGGGCGGCATCGTGCCGAAGATGGGCGCGACGATGGCGGGCATCTCGACGGGCAAGATGCGCGACAAGGGCGACCCGGGCTACGTCCTGCCGATCATCGGCAGCTCTTACAACAACGCGATCACCTTCGCCGCCAACACCACGCCGCCGCTCGGCACCTACCTCGCCGCGCACGGGACGGGCCTCCTCCCCGGCCACTGCGGCGCGACGACGTGCCCCACCGGCGCGAACGGGAACGACACGGTCGACGTCCGCGTCCAGATCCGCGTGCCGACGAACGCGCAGGCGATGCACTACGACTTCCGCTTCTTCTCCGCGGAGTACCAGACCTACCAGTGCACGACGTACAACGACTACTACCTGGCCATGCTCCAGACCGGCGCGCCTGGGATCCCTGCCGACCACAACATCTCGTTCGACGCGAACAACAACCCCGTGTCGGTCAACAACGGCTTCTTCCAGGACTGCGGCGGCAACGGCAAAAACTGCAACATGTGCCCAGGCGGGACCGGGCCGCTCGTCGGCACGGGCATGGATGACGTCGCGGGGGGTGGCACCGAGTGGCTGACCACCGACGCACCCGTCGTGCCCGGCGAGACGATGACGATCGAGTTCGTCATCATGGACGTCGGCGACCACGTCTACGATTCGCTGAACCTGCTCGACAACTTCCGCTGGAGCGTGACGCCGGCGACGGTCGGCACGCACACCTGAGAAGACCGCACGCGTCTCGCGCGGCGCGCCGTCCTTCGGGGTGGGGCGCCGCGCGCGTCTTCGTCGAGCGCGGGAGCTAGAGCAGCTCGGGGTGCAGCACCAGGCGCACGGCGTCCTCCGCCATTCCCATCGCCTGCTCGATCTCTTCGAGGACGTCGTCGGCCTCGTACACGCGACCGTCGGGGGCGGCCGCCTTCCAAGAGAAGCCTCGCCGCGCGTCCTTCGATTCGGGTCGCCAGGTCACCTCGAGCGAGAAGCCCTCGAGGTCCGCCTTGTAGCTGCCGTCCTCTTCGCGGTGCCACGCGCTGATCGTGGGGTGCTTGTGCATCGTGGGCGCAGCATACACGCGATCACGGCGTCTTCGGAGCGCTCGACGACGCGGCGCTCGGCGGGGAGGGCGCCGGATCGGACGGGGCCGCGGAGGGCACGATCCCGAGAGGAGCCGAGGGGGCCGGCGCGCCGGCGGCATAGGGCGCTCCTTGCGGCTGCGACGGATAGCCTCCGAGCGGCGGCGGGCTCGCCATCGGCGCGCACGGGTAGGGCCCCGCGCAGCTCGCTGGATCCGGATCGCGCACCGACGCGTCGGAGGCGCCGCACGCGAGCAGCGCCGTCGCGGCGGCGATGAGCGAGGCGCGCGCGAGAGGAGCTCCCCCTCGCACCCGGCGAGGCGCGGCGAGCGCAGGGCTCGACGGTCCCTTCTCGATCGGCCATCGCGCGGTTTTGCGATGGAGCACGGCTCACTTCCCGATCGGCGACGTCGCCGGTTGCGGGCCGGGCGGCATCGAGGCGCCCGGGATCGGGGCGGGTGGCTCGCCCGGCGGCGGCGGCGGGTTGGTCGCAGGCGCGATCGTCACCGTCGGCGCGGGCGGCGCGCCGCCGAGCGGAGGCGGCGCGGTGCCGGGCGCGATCTGCCCCGGACGATTGCACGCCGGCACGCCCGTCGCGCCGGACGACGGCGGACTCGCGCCGCAAGCGAGCAGGTTCGACGCCGCCGCCAAGAGGGACGCGGACACGAGGAGCGTCGATCGATCGACGGGGCGGAGCGACCTCGACGGGCGCGTACCGCCGCTCACCAGCGGAGACGGAGACGACTTCTTCTTCACCTCTCGCAAACCGCTCCTCTCCTCCATCGACGAACGAGCACGCGCCACGCCGAGCGAAGAACGCGTCGATCGAAGAGCATCTTACAGCGGGAAAGTGGGCGCGGGGCGCCTTGTCGTGCGCGCGGCCGGCTCCTACGCTCTCGGGCCATGAAGATCCCCGCGCGGCCCCGCGTCATCCTCCGCCATTGCGACGAATACGATCCGGGTCGCATCCGGCAGATCATCCGCGAGGGCCTGGAGGAGCTCGATCTCACGCCCGCCGGCAGGACGCTGGTGAAGCCGAACGTCGTCGCCTCGGGGCCTCAATTCCCACACGCTTACACGCGCCCCGAGTTCGTGGAGGGGGTGCTCATGGCCCTACGGGACCGCGGCGGCGACGCGATGACCGAGCTCGCGGTCGGTGAGCGCTGCGGCATCACCCTGCCCACGCGCGCCGCCTTCGGGCAGGCGGACTACTACCCGATGTTCAAGCGCGCGGGCGTGAAGCACTACCATTTCGAGGAGGAGCCTCAGGTCGAGATCCCGCTCTCGCACCCGAACCGGCTGCGCGATTACCTCTTCACGCCGGAGCCGATCGCGAAGGCGGACTTCTTCGTCAATTGCCCGAAGTTCAAGTCGCACCCGTGGACCACGGTGACGTTCTCGATCAAGAACTACATCGGTATCCAGGACGACCGACACCGGCTCATCGATCACGACCACCGGCTCGACGAGAAGATCCGCGATCTGCAGTTCATCGTGCAGCCGAAGTTCATCGCGATCGACGCGATCGTGGCCGGCGAGGGGCGGATGCTCACGCCCATTCCGAGGCGTCTCCACCTCATCCTCATGGGCAATTGCCAGACGGCGTTCGACGCCGTCGCCTGCCACATCATCGGCGTCGATCCGCGCGACGTGGACCACGTGCGCTTCGCGTCCGAGGCGGGGTTCGGTCCGATCGACCTCGATCGAATCACCCTCAGCGGCGACGTGACGCTCGAGGAAGCGAAGGCGCGCGCCAAGGGGTTCAAGGTCGGCCTCGTCCGCGTCGAGAAGTATTTCGAGGGCACGAACATCACGGCCTACGCGGGCCCGCCGCCGGAGCCCGAGCGCACCGACTATTGCTGGGGCGGCTGTCCGGGCGCCATCGAGGAGGCCATCGAGATCCTGAGGCAGTTCGACGCCGAGTGCGACGCGAAGCTGCCCAGGATGCACGTGGTCTTCGGCCACTACGAGGGCAAGATCGACGCGAAGCCGGGCGAGCCGGTCGTGTTCATCGGCGACTGCGCGAAGTTCGAGGGACCCGTCCGCGACCAGCTCGTGAAGGTCGAGAGCCTCTACAAGGATCGCGCGTCGAAGGATCCGCACCACGCCAAGCACGACGACATCTTCGAGAAGATGATCGCGACGACGGCCAAGGTGGCGTTCAAGAACACGAACGAGCCCATCCGCCTCACGGGCTGCCCCGTGTCGGTCTCCGAGCAGGTCCTGATGCTCGTGTCGCTGTCGAAGGTGTCGAACCCCATCCTCGACCCGAAGAACGCGGTGCCGTTCAACAAGGCGTACCTCGAGTGGCGCGCGAAGATGCTCGCGAAGCGCCTCACGGGTACGCCGTACCAGGTGCACGGACCGACGACGCGCGGTGACGGCGCGCCCGACGTCGAGCCCTCGACCTGATCGCGATCCAGGCGGATCCGGGCTCCTCCCTCGCACGTAGGCGCGGGACATGGCCCTCCCCCCCGGCAGCACCGGACTCCCGCTCGTCGGCGAGACGCTCGCGTTCCTGGGCGACTCGTTCGGCTTCATCTCGAGCCGCGTGAAGAAGCACGGCAGCATCTTCCGCACCTCGCTGCTCGGCCATCCGACGGTGTTCCTCACGGGCCCCGCGTCGATGGAGGTCTGGCTCGACGAGGACCTCATCCAGCGAGGCGGCTCGTTCCCATCGAACGTCGAGCAGATCTTCGGGGGCAAGAGCCTCCCCTTGCTCGATGGCGACGTACATCGCGCGCGAAAAGAGCTCGTGCTCGCGGCGTTCTCCCGCAAGGCGCTCGCCTCCTACGTCCCCATCCTCGAGAAGACCACGCGCGCGGCGCTGAGCTCGTGGGCGAAGCGCGAGGCGGAGGCCGGCGGCGAGCCTGTCGTCGCGCTGCCGGGCATGAAGCGGCTCGCCGTCGAGGGCATCGCGCGGAGCGTGTTCGGGCTCTCCGACGAGGCCCTCGTGGAGGCGCTCCTCGCCGACTACCAGCAGGTCACCGCGGGCCTCACGGGGTTGCCGATTCGGTTCCCGGGCACCGCGTACTACGAAGCGCTCGAGGCGCGCGACCGCATCCTCGGTCGCTTCCGCGCGCTCATCGGCGAGCGACGGGAGAAGCCCGGCGAGGACGGCGTGTCACGCATCATCGCGGCGCACGCCGCGGACGGCACGCGCATCGACGACGACGGCCTCGTCCTCGAGATGCACCACATGATGCTCGCCGGCCTCATCATCTTCGCGGAGTTCGCCGCGACGCTCACGGCGCTCACCGATCACCCGAACGTGCTGGACGAGCTCGCGCGCGAGCTCGCAGCGTCGGAGAAGAAGCGTGACTACACGCTCGAGGATCTCGCGAAGAGCGACTACCTCCTCCACGTCGTGATGGAGGTGAAGCGCACGTGCCCCAACGTGCCCGTGAGCTTCGGCAAGGCGAAGCGAGAGTTCACGTTCCAGGGGAGCACGGTCCCCGCCGGGTGGATGGTCTTCATGGCGACGTACGAGAACAACCCCTCGTCCGCGTCCCGCGACCCGGAGGGGTCCGCTCCCTCACGCTCCGCGGCGCCGCGCGAGGAGCACGAGAAGACGCCGAACGCCTACGTCCCGCAGGGCGCGGGCAAGCCGATGGGGCACAAGTGCGCCGGCTTCGATCTCTCGACGGTGTTCATGCAGCTCTTCGCCGCGATCTTGGTCGGCGAATACACGTGGACGCTGCCCGAGCAGGACCGCTCGCTCCGCTTCGATCGGATCCCGCCCGAGCCGAAGAGCGGGCTGCTCGTGCGGCTTCGCGCGCGCAGGGATTGAGTGGCCGCGCGGCTTGGTGTGCGCGGGGATTGAGTGGCCGCGCGGCCTTGTGCGCGGGGATGGAGGCGCAGCGCGGCTTCGCGCGCGCCGGAGGCTCAGGCTCGCTTGAAGACGAGCTCGTAGACGATCTCGATGTCGTCATCGACCCGGAAGGCACCGAGCGGGCCTTTCACGGGCGCGAGGCCGAGCGAGGGCATCGACACGGTGGCCTTGCCGCGCGCGACGAGCTCGACACCCTTCGTGGCGATCGCGGCGCGCGTCCTCACCTCGGTGCGGCCGCGGCCGACCTCGACCGTGAGCGGCGCGGCGACCTCGTGACTGCCGTCCTCGAGCAGCGAGGTCGGGGCCTCGCACGCGGTCTTCACCGTGACCGACGCCGCCTTGAGGACCTCCTCGCGGATCTTGCGCTCGATCTCGGCGCGATCCGACGACGAGAGGACGCTCTTGTCGACGTGCGCCCCCTTCTTCACGCCGTCGACGCGCAGCGACGCGATCGGCACGTCGAGCTCGACCGACAGCTTCTGGGCGTCGAGCGTCGCCTTGGCCGAGAGATCGCCGGCGGAGAGGCTCAAGTCGTGGGCGAGCTTCGCGAGCATGCCCTTGGCGCGCGTCTCGACGACGAGGCGTGACGCCGCGGCGTCGAAGGAGAGTTCGGTGCTCATCGCGAGGAGAGCTAGTCGCGGCTCCGCCATGCGGCAACCGCGAAGACCGCGAGCGCGAGGCCGGCGAGCAGGGCGGAGCTCAGGCGTTGCCCGCCTGCGAACGGCGCTGCGAGGCCGAGCAAGCTCGCCGCGTCGCCGCGCGGGAGCACGGCGCCGAGCACGTCGGTTCCTCCGAGCACGAAGTCGAGCACGAGGATGACGTAGCGTCCGCCTCCCGACCGTCCGAACGACGCGCCGAGCGAGAGCCATGCGCCGTAGGCCGCGCCGGTGAGCGCGGCGATCCAAGCGGTCGTCGCGAGATCCGAGGCGAGCGGCGGCGCGCTCGCGGTGTGCCCGAGCAGCACCGCGACCGACGCGACCGCGACCGACGCGAGGGCGCACGCGGCGATCACCACGGCCATCAAACCGAGCGCCACTTGCAGCCTGGGCGCGCCGAAGCGGGCGACCGACCACGTCGCGTCACGGAGCCGACGCGGACCGACGACGAGCGACACGATCGCGAGCGAGAGGAGCGGCACGACCCACGACACGACGACCGACAGGGTGCGATCGACGGCGCCCCAGCTCCCGACGTTCCGTTCGACGAGGGCGGCGACGACCGTGAGCGCGAGGGCGAGGGTCGAGGCGAGCACGAAGCCACGCGACGCGAGCGCCTGGGTCGCGAGCGCCGCGCCGCCCCGGCGGGCAGCGCGCGACGACGAGCCGGGCGCGGTCACGAGCCGTCCCCCGGATCGGCCGGTTCGGCAGGCATCGCAGCTGCGGGCATCGCATGGGCGGTCGGCGGAAGCTGCGGCGGGAGCTCGACCGCGCCCGGCCCTGGCGCGCGGCGCGCGCTGTCGGCCACCCGCGCGGCGTGCCGCAGCCACTCGGTCGCGGTGCGCACCTCCGCGAGCGTCGGCTCGAGCTCGCTGATCCCGGCGATGGTCGCGCCGGTCGCGGTCGCAGCGTCCGCGACCGAGAGCGCGAGCGCGCTGGGATCGGCGCCTGCGACGCGGACCACGCCGGCCTCGCCGAGCTCGGTCCGCGCCGTGGTCTCCCACGAGAGGCCGTGCACCGCCGCGTCGTCCCCCAGACGGCGAGTCAGCTCGCGGAGCCGGCTGCTCACCCACACCGAGAGCTCGGCGCTGCGCGGGAAGACGAGCCTCCCCTCGGCGTCGCCCGCCCGCGCGAAAGCCCCACGGTGGAGCGCGAGCACCACGTCCCCCGCCGAGCCGGACGTGAGGCGGCGCGCGTCCGCGGGAGAAGAGGTGATCACGACCACCGTGCAGCGCTCGCTCGCGGCGCGCGCGCGCTCGAGCACGAACGACGATGGAATGGACGCGACCTCGGCGAGCGGCTCCGAGAGCACGACGAGGGCCGGTCGCGCGAGGGACAGCGAGAGGGCCGCTTCGACGGCGCGGGCCTCGGCGAACGAGAGCGATCGCGGATCGCGCGCACCCAGGGCCGACAGGCCGGCCTCGCCGAGCACGTCGCGCGCCGTCTTCACCGCCTCGCCTCGGGCGCCGAGCGCTCGCTCGACGCTCGCGAGCACCGAGCGTCCAGGGGCGAGATCGGGCGTGTGGCCGAGCACGCCGATGCGCGATCGGAGCGCGGCGTCTTCGTGCGGCCGCCTCCCCTCGACGAGCACCTTCCCGCGCTCCGGGCGCCGCTGACCGGAGAGCACGTCGACGAGCGCGAGCGTGCCGTCCTCGGGGGCCCCCACCACCGCGACCACGCCGGGTCCACGCGACAAGCGGAGATCGACCACGGCGCCGCGCGCGGCGCCCCGAGGCCCCGCGGCGTCCCTGCACCACACGTTCTCTAGCATCAACGATGCTGTTGCAAACGTCATCTGAAGAGAGGGTGGCTCGCCCGCGGCGCCCGTTCGAGGCGGCGCGCTCAAGCGAGCCTCCCGAGCCCGAGCCACTCGAGCCCCACCGAGAGCAGCGCGCCGAGCGCGCCAGGCACGCTGTAGACCCCGCGACCGACCAAATCGAGCGCCGCCCAGGGCGCGAGCACGACGGCGACGAGCAGGCCTCGGCCACCGGCGGGACGGAGACGATCGGCGAGCGTCGAGAGGGCCCCGAGCACGAGGCCACTCGACGCCGCGAAGATCGCGGCGAAGAAGAGCAGCCACACGCGCACGAGCGCGACGCGTCCGCTCCCCGACGACGCGAGCGCCGCGACGCCGACGATCAGCGTGGGCACGAGGATGCTGCGCGTCGCCTCGGTGGACGTGGCGAGGAGCCGCGCGGCGGCGAGCGTTCGTGGCGAGACCCCCTGCGAGAACGCGAGGATCTCGAGCCCGTCACGGCGGTCGGTGACGGCGCGCAGATTCGCCGCGCTGAGGGCGATCGAGCCCGCACCGATCCAAGCGGACCAACGACACGTGCCGACGACGAACCCCTCCACCGCGGCCGCGGGTCCGTCGGTCGAGCGGAGCGCGCGCGCGAGCCCCGCGGCGACGACGCCGACCCCGATCGCCGCGTAGCGACCGAGGCGCGCGGCGCGCACCCTGC
>CAYYKK010000027.1:0-36918 GCA_964467935.1 uncultured Polyangiaceae bacterium
TGCGGGTCCTCGCCGTCTATCTGGTCTCCGCGTCGTGTAGCCCGCCGCAGACGAACAGCACGTCGTCCGCGGGAGCCTGGGCGACCGTGGGCGTCACCTCGGGCGCGGGCGCGGGTGGAGCGGACGCGGGAACACCGCTCCCCATTCCCACCATCGCTGCCCCGGACGGGTGGCATCTCTGGCCGTGGGCGCCGCCCGATTGCGCCGTCTTCGTGCCCGACGACATCGCGTCCGTCCCCTCGCTCAGCTGGCAGACATGCCCCTTCATGCCTGACGGATGCGGCTATTTGGATGCACCCTGGGCTGCGCAATCGGGTTGGGGCTTCGGCGGCCTCTTGGGCGCGGCCGCCGTCTCGGGCCACACGTACTTGTCCCTCTCGAAGATGGTTTCGCCGGGATGGTGGGAGTCGGATATCTACGAAGACGACCATCCCATCGGGGCGTGGCGCTCGAACATCCCCGACTCCGCTTGCGGGGCCAACGGACCGTGGCTCTCGGCGAATGGTTTCGCCGCACTCGAGCTCGTGCGCTTCAGCGCCGAGACCTCACCGATCATCGCGGCGGGCGCGCCCGAGCATCTCCTCCTCGCCCCCGACGACATCGAATCGTTCTTTCCTCCCGGCCCCGCCCTCATCCCGAGCGGCGGCGTCAATCCGTCGCCTGCGGTCTTGGCCGTCGACGAGCAATACGGGAACCTGACGGTCCGGTGGCCGAGCAGCCAAATCACCGTTCGACCGCAACCTCCGGGCGTGGCCTATCAAGACCTGGTCGACGCGAGCCCCGTCGGAGAGGCGGTCCTCTACCGCGCGTTCACGGGCGGTCTTTCGAGCATCTGGGCCGTCACGAGCGACGGAAAGGAGACCCCGCTGCTCGAAGATGCTTCGACCTCGTACGATGCCCTCACGACGGATGGGCAATACATGATTTGGACGCGCTCGACGGGCTATCTGGGAATCAACCAGTTCCAGACGATCGAGCTCTGGGGAAGCCCCGCCGTCGCCAGCGCGGCCGCATTGACCCCCAAATACCTCTGGACGAGCCCGACCCACGTCATCCCGAGGCCCGCGTTCGGCGACGGCTGGGCGGCGATTCGCGTCGGCATCCAAGACGTTCGCCTCGTCCGCGCCGCCGACTTCGCGACCCGACACCTGCCGGTCATTCCCGGTTACACCTGGAGCGAAGGTCAAGCCGACGGCCTCGCCATCGCTGGCGGCTACGTGTGGGCCAAAGCGTTTCCCAACGACGCGGCAGGAAACGACGTGCGGCTCGTCGTCCGCCTCGCCATCGACAAGCTCCCCCAACCCTGAGCCCTTCCGTCGGCGAGGCTGGCCCTCGGCTCCGCCCCCCGCCACGAGCTCCCCTCCCCCACCCAGCGACCGCGCGGGGGTCCTTCGCGCGGTCGTGCGAGCGCTGTCAGGCCGCGGCCGGCAACAGCGTTGACCCCTTTAGCTCTCGCCGGGTAGTCGCGAAGCGACTGGGCCCCGGCGAGCCCTCCAGCGCCGCGGACTACAAGCTCGCGCGACCGCGCGAAGGACCCCCGCGCGGGAGCGATCCGCCCCCCAGAGCTCCCCTCCGACGACCCCCTCCCCCCCCGAAGCGCCAGCCCGTCTCTCGCCAAGCGTTGCGCCGTCGGCGAAGAGGCACCGAGATTCCCGGGCGCACGGCCGCACGCTGTCGGACGCTGCCGTCGTGGCGTCGGACGGGAACACGGCAGCAGAGAGGCTCCGCTTTGCGCTGGAGCTCTTCCAGGACGCAGAGGACATGGTGCGTGCGAAGGTCCGTCGCGAGCGACCCGACGCGACGGACGAGGAGATCGAGGCGGCCATCGGTGCTTGGCTCGCTCCGCATCCGGGGGCCGAGCAAGGCGACTATTCGGACGGGTCCGACGAGAACGATCCGCGGTGAGAACCCGCCTCTCGAGGGCATTGGAGCGCATTGCGATCGATCTCGACGAGCTCGGCCGGCAATGGGCAGTCGTGGGAGGACTGGCGGTCAGCGCGAGGGCCGAGCCGCGGACCACCCGAGACGTTGACGTCGCGGTCCACGTCGAGCAGGACGCTGATGCCGAACGGCTCGTCTTCGACCTGACCCGACGTGGCTATGCCTTGATCGCCACCGTAGAGCAGACGAGGCTGAGCCGCCTCGCCAGGCTTTCGAGACATTGGTCGAAGAGCAAAGCCGACGATGACGGAGCCCGGACGAGCTCTCCGGCACCCGTAGCTCGAGCTCTGGGCGGCGCGGCTCGGTGTGGAGGCGCTCCTCCCCCGTGCGCGCGCCGACGCGGAGCGCGACGGACGATCCAAGCGCGCTCGAAAGGGGCGCGCGACGCTCGCTTCGTGTCGTACGCTGGTCGATCGTGGAGCCCGACTGGAGCGATCTCAGGATCATCCTCGCGGTGGCGCGCGCGCACTCGGTGGCGGGCGCGGCGCGGTGCCTCGGCGTCGACCAGTCGACGGTGAGCCGACGGCTCGCGGCGCTCGAGGAGTCCGTCGGCGCGGCCCTCGTCGTGCGCGGAGGTCGAGAGCTCGCCCTCACCGCCGAGGGACGCCTCCTCTTGGCGGCCGCCGAGCGGGTGGAGGCCATCGTGGGCGAGGCGTCGGCGGCGCTCCGCGCGGCGAAGGACGAGCTCTCCGGCACGGTGCGCCTCACGTGCCCGCCCGGGTTCACGCTGCACGTGATGCTCGCGCTCAAGGCCGCACGCGAGAAGCACCCGAGCCTCAAGTGCGAGGTGAGCGGCGACTACCGCTCGCTCGATCTCGCGAAGGGCGAGAGCGACATCGCCGTCCGCGCCTATCGCCCCACGGGCGCCGATCTGGTCGTGCGGAAGCTCGCCGACACCGGATGGAAGGTCTACGCGTCGAAGGCCTACCAAGCGGCGCGGGGGCTCCCGAAGACCGTCGCGGAGCTGCCCGCCCACGCGCTCGTGACGTTCCCGGTCACGATGCACACCGTGGGCGGCCTCAAGTGGATGGACGACCACAAGGGCGACGCCACGGAGGTCGTCCGCGTGGACAACATCGAGCTCGCGGTGCAGGTCGTCGCGTCGGGCGGCGGCATCAGCGCCTTGCCGGCCTTCATGGGCTCGAGCCGCGCGGAGCTCGTCACGGTGTTCGACGAGCTCATCTTTTCGAACGCCGCCTATTGCGTATTCCACGAGAGCGCGCGCGACACCGCCCGCGTCCGCGCGGTCGCCGACGCGCTCTCCTCGTATTTCGAGGCGAACGCGTCGGGCTTCGCGCGAGGACAATTCCCTATTTGAGGGCGACGACCATCGAGTCGGGCCCGACCAAGGCCTCTTGGCGCATGGTCTTGAATCCGGCGTCGCGCATCCAAGCCATGCAATCGGCGCCCGTGTAATCGAACCCGCCGGTCGTCTCGACGAGCATGTTGAGGCTCATCATGAGGCCGAACGCGTTCTTCGAGCGCGCGTCGTCGATGATCGCCTCGTAGACCACGAGCGCGCCGCCCTCGGGCAATGCGTCGTAGGCCTTCTGGATGAGCGCGCGCTTCGTCGGGAGATCCCAGTCGTGCAGGATGTGGCCCATCAGGATCACGTCCGCCTTCGGGAGATCTTGCTCGAGGAAATTGCCCGGCGCGAACGTGAGCTGCCCTTGGGTCCCCGTCGCCTTCGTGTACGCCTCGAAGGTGGGAGCGACCTCGGGCAGATCGAAGCCCACGCCGCGGAGGTGGGGATTCGCTTTGGCGATCTGGACCGCGAGATCGCCCTGCGCGGTGCCGACGTCGACGAAGGTCTCGTAGTCGCCCCACGCGAGCTTCTGCGCGATGGCGAGGTTGGCGCCGTGCGAGAGGCCGGTCATCGAGCGGAGGAACTCGCCGAGGCGCGCGGGGTCGGCGTAGAGCAGCTCGAAGAAGCCGGGGCCGCCGCCCTTGATCTCGCTCTGCGGGAGGCCCGTTCGCAGGGCCTCGGTGAGGTGACCCCAGAACGGGTAGAGGCGGTGGTTCGCCATCTCGAGGATGCCGCCGACGTAGGACGGCTTCGACTTGTCGAGGAAGAGATCGGTCTCGGGCGTGCCTTGGTAGACGTCGCCCTCCTTCTTCAGGAAGCCGAGGGCGGTGAGCGCGTCGAGGAAGTCACGCGCGCCGCGCGGGTGCAGGCCGAGCCGGTCGCGGAGCGCTTCGAAGCTCCGGGGCCCGTCGGCGAGCTCGGTGAAGACCCCCATCTCCACGGCGGAGAGGAGGATCTTGGCGGGCCAGAAAGCGAGACCGGTCTGGAGGATCTTTTCGGGAGTGAGGTGTGCCATGCGCCGAGAGTGAGGTGCGTCGTCGGCGCGGTCGATGGGCAGCGCTGCACGCGTCCCTTGCAGTTTTGCAGGGGGGGTCCGGACCTCCAGCCCCCCCGCGCTACCGAGCGCCGTGTCGCCCCCCGGGGTGCCGAAGGAACACCGCCCTCATGGACGGCCTGAGCTGCCTTCGGAGCGCCGACCACGGCACCAACGGACGAACGCTCCCCGTGACGTACGGATCGGAGCTCTCCAAGTAGAAGCGAAGTCCCTCGCGCGTCACGACGAAGTTTCGATCCCAAGGAATGTGCGCGTGCATCGGGTCGGGCTCGCTCATGCCCGTCTCGTGCGCGAAGGCCTCGGACGCGAGACGGTCGAGCGTCGAGGACCATTTCGTGCGCGCTCGGAAGAGCTCCTTCAAGCGGAGCGCGCGCCGCCGGCCTCGCACCAGGTTCGTCGTCCACGACGACTTCGTGCCGTGCGCGCCACCGACGTAGAGATATCCATCGCAGCCCACGCTCACCAGCCGACGCGACGCGAACGGTACCTCACAATGCACGTCGAGCGCGGTGGGCACCCCGTCGTCGATCCCGTCCTCGCACGCGCGGGCGAGCTCGGCGCGCAGGCCCTCACGAAACGCCTTCGCGTGCGCGTCGAGCAGCGCCGACACCCGCGCCGCCTCCCGTGGGGGCGGCTTATCGACCACGACGGTCTCGAAGCTCTCCTGGTAGCGGCACGTCCGATGCGCGCCGTGCACCGTGCGCGCCTCCCCCTTCGCGATCCCGAGCAGCGACGCGATCGACACCCCGAGCGCGACGGAGACCCCCCGAGCCCATGACATGCGCGCCTGAACGCCGCGACCGCCGCGACCATTCCGCGTCGACGCCCGTCGCTCGCCCCCTCCGAGCGTGCGCCAGGGACCTCGCGCGCATGGACCCCGGAGCTCCCGATCACAGGCCGAGAAAGCGCGCGATCTCCAGATCCGCGTCTTCGCTCTTCACCGCGCGAATCCTCGATAGCCGGCCCTTCCACGCGTCGCTCGCCGCCTCATCCCCACGCATGCGCGCCGCCTCCAGGCGACTCCACGCGTACGCGGACATCGACATGCGAGGCGCGTCGTCCGCGCTCAGCGCGTCGAGCCACACCTCGACGCCCGCCGCCGCGCCGTCCTCTCCCAAGAGGCGCCCGCCCGCGACCAAATACGGCACGGCGAACGACGGCGCGTCGCCGCGCACGCGCAATACCGCATAGCGAAAGGCCCTCTTGTCCGCGTCCGAAGCCCCGAACGCGCGTCGCCACGCCTCGAGGTTCGCGCCGATCGCCGCCTCGCCGGACGCCTCCCAGCGCGCCGTCGGATCCGCCATTCCCGTGTAGACCGGCGCGAAGAGCGGCCCCCCACCCTTCGGCGCCTCCCCGAGCGCGAGATCGAGCCAGCGCAGATCGAGCGCGAGCCGCGGATCGTCCGCCTTCGGCGCGAGCCCCGTCGCGCGCGCCAGATCCGCCTTCGCCGCGGCGCGATCGTGCTGCGACGCGTGCGCGACCGCCGACACGAACGCGATCTCCGCCTCCACGCCCGCGTCGTCGCCCTCGTCACCGACGAGCCGATCGAGCGCGCGCTTGGCGTCGCCGCCCACGTAGGCGAGGCTCGCCGCGCCGAGCGCCACGTCGCGCCGCGGCGCCTTCGCGGTGCGCGCGGAGAGGTCGATCTGCGCGAGCGCGGTGTCGACGTCGCCCGCGCGCGAGGCAGCGATCGCCGCGTGGATCGCGAGGGCCGCGGAGGCGCGATGGAGCGGAATGGCTGGGCTCGGCGCCGACCCGCCGGTGCTCGCGCGCGCGGCGATCGCCTCGAGCTTCGACGCCGCGCGCACCAGCGCCTCGGCCGACAGCATGGGCACGACCCCCGGAGGCTCGTCGAGGAGGTCGCGCGGCAAGAGCCGAATCGGCGGCGAGAGCACGCCGTCCTTGTCGCGTGGCGTCGCGAGGTCCGCGACGAAGACGGGCCCCTTCTCGTCCCCGATGCGATCGTCGTACGCGACCAGCGCGGCGAGGAGCATCGCGCGCGCGTAAGGCGAATCGTCGTCGATCCCGTGCGGATCCTGGAGGAGCGCGATCGCCTTGTCCCCCGCTTCGTGCACGAGCGCGGGCGCCTGCACGAGCCGCAGCTCCTCGACGAGGCGCGCGAGCGCCACGTCGGCGATGCCTGCGTGCGTGGTCGAAGGCGGCGCGGGCACGTCGACGCCGGCCTTCTTCGCGCACGCCTCCATGACCGCGAGCACTTCGCCGTAGTTGCGCGCGATCGCCGCGTAGCGCTTCTCGGCGCGATCGCCGGGCACGCGCGTCAAGAGCTCGAGCCCCTTGCCCGGATCGGGGCCGAGGCAGAGCACCGCGCCCATCGCGGTGCGGAGATCGGGATCGCGCGGATCCCAATCGTAGTAGCGCTTCGCCATGTCGACGGCCTTCGGCACGTCGCCTTCGAGCAGCGCCGCGTCGATCGCGTGCTTGCGCACCGACCAGAGGCCCCACCAATCGAAGTGCTCGATGAGCGTCGCGCGATCGCCCATCGAGGCGGCCGTCTTGCCGAGGTGCGGGGCGGCGACGACGGGGCCGAGATCGTCGAGCTGGATGCGCCGCGATCCGCGCCCGACGACGGTCTCGGCGTCGTCGACGAACTTCGCCGTGTCGTGGCGGAGGCGCGGATCGGGGCTGCCGACGCACGCGTTCTCGTATTCGGCCACCATGATGCGCGACCACAGCTCCTCGGCGCGGTACGTCGCGTCGTGACGCAAGAAGGGATAGCGCGCGAGGTTCGACAGGGCGGGGATGTCGGCGCTGCAGTCGGGGAGCTTCGGGCCGCGCGCGGCGTGGAACCTCGCGAGGCACGCGGACGCGCGCATCGTCGAGCGGCGGAGCAGCACGAACGGCGTCGCGACGACGAGGACGGCGGCGAGACCGAAGAGCCAGAGAGCAATCCGGACGAAGAGCCCGAGCCGGTGCCGGACGAAGCGCCTCATGGTCGGACGGGGCGGCCGTCCTCTCGGTAGTCGAGCCCGCAATCGACGCACGTGAGGTGACGCACCTTCGGGAGGAAGGGGTTCATCTTCGTGGGCCGGCGCGGCGGCGCGGGCTTGCCGCCGCAGCGGGGACAGCGGCGCGCGGGCGGCTCGGACGGAGGCGGATCGTCAGACACCGACGCCCCCCGAGAGCTGCCGGCCGAGCTCGCCGCGGCACGAGCGCGAGCGCTCCGCCGAGAGCCCGAAGAGCTCGGTCGGATCGTCGACGTCGCTCGCGTCGAGCACGCCATCGACGCGCAGCGACAGCGCCGTCGAGAGGTGCGCGGGGAGCGAGAGCGCGACCTCGCGCACCGAGCGCGAGCGTCCGACGAGCGACGCGATCGACGCGACGCCGTGCTCCTTGATGCCGCACGGCACGATGACGCCGAACGACGCGAGATCGACGTCGAGGTTGAGCGCGAAGCCGTGCATCGTGACCCAGCGCGAGACGCGCACGCCGATGGCGCCGATCTTCACGAGCTCGCGCGCCCACGGCGCCGTCGCCCACTCGTCGGGTTTGTCGCGATCGGCCCACACGCCGATGAGGCCGTCGACGGTGCCGGCCTCGACGTGGTGGTCGCGCGCGACGAGGATCATGATCTCCGCGAGCGCGCGCACGTACTTGCGGAGATCGCAGCGGTCGGGCTTGAGATCGAGGATCGGATAGCCGACGAGCTGCCCTGGGCCGTGGAACGTCACGTCGCCGCCGCGGCCGGTCTCGACGAGATCGACGCCGCGCGCGGCGAGCGCCTCGCGGCTCAAGAGGACGTTCTCTTGCTTCGCGCCGCGCCCCAGGGTGACGACCGGCTCGTGCTCGAGGAGGAGGATGGTGTCGCCGATCTCGCCCGCGCTGCGCGCCTCGACGAGCGAGCGCTGCCACGCGTGCACGGGCGCGTAGCGTCGTCGACCGAGGAAGATGGCTCTCGCGGTGCGTTCCATGGCCCCACTCCTCAGTCGGGGACCTTCTTGCCTTCGCCCGTCTGCTCGTCGCGGAAGCCCACGATGCTGCCGGTGAAGCCGTGCGCGACGTCCGGATCGAACTGCGTGCCGGAGCAGCGCTGGATCTCGGCGATCGCGACCGCGTGCGGCAGGGCGCGCCGGTAGGAGCGATCGCTCGTCATGGCGTCGTACGTGTCGGCGACGGCGATGATGCGCGCGATGATCGGGATCTCGTGCCCCTTCATCTTGAGCGGGTAGCCGCGGCCGTCCCAGCGCTCGTGGTGCAGGTGCACGCCGGGGATGAGCGGGTGGAGGAACTTGATCGGATCGAGGATGTCGCGGCCGTACGTCGGGTGCTTCTTGAACGCGTCGTACTCGTCGTTCGTGAGCTTGCCGGGCTTGTTGAGGTTGAGCACGCAGCCGATCTTGCCGATGTCGTGCATGAGCGCGCTCTGCCTCACGATCTCGACCTCGACGGGGCCGAGGCCGATGACGCGCGCGAGGTGCACCGCGTACTGCGCGACGCGATCCGAGTGGCCGGCGGTGTAGCGGTCCATCTTGTCGATGGCCTTGGCGAGGCCCTCGATCGTCTGCTGGAAGGTCGCTTGGAGATCCTCGTAGAGGCGCGCGTTCTCGATCGCCGCGGCGGCGCGCGACGCGATGATGCTGAGGAGCTTGCGCT
Organism: uncultured Polyangiaceae bacterium; assembly: GCA_964467935.1. Taxonomy (GTDB): domain Bacteria; phylum Myxococcota_A; class Polyangia; order Polyangiales; family Polyangiaceae; genus CAYYKK01. Next base: position 8,913 of record CAYYKK010000027.1, read on the forward strand.
GCCCCTCCTCGAGCCGGCGCGTCTGCGTGTACGACGCGACGACGAGGAAGCCGATGATCTTGTGCTTGATCTTGAGCGGCACGCTCATGAAGCTCACGAGCGGCAGATCGGGCTCGCTCTTGAAGCAGTGCAGGCCGCGCACGCCCTGCTCGAGGATCTGCCCCGCCTCGCCGAGCCGGCGCACGACGGCCTGGGGATCGATCGTGCCGACGTTCGCGCCCTCGGGCAGGCCCGCGCCGCGCAGGTGCTGCCGCTCGAAGAAGCCGCCCTCGCCGTCGTCGAGCCACGCCGCGTAGAGATCGGCGGAGAGCTCGTGGATGCAGCTGTCGGCGACGGTCTCGAGGACCTGGTCGAGCGAGAGGCTCGCGGCGATCGCCTCGCTCACCTTGTAGAGCGAGAGGGCCTCGCGCAGGCGCAGGTTCTCGGCCGCCATCCGCTGCTTCTCGAGGCCGCGCTGCACGACGTGCACGACCTCGTCGAGCTTGAAGGGCTTGAGCACGTAGTCGTACGCGCCGCGCTTCATCGCGTCGATCGCGGTCTCGACGGTGCCGAAGCCGGTCATGATGACGGTGAGCGCGTCGGGCGACGTCTTGGCGATCTCCTCGAGCAGGGCGATGCCGCCCATCTTGGGCATCTTGAGATCGGAGAGGACGAGATCGAACTGCTCGCGCCGGAGCTCGCTCACCGCGGCGACGCCGTCCTCGGCGGTCTTCACGACGTAGCCCTCCATGCCGAGAAACTCCGCGAGCATGTCGCGGATGACCTTCTCGTCGTCGACCACGAGGACTCGCGGGCGGTCGTCCAGGAGCTGAGACATTCGACTGGAGGCTAGTCTCCTCGCTGCCCGGTTGCAATTCACGTCCGGGCGAGCGCGCGGGCGACCACGAATCTGTTCAAGGACGACCGCGGTTCGTGCATGCTCGTCCGTAGGGCGCCGCTCGCCGCCCCGTCGCCGGAACGCCTCCTTGCCCGCCCTCTTCCACCGTCGCGCCCTCGGGGTCCTCGCCGCCGCGCTCCTCTCGGCGTGGCCCCGGGCCGCGTCGGCGACGCCGCTCTCGGCCGATGGGAGGAGGGGCGTCGCGCTCGCGAAGAAGGGCGACTGCGTGAAGGCGATGCCGCTGCTCGAGAAGGCCGAGGAGAAGCGTCACGCGGCGACGACCACCGCGGCGCTCGCGGGCTGCCACCTGTCGCTGGGCGATCTCCTCATCGCGCGCGACCTCTACCAGAGCCTCGCCGAGGAGAAGCCGAAGCGGGACTGGAGCCACGACGACAAGCGCGCGCAGGCCGAGGCGAAGGACAAGGTCGACGTGCTCGACGCGCGCATCCCGCGCATCACGTTCGACGTGAGCCCGGCGGTCGCCGGGGTCGAGATCCGCGTGGACGACTCGGTCGTCGACGATCCGTCCGAGGGCGCGCAGGTGCCGCCCGACGAGAAGGTGAGGATCGCGATCACCGCCGAGGGCTACGAGAGCATCGAGGACACGATCGTGCTGCAGGAGCGCGCGCGCCGGCGTTACCCGGTGCACCTCGTCAAGCTCGGCGGGGCGAAGAAGCCCCTCGCGCCCCGACGCGACACGCGCCCGACCACGTGGATCGGCGGCCGCTTCCGCGGCGATCTCATCCCGAAGTTCTGGATGCACATCGCCGCCGACGGTGGGACGACGCTGTTCGAGCCGAGCGCCGAGGTCGTGCTCACGAAGCGCTTCGGGCGCTTCGATCTCGAGCCCTCCTTCGGCTTCACGAGCTATCGAATGGGGCCGACGCCGTTCAAGCCGCACGGACGACCGAACACGGAGTGGGAGATCGTCGAGAGCAACCTGCTCGGGCTCGAGCTCAAGCTCGGCATGCTCTACCGACTCCCGCTCGACGACGCCGAGAGGGTGAGCTTGCGGATCGGCGGCGGCGTCGGCGTCGGGTGGATGAGCTTCGGCGATCTCGTCCGCACGCAGGCGTATCCGACGGGCGATCCGAACGATCCGGCGAGCTACCAAAAGTGCAAAGGGCCGAACAACCCGGCGGGGACGTTCCGCTATTGCAACCAGCTCGACAAGGACGCGCTCCGCTACAACAACCACCCCGACAAGGCGTGGGGCGACGGCGGCGTGCGTCCCGTGCTCTATCCGTGGGTGATGCTGCCCGAGATCGGGCTCGAGGTCGATCCGGCGCGTTGGGTCGCGCTCGACCTCGACTTCGGCGTGGCGCTGACGGGCTTCGTCACCGGCGCGGGCGTCCGCTTCGGGCTCTAGACGACGGCGCGCGCCGACCGACGACGGCGGCGGCCGAGGGCGGCGAGCGACGTCGCGAGCGCGAGCGAGAGCGCGCCCGTCGAGCTCGCGGGTGCGAAGCCGACGGCGCACGTGCCCTCCTTCTGCGAGCCTTTGCAGTCGGGCGAGAAGCCGTGTCGCGGCAGCGGGTTGCAGGTCGCGTCGAGCTTGGGGTTCGGCGTGTAGAGCGAGCAGATCGCGGTCGCGTCGTCGGCGACGAGGTGCCGGAGGTCGAGGTTGCCGGGCTCGTAGCTCGGCCGCATCGTCGCGGTCGGATCGAAGCTGTGCGCGAGGCCGAGGAAATGGCCGCTCTCGTGCGTCAGCACGCTCGGAAGATCGTATTGGACCATCGTGTCGCTGGTCGTGAGATCGAAGTTCGCCGCGTTGATCTCCATGTCGGCGTCGAGCAGCTCGCCGGTGACGGGATCGTAGGTCGTCGTCGTGAGGGCGATGTCGTGGCCGGCGCTCGGCGGGTGAGGCCAGCTCGTCTCGCGGAACACGATGATGTTCGCGTTGCCCGCGTCGCTGTTGTACTCGACCTTGTCGCAGTTCGCGGGCCCGAGATCCTGCACGACGAAGCCGGGCCCCTGCCCTCCGCCGCAGTCGACGTCGGCCCACGCGCTGAACGCTTGGCGGACGAGCCCGTCGACCTCGTCGGCGGTGAGCTTCTGCGAGCCGTCGCGCTGCACGCTGAAGCCGACGCACGCGCTCTTCCAGCGGAGCGGCGCGCAGCCGTCGGGCACGGGATCGCCGTCGCAGATCGTGGCCGCGCCGTCCTGGCACGTCGCGGCGAAGCAGTAGGCGAGCGCGACGCGCGGCGAGGTCAGCGCGACGAGGAGGAGCGCGATCGAGGACGCCCGGGGCACGCCCGCATCGTAAGCGAACCCCGGGCGCGACGGCCGAAGAACCTGGAGCGCGACGGCCGAAGAACCTAGAGCGCGACGGGTCGGCCGAGCTTCTTCGACAAGGTGGCGGCGACCGTCGAGAAGAGCTCGTCGCCGGTCTTCGACGCGATCCACCGCCCCCCGTCCACCGGATCGAAGTGCCAGGCCGTGCGCTCGGCGGCCATCCAGATCTGGCGCGCGGCGCGGTGGCTGTTGATGACGTACTTGGCGCCGTCGGGGAGCTCGAGCGTGAGCACGCCGAGCGAGAGCTCGACCTCGAGATCGAGCCCGAGCGCGGCGAGGCGCTCTTCCAGCGCGTGCAGCGTCGCGTCCGCCGCCTTCTCGAACGCGCGCTCCGCTTGGGCACCCGTGTCGTCCATCACTTCGCCTTCTGGAAGACGCCGAGCTTGAACTGCTCGCTCTTCGAGTCCGTCTTCACCTGGATGTGGAACATGCCGTCTTCCTTCGGGCAGTGGCCGAACGTCGCCTTGTGCCCCGTCGACTTCTGCTCGCCGATGCGCTTGTTCGACGGATCCCAGAGGTAGATGTAGAAGTCGTCGATGTCGTCGCCGCCCGCGCCGATGAACCAGTAGCACTTGCCGCGCGAGAGCGTCGTGTACCAATCCATCTTGCCGTTCTGCGCGGCGTAGTAGTCGCCGACGAGCGTCGCGCCGGGGGCCTGCGCGGCGGCGTCCTTCTGGATCATGGCCTCGAGATCGGGGCCCTTCTTCTCTTCCTTCACGGGCTCGGGCGGCGGCTCGGGGGCGGCCTTCGCGAAGACGCCGAGGCCGTAGTGTCCGGCGCCGCCCATGACCTTCGCCTCGACCTTGAACGTGCCGGTCGACTTGGGGCACGCCTGCACGACGGCGGTGTTCGTCTTCGAGCGCTCCTGCGCGACGCGGCTGTTGCCCTGATCCCAGACGTAGACCGAGAGACGCTCGACGCCCGAGTCGCCGGCGCCGATGAACCAATAGCAGTTGCCCTTCGTCAGCTCGACGTGCCAATCGGTGAGCTCGCCCTTGTCGTAGGCGACGCCGCGGAAGAGCTGGCCGACCATCTCGGTGTCGGGCGCGGCCGCGGAGGCCTCGCTCTTGATCGTGGCCTCGATCTGGGGCGACGGGGTGGCGGCGACCGGCGGAGGCGCGTGGCCGCACGCGGTGAGGCTGCACGCGGTGAGACCCCCCACGAGGAGCCCCCCAGCGAGGAGACCGCGGGCGAGGAGACCGCGGGCGAGGAGACCGCTTTGGAGGAGGCCGCCGAGCGAGAGCGCCGGGGCGACGGCGAGGCGATGGGCGAGAGCGAATCGGTGCATGCCGGTCCCGTAGACGAGCGGTCCGAGGCACGCAAGAGGGGGCCCTCGTCGCGGACTTGCTCCGCGGCGCGGCGCGCTCAATCGTCGCTCGGCGGCTCGGGCAGCGCGGGGCAGAGGTGCGCGCGATCGCCTGGGGCGGCTTCACCGGCGGGCCCCGCGTCGAGCTCGATCTTGCAGGGCTCGAGCGCGGCGAGCGAGAGCGGGACCGTGGCGAGCTCTCCTTCGTCCGCGAGCGGCTTCGTGGTGTGGGCGTCGTCGCCGAGGTAGACCGCGACGCGCTTGTCGTCGCGCAAGTAGCGATAGGTCTCGGGCTCCATGCCGCCGCGCGCCGAGACGATCGTCACCCCGACGCGGACACGCCGCTTCTCGGGGTATTTCTTGGCGAAGCTCGAGAGGACGCGGTGCGCCTCGCTCTCCTTCCACGAGCCGTTCTCGATGAGCTCGCTGCTCACGAGCCGGAGGGAGCTCGTCGCGAGCGACGGACCGATGGGGCCGGGGACGACGCCCATGTCGACGACGACCTCGTCCCCCTCCATGGTGATCTTGGGGTTGCCGTAGCGCTCGCGCACGAGCTCCTCGACGCGCAGCATGTTCTCGGGCTTCATCATCGCGCGGCGGTACTCGGTGATCGACGCGCGCACGATGGCGTCGGCGTTCACCTTGCGGAGCGGCATTTCGCCGCCGTAGAGCTCGTCGAGGCGGGGCTGGATGGCGGCGTCGACGAACGCGGGATCGGTGATGCAGTACTCGGGGCGCGCGGCGAAGCACTCGCGACCGCTCGTGAGCGCCTTGCGCGCGAGGGCCCACCCGTCGACCGTCTCCTCGGGGGGCGGCTTGCGCTTGCAGCCGGCGGCGCCGAACAGCTCGAGCGCCACGGCGGCGACCGCGAGGGCGGAGCGTCCGGCGGCGGCGAGGCGGTGAACCATGCGCTGAGGCATGTACTCCTCGCGCGGCTCGGGTCAAGGGTCGGTCAGCGCGCGACGAACAGGAGCTCGCGGGTCCGCTTGGTCGAGAGCGCGTATTGATGATCGGCGTGGTGCACGCTGACCTTCTTGCCGACCGCGGTCAGCATCGCGGAGAGCTCGCCCGTCGAGGGCACGCCATCGCTCCGATAGCTCACGACGAGGGTCGAGCGTCGGTGTCGCTCGAAGAGGCTCGCGAGGGCGGGGCCGACCGTGGTCTTCGACGCGAACGGTGATTCGCGACGCGCGTAAGGCAGGTGCGCGCGATCGCGCGCGATGCGGCTCGGCCACGCGTCGAGCTCGGTGAGGCCCTCGAGGAAGTGATAGAAGTCGAGGTAGTCCGTCGCCTCGCCGCGGCCGTTCATGTACGGCGGATCGAGGTAGACGAGATCGGCCGCCGCCTCGAGCCGGAGCGCGTCCTCGGCCGTGACGACGTGCGCTCGGCCGTCGTCGAAGACGGCGCGGTTGCCTTCGCCGAGGGCCTGGAGAAAGTGTTCTTCGAACGGCGCGTCCCAGGTGCGCTTGTTGCCGAACGATCGCTTCACGTCGGCGAGCCGCAGATCGAGGTTCTTGCGGTGAAAGAGGTTGAAGGGGCGCTTCTTCAAGCAGGCTTGGAAGAGCGCGAAATAGGCGAGGCTCTTTCGCGGGCCGTCCGGCATGAGGGCGATGTTGCGCGAGACGACGTCGAGCCACGCGTTCTCCTCGGGGAGGAAGAACACGCCGTCGAAGGTGCGCGCGATGAAGTCGTCGTACGTCGCGTCGGGTCGCCGCGTCGTGAGGGCCTTCGCGTCGCGCTCCTCGAGGCGCACGCCCGGGTTCTCCACGAGCGCGCGCGCGACCTCCGCGTTCGCGCGCAGCACGTCGTTCGCGTGGACGCGCTTGCCGAGCGACTTGAGGAGGTACGAGACCGACGCGGTGCCGGAGAAGAGATCGAGCGCGGTGTCGAAGCGCTCCGCGCGGAGGATCTCGGCGATCCACGGCAGGAGCTTCGCCTTGCTGCCTTGGTAGCGCGTCGACGGCAGCTCCGGATCGACCGGCGCGGCGAAGGGCAGATCGCCCTGAGCGTGCGGGTCGCGGCGCTTCGTCATGCCGAGCCGCCGCGCGCGATCAGCAGCCGCCGAGGCCGTCGAAACAGACGCCGTATTGGGTCGCCCCGACGTACACGGCGGGCGAGAGGAACGTGCACGTCGAGCCGGGGCAGTCGAGATCGCTCGCGCACCACGAGAGACAGCAAGGCAACGCGAACGGATCGCCCGTGTCGACGCATTGGTCGGCCGCCACGCAATCGGCGGGCGTGGAGCACGCGCTATAGGGCCCCCCCGCGCCGGTCGGCCCGGCGCAGACCGGCGTGCCGCTCGCCTGCGGGAAGCAGTGCATGCTCGCGCCGCAGACGGCGCTAGGGCTCAACGGATCGCAGTTGCCCATCATCCCGCTCGACGAGCTCGCTGCGACGCTCGCTTGTACCGACGTCACCGCGCTCGACGCCTGGACCGACGTGGCGGCGTTCGAGGACTGGGCGGAAGGCCCGTTCGCGCTCGTCGACGGGCCGTTCGCGCTCGTCGACGGGCCGTTCGCGCTCGTCGACGGGCCGTTCGCGCTCGTGGCGTCGGCGCTCGTGGTGGGGCCGGAGGCCTTGGTCGAGACGCTCGTACCGCCGGACCCTCCGTCGCCCCCGGTGCCGAGGGTGGAGCCCTGCGCGCAATTCGTGAGCGCGAGCAAGACGGGCAAAGCGATAGGCAAGCACTTCTCGAGACGCATCGAACCAGCATAGCGCACCCGTGGCGGCGACACAGCGTCCACGATCAGAACCCCTTGAACGTGTGGCAGCCCGTGCAGACCTTCGCCGCGGGCTCGTGGTTCTGGCGGTCGGTGTGGCAGGAGAGGCAGCTCTCGCGGCTCGCGTTCGGAGGGCCGTGCGACGTGTGGCACTTCGTGCACTCGGCGTGGCCGGAGACGGCGTGCATGCCGCCGGCCTGCTTCGCCGCGGTGTGGCAGCTCGTGCACGCGGGCGGCGCCGCGGGGCCCTCGGGGCCGTGCGGTCGATGGCAGGTCTGGCAGGCGCCCTTGACGCTCTGATGCGGACCGCTCGCCTTGTTCGCGTGGCAGCTCGTGCACTCGCGCGCCTTCGGCAGGAGCGAGGCCTGGTGGGCGTCGTGGCATTGCGTGCACGGCCCGTGGCCGGCCGTGAGCGACGTGCTCTCCTTGTCGTGGCAGCTCGCGCACGCGCCGGCGCCGCCGTGCGTCGCGTGCGCGTCGCCGTGGCAGTTCACGCAGTCGGTGTGCTTCGCCGCGTGCTGCGCCTCCGCCGCGTGACAGCTCGCGCACTTCGGCGCCGCGCCCGCGAGGAACGAGTGCGGCTTGTGGCACGTCTCGCACGCCACCTTCTGATCGAAATGGGCGTGCTCGTTCTCGCCGATCTGCGCGTGGCAGCTCGAGCACGACGCGACGGCGACGGGGTGGCCCTTCGAGCCGCCGTGCGGATCGTGGCAGGTGGTGCACGCCTCGGTCGAGCCGCCGGCGTGGTTCACCGAGATCTTCTGGTGGCACTTGTTGCAGGTCGCCGAGCTCACGTCGCGCGGCGCGTGCGTCGAGTGACAGCTCTGGCAGCTCTGGTGCTCGGCGGGCCCGGTCGTCGTGACCTTCTCTTGATGGCGAGCCGTGCAGCGCCTCGCCTCGGTCTTCTCGAGCGCGTGCGGCGCGTGGCAGTGGGTGCAGGCGTCGTGTCCTTGGAAGATCGTGGACGCGAACGTGTCCTTCGGATCGTTCTTCTCGTGGCAGGGCACGCACCGGCCGCTCGCCTCGCCCGCCTTCTCGTGCGGGTTGTGGCAGTCGCGGCAGACGAGCTGCTGCTTGCGCGCGGGGTCGCCGTGCTCGACGTTCTCCTTGCCGCCGTGGCAATCGCTGCAGCGCTGCTCGATGACCCAGGGCTCCTCGTGCGGCTGATGGCACGCCTCGCACGGCTCGTCGCCGTGGACGTCGATCGCGGGCGCGTCGCTCGCGGCGGCGCTCGTCGCGTCGGCGCCGTGGCAGCGCTGGCACTCCCGCGCGCCGAGCCGAATGTCTTGTCCGCTCGTCAGGTCGTGACACGCGAGGCAATGCGTCTCGGCCATCGCGGGGATCGTGACGTGCACGTCCTGATGACAGTCTTTGCAGCGCTCGGCGATGGGCGGTCCGAAGCCCTCGATCTTGCCGAGGTGGCAGCACGTGCAGCTCGTCTGCTCCTTGATGTTGATCGAGACGTCGTGGCCGATGCGCATCGCGCGGAGGCGCCAACCCGGATCCTTGTGCTCGGCCTCGTGGCACGTGGAGCACGCCGTGTTGCCGGCCTTCGCGTGCGCGGCCTTCGCGCGATCGGTCTGGGTCGCGGCCGCGTCCGTGCCCTTCGGTGCGTCGCCGGAGAAGAGGCCGCAGGCGACGCCGGCGATCGACGCGAGCGCGAGCGCGAGCGGCCAGAAGGCGCGGCGAAGGCGCGAGAGCATCAACGACCACCGACGTGGCAGCGGACGCACGGCTGGGCGTTCTTGTCACCGGTCGGACGGCTGCCGGGCAGGTGCGGGTTGCCGCCGCCGGCGCCGACCTGATGGCACTTCACGCAGAGCGCCTCGCCGGCGCCCCCGTGACACGCCTCGCACGAGGCTGGATCGCGCCACACCGCGGGGCCGTGATCGTTGCGCGTGCCGGGCAAGCCGACCCAGCCGGCGGGGTGCGGGTTCCGCGACTCCGCCTGGGTCGCGTCGAGCTTCTTGCGCGCGTGACAGCTCTGACACGACTCGGGGGCGTGGCACGTCGTGCAGAGCCCGGGCGCGTTGCGGCTCTCGTCGGCGTGGCGCGCGAGGAAACCGGCGCGGTGCAGGCCGCCCCCGTTGGGTTCGTCGAACGCGAGGCGCGAGGGCACGACGGGCATCATGCCACCGGTGTGGCAGCTCGCGCAGAATCGTTCGGCGTGGCACGAGGCGCACATCCCGTCGTCGCGCGTCGCGGCGGCGGCGTGATCCTTGGCGAAGTCCGGATCGTGGATCTGGTGATCGTCGGGCACCGTGCCTTCGCGGTGGAGATCCACGTGGCAGCCGTCGCAGTCCTTCTTCGCGAACTCCTCGTCGTGGCCGTGGCAGCTCAGGCAGTCGGCCATGCGCGGGCGCATGACGCCCGAGCCGCTCGACGCGTCGGCGTGGCAGCGGACGCAATCGGCCTTCGTGCTCGTGCGGTGCGAGCCGTGCTCGAAGCGGAGGACCTCGCGCGCGCGCGTCACCTCCGCGCGCGTGTAGGGCAGGCCGTGACAGCCATTGCAATCGTGCGTGTCGTGCGGGGTCTTGTGGCAGCTCACGCACGTGGCCGTCGACGGCAGGTGGAGCGGCCCCGTGTCGCCGGCGCGCTGGACGCCCTCGTGGCATGAGAGGCAATGGACGCCCGCGACGGCGTGCTCGCGGTGCTCGAACGAGTGCTCTTGCGACGCCTTGGGACGAATGCCGAGGATCGCCGCGCACGACGTCGTGCCGAGGAGCGCCGCGCCGAGGAGCGCCGCCGAGAGGGCGAAGGTCGCGCGCTTCACGGCGTCCCCCACGTGCCCGAGAGCCGGAGGAGCCCGCCGAAGCTCCGCGCGTAGAGCGGCGTCGAGCTCGTCTCGAAGGCGGCGGCGGCGTCGAGGAAGCTCGTCGGCGCGTAGTGCAGACCGACGAGCCACCACGGCCACACGGCGCCGCGCCCGCGGGCCGCGTCCGGCACGGCGATCTCGAGCTCCGTCGACGCCGAGAGGCGCGACACGATGGGGACGCGCAGCCAGCCTCGCCCGCCGGTCCACGAGGCGTCGGGCATCGAGACGCGACGCGCGTCGAGCCCGATCGCGCCGCGACCTCGGTCGTCGAGCTTGAGCTCGGCGCGCAGGGACTGCGAGGCGCCGACGCGGTGCGAGACGAAGTCGACGGACGCGGTCGCCGACAAGTCGAGGCGCGGCGCGGCGCGCCAGAACCCGGTGGTGCCGAGCGAGTCGGAGTCGTAGCTGCCGAGCGCCGCGAAGAGCGACGTCGCGGCCAGCATCAGGCTCGGGTTGCGACGCACACCGAAGATCTCGAGCCGATCGATCGCGTCGTGGACGACGGCGGACACGCGCGCCTCGGCGAGGCCCATTCGGAACGTGTCGATCGCGGCGGTCGACGTCAGCGCGAGGGACTTGGCCGGGTAGACGGCCCCCTCGAGCCCGAGCTCCGATCGCGCGATGCGCCCGGTGTCGCGCAATTGGAAATAGGAGAAGCCCACGTTCGCGACCGTGCCGATGGCTTGCGTCGTGCGACCGCCGAGCACCCAATCGAAGCTGCGCCCCTGGAACGCCGGCAGCACGGGCACGCCTCCGAACACCTCGAGCGCGGCGCCGGTGGGGGAGCGCACCGCCGCGACCGCGCCGTCGAAATGCATCGGACGGATCGCGCCGCCGTGGAAGAGGAGCCGACCGAACCGCGCCTCGAGGCCGTGATCGGGATCGCGCACGCGCACCGACGCGACGACCGCCTCGCCGAGCGGCTGCGCGGTCGAGCGTGCGTCGAGCCCGACGCCCGTCCACACGAGCGCCTCCGCGTCGACGAGCACGGGCTTTCGCTCGCGCGCCTCCGCCTGGAGCATCACGAACCCGGTCGTGTCGGGGGTCTGGGCGAACACGTCGGCGCGCAGGCGCAGCGGATCGGCGCTCGCGTTCGAGGGCGAGATCGCGAGCGCCCCCGCGAGCGCGACGGCGAGGCCCCTCATTGGAAGTCGACCTTCCCGTCGACGTGCGTCGTGGGATCGAACTTGTGGCACGTCACGCACACCGAGAGGCTCGGCGCCGCCGGCGGGTGCGGCGTCCCGATGCGCGTCTTCACCGGCGGCATGCCGTGGCACGCGTCGCACGCGCGCGCCAGGCCCGAGGCGTCGTCCCATTGCGGCCCCGGGTCGCGATCGAAATGGCAGTCGACGGTGCAGCGACGGGTCGTCGGATCGTAGGACTCTTGCGTGCCGAGCCTCACGTCCGCGGGCGGCGATGCGTCGATGTGCCCGGGCGAGGAGACGGCGTCGGGCACGACGTGGCAAGCGTCGCAGCGGGCCACCTTGCCGATGCGATCGGGCAGCGTGGCGTCGAGGTGGCGCGCGTGGGCGCCGACGGCCGGCGAAGACGCGACGCCGCCGAGCCCGGGCGGCGGCGCGCCGTCGGGCCCCTTGCCGTGACACGCGTCGCACCCGAGCGAGGCGACGTCGAGCTTGCCGTCGATGTGGTTCGCCATCGAGCCGTGACACGTCGTGCAATCGGTCTGCGCGGTCGCGAACTGCGCGTGGGACGCGGGCGGATCGTCGTGGCAGCCGTCGCAGCCCAGCTGCCCGCTCTCTTGCCAGACGCGAGGTCGACCGCCGTGGCAATAGACGTCGGTGCACGTCTTCGACGCCGGATCGTACGCGGGCATCGCGCCGCCGGCGTGCGCGAGCGCGGAGAACGCGAGCTCGACCTTGCCGTCGGGGTGGTCTGCCTCGCGAGCGCTGTCGTGGCTCGGGTGACACTCGGTGCACGCGAGCGCGTGCCCGCCGTGCGCGCCCGTGGTCGGCTTCGCCTGGTGGCACGTGTCGCACGCCTCGACGCCCTCGGTGTGGCAACCGGACTTGGTGCAACTGGATTGCGATGATCCGCCGTGGTAGTCGTCGCCGTGACAGGTGCGACAGTCCGCGAGCGGGAAGCCGTGCGTGGCGAGGTAGGTCCCGTGGAAGTCGGGGCTCTCCTGCTTCGCGAAGCCCGGCGCGTGCACGGTGTCGCCCGCGGGGTACGACCGCTCCACGCGACAGCCGAAGGCGCCCGCCGCCACCATCGCGGCAGCGAGCGCCCAAGACGGGACGCGCGCGGGATCAGGGATCCAGCGTGTGGCCATTCGCGGCGTCGAACGCGTCACCGGGGCCGTGGCAGGTCGCGCACGCCTCGGCGCCGGTCGCCGGATCGGTGTTGGTGACGGCGTGCGCGCGCGTCGCGGGCTGATCGTGGCAGGCGAGGCACGCCGCCGCCGTCGGCCCGGTGGTCACGTCCTTCGAGACCGTGCGCGCGTCGCAGTAGTTGTCCGCGTCGGCCGCCGGGTCCTCGGTGCAGTGGAGCGTCTGCTCGTGCGTGGGCAAGAGGTTGTCCGCGAGCGGCAGCGTGAAGCTCCCCGCGACGTGGCACGTGCCGCACGAGCGCTGATCGCCGGGGTAGAGATCCTTGCCGAAGTCGGTCGGCGTGCCCGCCGGGTTCGCCTTCGACGGCGCGGGGAAGGCGCCGAGGACGTAGGGCTGCTGCGTGAGCTTCTCGCCCATGTGGATCTTGTGGATCATCGTCCGCAGATCGACCGAGTGCGCGACGGCGTCGGTGGCCTCGAACCGCGCGACGCGCTGATCGTTCACCTTGTTGGGGTTGTGGCAGAACGAACAATACTCGGCGGCGCGGCGCGTCCCGCCGTGCCCTTCGAGGTGGTCGTGGCACGAGTTGCATTGCCCCGTCGTGACGATCGATCGGCGCGCGACCGGCGCGGCGTCGGTGACCGCCGCGTACGTGATGGGGTTCATGAGGTTGTAGCGAGGGGCCGTGGAGCTCGCCTGGATGTTCCCTTCGAGCGCGAGCCCGATGCTGCCCGTGGCGGCGGCGTCGATCGGCGCCGGGAACGTGTAGCGGAAGCCGTTGGGGTCGGCGGCGAGCGTGCCGACCGCGCCGGTGCCTTGGATCTTGTAGGTGACGAAGCTCGCGAAGTCGGTCGTCGGCCCTGCCATGGTGATGGAGAGGCTGGTCATCGGATTGGCGAGGATGTCGAGCGGCTGGCCGTTCGCGCTGATCGTGAAGACCACCTGCGGCGTCTGCCCCGGCCCCGTGTTCGACGTGGAGACGAAGGCGCCCGTGAGCTGGGTCGCCGACGGATCGGTGTACACCGTGTAGTGCTTCTGCGTGATGCTCTCGAGCGCGCCAGGATCGGACTTGTGGCAGACGAGGCAGTTGGTGTCGTCCGCCTGCGGCCCGCCCGCGTGGGCGACGAGGCCCGAGGGCGCCGGGAGCGGCCCGAAGTAGGTGTCGTCGTGGCAGGCGCCGCACGCGTCCTGCGTCGGGTGATCCTTCCAGACGTCGCCCTGCGCGCCGGTGTGGCACGTCACGCAGTTCTGGAGCGGCTGCGGGAACGTCACGTCGGACCAGTCGTTGACGCTCTGCATGTAGCCGATGATCTGGTACGGCTTGCCGGCCTTCACGCTCGGCAGATCCTTGCCGCGATGGATCTTGTGGATCATCTGCGACATGTCGACCGAGTTGCCCGTGTCGGGATCGATGACGTCGTCGTTGTGGCAGAGGACGCAGAGGCCGGTCTCACGGCGGTAGCCGCCGTGCACCGCGAGCGGGTTGTGGCAGCCGTTGCACGCTTCGGTCTTCACGATCTCGCGTCGCACCGTGACGGCCTGCCCGTCGGGGCGGAAGTCGAACACCTGGTTGGCGACGTACGTCTTGCCGCCCACGTCGCGCCAAGCCCACGCGCCGACCGTGTGCGTCTGCGTGGCGTCGACCGTGCCGAGATCCGTCGCGAGCTGGTAGTCGTAGAGGCCGCTCTTCGCGTCGATGACGGTGTAGACGCCGCCCGTGTCGTTCGTCGGCTGGACGGCCGAGTTGCCCGTGATGGGGCTCGTCTGCGTGAGCGTCGTGTACGCCTTGTAATGAGCGACGGGCGTCGTGTTCGGCGGCGGGCTCGCCTCGGGGACGAGGTGCGAGAGGACGAAACGCGTCTCGACCTTGCCCTCGGTGTAGAGGCCGTCCTCGTCGAGCGGGACCCCGGCGGGATCCGTCAGACGGAAGCGGATGTGCGCCTTGTTGTTCGCGTCGATCGTGGCCGAGACGATCTCGAGCTTGAGCCCCGCCTCGGTGTTGTAGGCCCCTTGCCCAGGCGTGCCCGGCGTGCCGGGATCGCCCTTGGCGCCCGGGTCGCCCTGGCTGCCTTGCCCCCCTCCATTGCCGTCTTTGCCGGCAGGCCCGGCGGGACCCACGGGACCTTCACACGCGGCGACGGCTGCAGCGGCAGCGATGACGGACCAGAGCCAGGGAAATCGCATGAGGCGGGCTTTAAGCAAAGCCTGCGCCGCGCCGCAACGACACGTTGAAAGGGTCAATCCACAATACATGCCGCAACGTAGCCGCGCAGAAGCTGCGTCACGCCGCAGACCGTTCGCGACGCTTCACGTCCACTCCGTGCTCACGGCGTCGGCGCGGTTCGATTAGGCTCCAGGCCGTGACGATCTCCTGGCTCGGCATGATCGCCCTCGGGCTGAGCGCGATCTCCGCGGCGCTCATTCTCGGCTTTCTGTTCCGCGCCCCGCCGCTCACGGGCGCGGTGAAGCTGCTCTTGCTCTTTGCCTTGTTCGTGGTGCCGACCGCCGCGGCGATCCTCGGCAACGTCTCGAACCTCGAGACGACGAAGTCGGTCGAGTTCTGCGGCCAATGTCACGTCATGACGTCGTACGTGAACAACGTGCACGACAAGAGCGCGATGAACCTCGCGGCGCTCCACGGGCGCGTGCCGGAGTACGGCGGCGAGGCCTGCTACGGCTGCCACTCGGACTACGGCATGTTCGGCGGCGTCACGACGAAGCTCGGCGGCATGCGGCATGTCTGGGAGTTCTACACCGACGACTGGACGCGCCCCGGGCACGAGCCGCCGAAGCTCTACAAGCCATACGACACGCGCCGCTGCCTCTCCTGCCACGATCCGCTGCGCCCGAACGCGCCGCTCGAGCACCGCGTGCATGCCGCGAAGATCGAAGAGCACAGCATCTCGTGCGCGGCGAAGGGCTGCCACGGACCGCCGCACCCGCCCTGGGTGCAGCAGGTGAAGCGATGAGCCACCGTACGCCGCGTCTCATCAAGGTGGCGTGCGTGCTCGTGCTCGTCTCGCTCGGGCTCATGTCGTGGGCGATCCTGCACCCCGTGCCGCTCGCGGTGATCGCGGCGATGTCGCTCGGCCAGGGGATCGGCATCCTCGGCGTGCTGCTCTTCGCGCTCGTCGCGCTGCGCGATCTCAAGCCCATCTTCAAGGCGCGCGTGAGCTCGCCGCCGCCCGCGAGGAGCGACGCCTCGCCGCCCGCGAAGAGCGAAGAGACCGAGCCCAAGAAGGTCGAGGCCAAGAAGGTCGAGGCCGAAAAAAAGGCCGACAGCGTCCCGCCCGAAAAGCCCGACAGCGTCCCGCCCGAAAAGCCCGACAGCGTCCCGCCCGACAGCGTCCCGCCCGAAAAGCCCGACAGCGTCCCGCCCGAGCGCTAAGGGGGAAAGTCCTCGGAGACCTCGGCGCCGCCGTCCGACCGAGGCACCAGCGTGGACTGCCCGGCGCCGACCACCGCGAACCCGATCGACGCGTCGCGCACGCGCTCGCGGTTCGTCGCAGGATCGTATTCGGTGGTCGTCGTGGGCGACGGGCTCGTCGCCGTGAAGACGTAGAATCGCCCCGCGTATCGCGCGAACGCGAACGAGTTGAAGTAGCGCAGGTGCTCGAACTTGTGGACGGGCCGGAGCGTGCCCGTCGCGAGGTCGATCTCGCTGAGCTGCGCCGTCGCGGACTCGAAATGGAAGAGCTTGCCGTCGCCGCCGCCGGTGAGCTCGGCCATGCCGCGCAGCTTGCCGCTCGAGCTGACGGCGAGCGTCGACGTGTCGAGCGTCGACAGACCGAAGTCGGGGCTCACGACGTAGAGCCGCTCGGCCGACGACCCGGGGGAGACCGACGTGAAGCCCATCCCGAGCAGGTGATTGCCGCTCGGGTGCACGTACGACGTCGGTCGGCACGAGGCGTCCTCGAGGCTCACCTTGAAGAGCTGGCCCGAGTCGTAGAAGACCCACGCGAAGCCGTGGCGGTCGACGCTCATCGACTGCGGCTCGCCGTACGTCTTGCATTGCAGCCGACCGACGAGCTTGTACGCGCCGAGCCCCTCGGAGCGGGGATTGAACGAGAAGAGCCGATCGTCCTTCGAGACGAGGTAGACGAGGCGGTTCGGATCGTTCGGATCGTCTCGCTGCGGAGGCTCGCGGGGCGTGTCCGCGCGGGCAGGCGCGCGATCTCGCCATCGAGGCTCCTCGGAGGCCGCGCGGTCGTTCGCGGCGGAGGACGCCGCCGCGCCCGAGGCCTTGTCGGACGACGAGCAGGCGGCGAGCACGAGCGCGGCGACGACCGCGACGATCGGCGCGAGGACCGGCGAGGGCGTGCCCGTTCGCTCCATACGAAGCGCAAGCTTAGTCGAGGCGCGCACGATCGGCCCGTCCGATCGAGGCGCACCGACCGACGTGGTATGGCGTCCGGGTGGGCGAGGATCTCGAGAGGGCTCGGCGCGGGCGGCGCCTCCGCGCGGGGGCCTTGCTGCTCGCGGCGATCCTTTCGCTCGTCGCGGGGGCGTCGATCATCGCGTTCCGCTTCGCACGCGCCGCGACGCGCTCGCTCGCGTTCCCGCGCAGGCACGTGACCGCCGCCGATCGGCGCGCGGCCGAAGCGTCGCTCGGACCGCTCGAGGACGTGGCGCTCCACACCGAGGACGGCCTGGTCTTGCGCGGCTGGTACGCGCCGTCGAAGAACCGCGCGGCGATCGTCTTCGTTCACGGCGGGAGCGGCAATCGAATGCAGCTCTTGCCGGAGGCGGCCGCGGTCGCGAAGCGCGGCTTCGGCGTGCTCGTCTACGACTCGCGCGCGAGCGGCGAGAGCGACGGCGAGCTCGTGACGTGGGGCGCGACCGAGCGACGGGATCTGCGCGCGGCGGTGGACTTCCTCGTCGCGCGGCACGACGTCGATCCGAAGCGCGTCGGCGCGCAAGGTCTCTCGATCGGCGCGTCCACCGTGGCGCTCGGCGCGTCGGAGGATCCGCGCATCGGCGCGGTGCTGTTGAACGCGACGTGGACCTCGCTCGAGGACGAGGTCCGTTGGAAGTTCGGAAAGTTCGGCGCGCTCTCGACCGCGGCGGCGCTGCACGCGTTCCGGGAAGCGGGCATCGATCCGGGCCAGGTGCGCCCCATCGACGAGATCGCCCGCGTCGCGCCGCGGCCGCTGTTCATCGCGACGGGCGATCGCGACACCGACACCCCGGTCACCGCGATGCAGAGGCTCTTCGACGCGGCCGGCGCGCCGAAGGAGATGTGGATCGTGCCCGGCGCCGAGCACGGGGGCTACGCGGACGTCTCCGCCGAATACACTGCGCGTGTCGCCGCGTTCTTCGAGCGGTCGCTCGCGGCGCGGTGACGGCCGCGCCATCCTTCTCCTGCTCAGCCCGGGGGAGGCCCGTCGGTGCGGCGGTGAAAGACGATGCCGCGGCAATAGACGCCGTTCGAGTTGATCTCGGCCATCACCAAATCGCCCGCCGCCTGACAGACGAAGGGCGCGATCTGCTCCTTGTACTCGGCCAGATCGCTCGTGCCCGAGCAGCCGCCCACCGTCCCGATTTCGTAGTAGTCGGCCGCGCTCGGGCCCGTCGATTGGATGTCGAAGTCGCACCCCGAGGCCTTCGCGGCGTAGCTCTCGTGGGCCGTGTGCGTGTAGCTGTGCGAGATCATCCCGAAGCAGCCGGACAGGAGGAGCGCGGCACACGCTCCCCCGATCGCTCCGCGGCCGCGGCCCTTCGACGTGCGTCGCTCGATCGCCATGGTTCTCATCATGGCGCGCCGAGGCGCGCGCGCGAACGCGACAGCACACAATCGGCGGCGGCGGAATCCTGCCGAGGGCGCGCCGACGTCAAGGTTCGACGACGAGCTTCGCCAGCGCAGCGCGGAGCGGCTCGGGGATCGCGACGGGCTTGCGCTTCTCGCGATCGACGAACACGTGCACGAAGTGACCGAAGGCCGAGGCCTGCGCGTCATCGCCTTTGAAGATGCCGATCCCGTAGGTGACCGAGGTCTTGCCGAGCCGCTGCACGCGGAGCCCGGCGCGCACCGGATCGGGGTACGCGAGCGGACCTTGGTAGACGCAGCGCGACTCGACGACGAGACCGATGACGGGCCCCTTGACGATGTCGAGGCCGCCTTCGTGGATGAGGTAGTGGTTCGCCGCGGTGTCGAAATAGCTGTAGTAGGCGACGTTGTTCACGTGGCCATAGATGTCGTTGTCCATCCACCGGGTCGTGATGGGAACGAAATGCCGATAGCGATCGACGGTCTCGACGAGCCGCGCGCTCTTCGGGGGGGACTCTTCGTCGTGGCTCATCGGCGTCATTGTCGAGCAGCGGTCAGCCGTAGTCGAGGGCCGCGCGGAAGAGATCGGCGAGCACCTCGCGCGTCATCTCCCGCGGCGCGTTGACGAGGAGCCGCTGCTGCGCGTGCGCGCGCTCCGTCAGCGCGTCGACGTCGCCCGCGCCGTAGCCCACGCCGGCGAGGCCCCTCGGCAGCCCGACGGCCCCGAGCAGCGCGACGAGCCGCGTTGAGAGCACCTCGCCCGCGTCGTCGGGGGCCGCGCCGCGCGCGTCGGCGCCGAGCAGCTCCGCACAAGCGAGGTGTCGCTCGGGGCTCGCCACGGCCGTGTAGCGGAACACGGCGGGCGCGTTGAGGAACACCGACATGCCGTGAGGCACGAGCGGGCCCTCGCCCGGATAGCCGCTCGCGCGAAAGGAGCGGACGAGGCCCGCGACGGCGTACGACATGCCGTGCGGCGCGTGGACGCCGGCGTTGCCGAAGGCGATCCCCGCGAGCGTCGCGCCCCACATCAGCTGCTCGCGCGCCTCGCGATCGGCCGGATCGCGCACGGCGCGCTCGAGGTACGCGCCAGAGAGGCGGAGCGCCTCGCGACAGCCGAGGTCGCTCCACGGATTCGCGCCCTGGCTCATGGGACGCGCGAGCGGGCTCGCGGGCGCGGCCCGACGCGTGAAGGGCCGCGCGGTGAACGACTCGAGCGCGTGCGAGAGCACGTCGAGGCCGCTCGCGGCGACCACCTCGCGCGGGAGCGTCGCCGTCGTGGTCGGATCGATGAGCGCCTCGGTCGGTCGCAGGGCGGGGCTCGCGATGCCCGTCTTCGCCTCCAGCGAGAGCAGATCGAAGATGGCGCTGCCGGTGACCTCGCTGCCGGTGCCGCACGTCGTCGGGCACGCGACGTGTGGACGGAGCGGGCCCGGCACGGCCCTGCCCGCGCCGACGGGCGCGTTGACGTAGTCGAGGAGCGGCGCGGGCCACGTGGCGAAGAGGTTCGCCGCTTTGCACGTGTCGATGACGGAGCCGCCGCCGAGGGAGACGTAGGCGTCGGCGCGCGCCTCGATCGCGAAGCGCGACGCCGCGGCGAGCGAGGCGTCGGTCGGCTCGACGGCGGTCTCGTCGTAGACGACGACGTCGAGGCCCGCGGTCTCGAGCGATCGACGGACCGCGTCGAAGCAAGCGAGGGCGCGGACGCGCGGATCGGTGAAGAGCGCGACGCGACGTGCTCCGTGCGCGCGGACGCGGGGCCCGACCTCGGCGAGGCACCCGCTCCCGAACGTGATGCGCGAGGCGTCGACCGTGAACGCGCCTTCTCCCCCTTCGACGTGCTCGTAGACGTGACCGCACCCCATGACACTCTGTCTCCTCGTCCCGAGCCCCATTATGCTCCAGCGACCATGCGAAGCATCCCCTCGTCGATCGCCCTCCTCCCGTGCGTCGCGCTCGCTGCGTGCAGCGGCGACGATGCGGGCGCCGGCGGCGCCTCGTCGAGCTCGGCGTCCGTCTCGGCGTCGTCGACCGGGTCGACCGGCTCGACGGCGTCGACGTCCGGAGCGGGTGGCGGCGCGGTCTGTCCGCCCGGTCCGACCTTCGAGGGCGGCGCTCCGCTCGCGACGCCGGACCATCAATGGACGTGGGTCGACATCCCCGGGGCGAAGTGTCGGGACGGTTCGCCGACCGGCATCGGCGTCCGCCTCAGCTCGAAGTCCGACAAGGTCTTCGTCTACCTCGAAGGCGGAGGCGCGTGCTTCAACGCCGCCACGTGCGCGGTCTCGCTCGCGAGCTTCGGCAAGGCCTCGTTCGACGCGTGGGCCGCGAGCGTCGGACAGACCGGCATCTTCGACACGACGTTCGCCGCGAACCCCGTCGCCGATTGGAATGCCATCTACGTGCCTTATTGCACGGGCGACGTGCACGCCGGCAGCGCCGAGAACGTCTCGGTGCCCGGAGGTCCGACGGGCCAGCAGTTCGTCGGCTACGAGAACATGGCGCTCTACCTCGCGCGGATCGTCCCGACCTTCAAGGCGACGGCGTCGCAGGTGCTCGTCACCGGCGTCAGCGCGGGCGGGTTCGGTGCGGCCTTCAATTACGATCGCATCGCGACCGCGTTCTGCCCGACGCCCGTCGCGCTCCTCGACGACTCCGGCCCGCCGATGGCCGACGCGTACCTCGCGCCATGCCTCCAATCCGAGTGGCGATCGCTCTGGAACCTCGCGGCCGCCCTGCCCGCGGATTGCCCGGCCTGCACGGGGCCCGACGGCGGCGGCATCGTGCATTACGCCGATTACCTCGGGACGAAATGGCCCTCGGCGAACCTCGGCTTGCTCTCCTCCACCGCGGACAGCGTCATCTCGACGTTTTATGGTTATGGCAGCAACGATTGCATGTCACAGACGCCGCTCTCCGGAGCGACCTACCAGGCGGGCCTCGACGATCTGAGGCAGAACCACCTGAGCCACGGCCATTGGGGCACGTATTACGTGCCCAGCGTCACCCACACGTATCTGCTCGGTCCCGGGTTCTTCACGACGAGCGTGAACGCGACGGCATTGACCGATTGGTTCTTCGCGCTCCTCCACGGCACCGCCGGCAACGTGGGTCCCTGACGCCGCAGGGGCGTACGAGAAGTGCGAAGCCCGGCGCCGCTCCCCTCGGGGGCGCGGGCCGGGCCTCTCGTCTCCGCTCCGGGCGCGAAGGCCCGAGCGCTGCGCGTCACTTCGGCGTCGGCACCTGGCAGAAGCCGTCGATGCAATCGGCCTGCGGGTCGCAGCAATCGCCCTTGACCTTGCAGGCGTTGCCGTTGTCGGAGCACATCCCGGACGGCGGCGTCCCACAGACGTATTTGCCGCTCATCGGATCCTTGATGCATTGACCGCCGCAGCAATCGACGCCGCTCGTGCAATCCTGCCCGACGTCCTTGCACGGATCGAGCGCGTAATAGGCGTTCTCGCTCTTCGCGCAGCTCTCTTGTCCGCGGACGTAGAACGCCGGGTGCGACGGATCGACGCCGGCCATCGGCGGATCGTCGACCGCCGTGATCCACAGCTGCTGGCGGTTCGCGCCGACGAGCTGGTTACCGTAGTCTCGGCGCGAGATGAAGACGATCCAGTAGTAGCCGCCCGCGCGGAGCGGCGCGAACACCGGGTTGTAGTTGCGCGTGTCGCCGCCCTCGGCCTGCGCGAGCTCGACCTTGGCCGAGCCGTCGGTCTTCGCGAGCCAGACGCCGCCCGGCCCCGTCGAGCGCGAGCCCACCGTCGGCCGACCATAGGCGAGGAACGCGCTGTCCGGTGAGAAGCTCGGGTACGCGGGGCGCCCCGTTCCGCCCGCCTGGGGCACGATCATCGTCGAGTTCGTGATCTGCGTGCCGGTCGGGTCGATGTCCGCGATGAACATGTCGCCCGAGCTCGCGTCGAAGGTCCAGAAGCCGCCCTGGAGGTTGCAGATGCCGGCGATCTTCTTTCCGTCGGGAGACCACGCGGGCTCGCCGCAGTTGCTCCCGAGGACGCCGGGCGTGATCATCGAGCCGGTCGCGCTGATGACGTTGAGGGTCCTCGCGTCGTTGTTGCTGGCGAGCAGCTTGTCGCCGGTGTCGTTGAAGGCGCTGAAGACGTAGTTGCCGTTCGGCGAGTTCGGGTTGATGCCGGCGTAGCTCACCGGGTTCGCCGAGAGATCGAGCGTGCCGAGCGGGCCGTCGCCGTTGAAGAACTCGGCCGCGAGCTGCTTGCCATTGCGGCTGACGGTGTGGCAGCCCCAGCACTGCCCGCCCGGATCGAAGAACGTGTCGACCTGCGGCGAGCTCGGCTTGATGCGCAGGATGCGACCGTTGTTGTTGCCGCACGCGTCCGGGAGCTCCCAATAATAGACGCTGCCCTTCAGCCGCCCGAGCGCGACGTGCCACGTCTGCGACTTGCCCTGGTAGACGGTGTTGCCGCTCTTGCGCGACAGCTCGAACGTGACCGGATCGCTCTGCGCGCCGGAGCCCGAGGTCTCGATGCCGGTCCAGTCCGACTCGGCGATGAGGTGGTGGTTCGAGCCGGAGAAGAACTCGGTGTACGAGTAGTACTTCTCGGTGATCTTGAGCCGGTACACGTCGGCGCCGCCTGCGCCGTTCCATTGGATGTCGGGCGCGAGCACGTCGAGCGGAAAGACCGTCTGGTCGTTCGGATAGACGACGTTCATCGCCGGGTCGGCGCCCGAGGGCGTGTCGAACGAGGCCTGCCCGCCCGCGTCGAGGTTCGCGGTGTTGACGAGCTTCTGGATGTTGACGGTCACCTGCGCGGAGGCCTGTTTGCCGCTGAGCGAGGCGGTGAGCTTGCCCGTGCCGCCGGCGTTGCCCGTCGGGGTGAAGGTCGACCCCGTCGTCACGTCACCGATGTCCGGGCGCTCGTAGCTCCACGTGACCTGGCTCGTGACGTCGCTGCCGTTCAAGCTGACCGTGAACATCTGCGTCATCGCCTGGCCGTTGACGACGCTGAGCGTGGCCGACGCGGGCGAGATGACGAGCTGCTGTCCCTGCCCCGTGCTCGTCGTGTCGCAGCCGAAGCCGCAGTTGCCGCCGGCGCCACCTCCCGATCCGGTCCCGTTGGCGAGGCTGCCGCCGCTCCCGCCTGCGTTGCCGCCGCCGTTGCCCGCCGAGCATCCCTCGACGAGGCCGAGGCCGACGGCCCCACAAAGAATCGCACCGAACACGAGCGTCGCGGGACGCAGTCGAAGTTGAATCACGGAAGCCTCCTCGTAGGCCTCCAATCGTACCTCACGGCGGCGGGGGTTCGGCGCGAGGAATCGACGCGGCGAGCCTGCTTTTCGCGTGGGTGGACGTGGGAGCGTCCCCCTCCTCGCGGGGCACGACAGCGACGCGCAGCGCTGCGCGAGACGAGACGCGCCGCCGCGAAACGCAGGGCTGCGCGGCTTTTCCGGACTCGGCCCTATGGCGGGCGACGCACCGGGCCGGGAGCATGACCTCGGGGAGGGATTCACCATGCACCAAGAAAAGGAGCGCGTCCGGGGCGAGCCGCTCACCGCGCAGCGACGCGTCGTCGTCGACACGGACCTGTCACGCGTGAGCGAGCTCTTGCGTCACGCGGACGAGCCCGAGCGGCTCCTCTCGAGGATCGCGGAGGAGGTGGCGCACAGGCTCGCGTGCGACGCGGTCGGCATCCTCGCGGTCGGCACGCACAAGGCGGCGATGCTCGAGGGGTTCGCGCTGCCGCACGGGCTCCGCGCGTGGCGGGGAGACGGGGAGGGCGTCGACGACGCGTTGGCCCGCCGCCTCTTGTGGGCCGCGAAGGGCGCGTACCGCGACGTGCATTTGTTCCCGATCACGCAAGGCGCCGAGGACCTGGGCGCCATCGCGGTGTTCGCGAAGAAGGAGAACGAGCTCGACGGCGGCGAGCGTCGCTTCGTCGAAGCGCTCGGTCGGGTGGCCGCGGTGGCGTTCGAGCTCGAGCGGCTCGGCAGCTGCCTCACGCGGGCGCGCGAGCGAGCCAAGGTGGCGCGCGCGGCGCTCGATCGGGCCGAGCCGCTGCGCCTGCTCGGGGAGATGACCGTCGGCGTGGCGCACGATCTCAGGAACATCCTCAACCCGATGTCGTTGCACTTGCATCTGTGTTCCAGTCTTCTGCGCGACGACCAGATCGAGGCACGGGAGACGCTCGCGGAGATGACCCGCGTGCTGCGCCGAGGGGCGGGCCTGCTCACGCGCCTGCGGAGCTTCGGCTCCGACGGCGGCGAGGGGCTCGAGCTCGTCGACAACCCCGCCGCGCTCGTCACCGAGGCGGTCCGCATCGCGAGGCCGCGGACGTGCGCAGGCGCCGGGGAACGGCTGGTCGAGGTGCGCGCGGAGGTGTCGCCGCTGCCGCCGATCCGCGCGAACGCGGCGGAGCTCGTCTCGGCGGTCGTGAACCTCATCCTCAACGCGATGGACGCGATGCCGACGGGCGGCACGGTGAAGGTGTCGACCGCTCGCGACGGCGCGTGGGCGCTCGTCTCCGTCTCGGACGACGGCCCCGGGGTGCCACGCGAGCTGAGAGAGCGCATCTTCGAGCCGTTCTTCACGACGAAGAAGGGAAAGGGGACGGGTCTCGGGCTCGCGATGGTGAAGGGCTTCGTCGAGCGGTGTGGAGGGCGCGTCTCGCTGCGCACGGGGGCGAGCGCGGGCGCGACGTTCACGATGCGGTTCCCGCTCGGCTAGCGCCGCGCGCGGCGGGCACGCGGGGCGCGATCGTCGCGCGCGACGGGCTCGGCCTTTCCCCTCGGGGCGTCGGCCGAGCTCGGGCGCTCCAGGAGAGACTGCATTTGGCGCAGGCACTGCTCCACCGCGTCGAGGGGCGACGTCGTCGACGGCGTCCCGGCGCGGAGCACGCCGAGCCAGAGCAGGGCCGAGCTCAGCGGCGTGCGGAGCGCGTGAGCGGCCTCGCGCAGCGTGGCCTCGGCCGCGGCGGCGCGGCGCTCGGCGTCCGCGCGCGCCTCCTCGGAGACCTCGGCGGCGATCGCGTCCTCGAGGCCGAGCGCGACGAGCGACGCGAGGGCGGCGGCGTCGGCGAGGATCTCCTCCGAGAACGGATCGCGGGCGCGCCAGAGCGAGAGCGCGCCGCGCACGCGTGACCCGCGGCGAAGCGGGAGCGCGACCCACGCGCCGCCCGCGTCGAGGGGCAGACCGGGCAGCGCTGCGCCCTCTTCGTCCGACCCGACCACGCGCTCCCAGGCGGCCCAGCGCTCGAGGACCGCGGGGCGGCCGAGCGCGGCAGCGACCGCGGACGCCGCGCCGCTCGCCGAGGGCGACGTGGCGATCGACGAGCGAACGACGGGGTCCTGCGCGCGCGCCGCGTCGACGAACGCGACGTCGGCGAGCCGTTCGGCGGCGGCAGCGGCGGCGGCGTCGAGACGGCGCGCGAACGCGCTCGAGGCGAGCATCGCGTCGAGCGCGATCTCGGACGTCGACAGGGGCAAGACCACGACAACCCTCCTCTACGTCACGAGCGCGGCGACGAGCGCGCCCGCGGATGCTGTCGAGGAGGCCGCCGCGCGAGCCATCCAGGCTCGTGTGTATTCCCCTCGGCGCCGGCCCCCGTCATCCTAACCGGATATCACGGGTGTCGTGCGGGTTGGGGGGAGCATGTCCATTCGAGTCGTTCTGGTCGACGATCACGCCCTCTTTCGAGAGGGCCTCCGGACCTACCTCTCGCGGGTGCAGGACGTGGTGGTTGTCGGCGACGCCGCCACGGCGCGCGGCGCCTACGAGCTCATCGAGGCGACGTCGCCGGATCTCGTCGTGCTCGACATCGGGCTGCCCGGCATCGACGGCATCGCCGCCGCGCGCGAGATCCAGCGGCGCACGCCGATGGTGCGGCTCCTCGCGCTGAGCGGCTTCGGCGACGCCGACCGCGTGCGCTGGGCGTTGGGCGCCGGTGTGCGCGGCTACGTCCTCAAGGACGACGATCCGACGAAGGTCGTGGACGCCATCCGCGCCGTGGCGCGCGGAGCGCGCTACTTCTCGGATCGCCTCGCCGTCGAGCCGACCGAGGCCCTCGGCGCGGCCGACGGCGTCGATCCGCTCGATCGCCTCTCCGCGCGCGAGCTCGAGATCTTCCGCATGATCGTGCGCGGCAGCTCCAACACGACCATCAGCAAGACCCTCTGCATCAGCGTCAAGACCGTGGAGACGCATCGCTCGCACATCAACAAGAAGCTCGGCGCGCGCTGTCCGGCCGATCTCGTGCGGCTCGCGGCCCGTCGCGGTCTCGTCGACGGCTGAGGAGTCGCTCGGCTCGAACGCGCAGCTCAGCTCGCGGCGTGCCGGGGGGCCGGAACCTCGCCGAGGTGCGTGAGGATCGCGTCGCGCAGCGCGTCGGGATCGAATGGCTTGCGGAGCAGGCTCGTCCCTTGCGCCGCGAGCGCCCGCAGCACGAGCGGATCCTCCCGGCGGAGGCCGGTCATGAAGACGATGGGCACGCCGTCGCCTCGTCGCCGCAGCGCGCGCGCGAGGACGTCCCCGCTCGCGCCGTCGAGCAGGAGGTCGGAGAGCACGACGCCCACCCCAGGCGAACCGTCCGCCAGCAGCGCGAGCGCGGCGGCCACCGACGCGGCCTCGAGGACCGGGAGCCGCCACGACTCGATGAGCGCGCGGAGGGCGTTGCGCATGAGCTCGTCGTCCTCGACGACGAGCACCCCGCCACCTCGTTTCGCGCCTTCGCGGGGCGGCGCGCGAGGCGACAGCGCGAGCTGGAGATCCCCGAAGGCGAAGGGCTTCTGCACGAAAGGGACGGCCGGATCGAGGAGCCCCTCGGCGAGCAGCAGCGCGCGCGGCTTGCTCGACATGCAGACCGCGCGCAGGAGAGGCTGCGCCTCGAGCGCGCGCCGCACGACCTCGCGCCCGGGCGCCCCCGGCAGCGAGATGTCGCACACCAAGAGGTCGACGGGCTCCCGGCGCAGCAGCGCGAGCGCCTCGTCACCGTCCGCGACCTCGACGACGTCGGCGCATCGCCCGTCCAACATGTGACGGAGCGCGCGGCGCACGAGCGGCTCGTCGTCGACCACGAGCACGATCCCGAGGGAGAGCGCGCGCGGGTCGACGAGCGGCTCGTCCTCGGGAGCGGGCGGGCGCTCCGTGAGCGTCGCGCCGCGCTTGGCGGCTTCGCGCAGATCCACGATCGCCTCGCGCGCCGCCTCGATGGCGCCTTCGTCGAGTCGGGTGACCGCGACCTCGGCGCAGCCGACCAGCCCCATGAGGAGGTTGTTCACCTCGTGCGCGATCTCGCCGCCCTCGGTCCGCGGGGCGCGCGCGCGCGGCCGCCTCTTCCTCGCCCTCCCCATGGCATTCGAATCGCACGGCCCACGCCTCGGAACAACCCCGAGCGGCGCGCCGCAGCGCGGATCGGCCTTTCCCACCGTGCAATGCGGGCTCGGCCCGATGGCGGCGCGCGCACACCATGTCGAAAAAGAAAGCTCCGTACCATTTCATGTGCCTGGAACCTTCGACATGACCGGAAGACGCCGACGAACCGTGCGAGCCCTCTGCGTGGAGAGCGACGACGTGGCGCGCGCCTCGCTCGTCCAGGAGCTCGAGCATCGGGGCTATCACGCCGAGGGCCTGTCCGATCCGCTCGCGACCGCGCGCGCGGTGAGCGATCTCGCGCCCGACGTCGTCGTGCTGGGGCTCCACGGAGACGCGCGCGTCGAGCTCGCGCTCCTCGGCGAGCTCCGACGCGTCGACCTCCCGCCGCCCATCGTCGCGCTCGCGAACCAGGGCACGATCACGCTGGCCATCGCGGCGATGCGCGCGGGCGCGGCGGACTATCTCCTCCGTCCGGTGCACGCGAGCGAGCTCGTGCTGGCCATCGAGCGCGCGCTCGAGCACCGCGACCTGCGGGCCGACACCGAGCAGCTCCGTCGCGCGGCCGCGCGCGACGCGGGCGAGACGCTCCCGGGCC
>CAYYKK010000028.1:0-16361 GCA_964467935.1 uncultured Polyangiaceae bacterium
GGGGACGAGGCGGAAGTCCTGGAAGACCACGCCGATGTTCCGCCTCAGCGCCGGGATCGCGTCGGGCGCCAACCTCGCGATGTCGCGCCCCAGGAAGAGGATGCGCCCGTCGTCGACCGTCTCCGTGTGATGCAGGAGGCGCAGGAGCGTGCTCTTGCCCGCGCCGCTCGGCCCCGTGATGAAGACGAACTCGCCCCGCTCGATCGTGAGCGACATCCCGCGGAGCACGGGCTGATCCGCTCGATACGACTTGAAGACGTTCTCGAAGACCAGGATCGGCCGCGCCGCCGCCGAGGGGTCGTAGCGGTGTCCCTGGCGAAGTGCCTGTCGAAACGACGTCTGCGCAGTGGAGCCGGCCATCGAGTGTCCCCTACCAGGGTGGCCAGGGCTGGGAAACTTTTCGGCCGCCCGGCGATGGCTGCCGCCGCGGGCTCGCGCTAGCGAGGCTTCGCCATGAAGATCGCGTTCCTCGGCTTGCCGCTCGCCGCCGCGCTGCTCGTCGCCGACGGCCACGAGATCACCATCGCTGCCATCTCGCGTACGGACGGCGTCGGCCTCCGCAGGGTGCGCCGCCTGCTCGGCCCGGAGCGTGTCTTCGTCCGACCCGTCCTCGACGCCGCGTTCATCGATCGCGTCCGCCGCGCGAGCCCCGACCTCGTCGTGAGCTGGTACTGGACCAACCTCATCCCGATGGACCTCGTCGCGGTCGCGCCGCTCGGCGGCTTCGGCGTCCACCCGTCGCTGCTGCCACGCCACCGCGGCCCCGATCCGACGACCTGGGCGATCCTCTCCGGCGACGCGGAGACCGGGGTCAGCGCCCACCGCCTAGAAAGAGACTACGATACAGGTGCTGTGTTAATGCAAGAGACACTTCTTATCGACGAGCGGTGGGACGCCTTCCGTCTCGCGCGCGCGCTCGACAGACCGAGCCTCCGCGTGCTCCGGCGCGTCGCCTCGCTCTTCGCGCGCGGCACGCCCCCGCCCGAGCTGCCGCAGCGCGCCGATCGCGCGACCAGCGCGCCGTTCCCGGACGACGACCTGCTCCCGATCCGGTGGGCGCGGCCGACCGCCGACGTGCTCCGCCACATCCGCGCCCTCGCGCCGGCGCCAGGCGCCTCCACCGAGATCGGGAGCGCCACGCTCACCGTCCTCGCGGCGGTCGCCGCGCCGGCGCCGCTCGTCCTGGAGGAGCCCGGCGAGTCCGCGCTCCTCGGCGGCCGCTGCCTCGTCCGCACGCTCGACGGAGCGATCGAGATCACGCGCGCCGAGATCGACGGAGCCCCGGCGACCTCCCGCGACCTCGAGCGGCTCTTCGGCGGGACGAACGTCTGATCTCCTGTCCAGAAGCGCGCCGCGGCGTTCGAGATTTCGTCGTCGCCGGTCCGCGCGCTGGTGATAGCCTCCCGTCCGATACGGTGTCCTTCGTGGCGGAGGTTCGTCTTGTCCCAAGCAGAAAAGCTGGCGAAAACGGCCCGTGAGAATCTCGCAGCGGCCCTGAACGCCCTACAAACGAGCGAGGACGTCCCCGCCGAGCTCATGCAAGTCGCGGACATCATCGCGCAATGCATGGGCGTCCTGCATCGCATCGAGCGCACGCAAGGCGCGGACATGACGGGCAAAGAGATCGCCTACCAGACGGTCAAGAAGGCGCTCGATCACCTGCAGACGCTCGAGGTGAACCACCCGGCGCTCGACGTCGTCATGGAGAAGGTCGCGGGGAGCCTCGCCAGCGTGCACGGCCTCTCTCGCATGCAAGCGCCGGCTCCTGCTCCCGCGCCGGCTCCCGCTCCGGCTCCCGCGCCGACGCCTGCTCCCGCGCCGCAGCCCTTCGGCATCCCGCAGCCGCCGCCGGCCGCGCCTGCGCACGGCGTCACCGGCGGCGGGTTCCAGCCCGCGCCTGTCTCGGGCGCCGCTCGACCGGGCAACACCCACGTCATGGCGGCCAGCCCCTCGACGAGCGCGCAGCCCGCCGTGCATCCTGGGACCTCGACGCAGATCATGCAGAACGCGCAGGCGCCCGCCGCGTTCCCCGCGGCCCCGTTCGGCGCCCCGAGCTCGGGCTCGACGGGGCAGCAGCAGCCCATGCCGGCGTCCGCCCCGATGGCGCCGATCAACATGCCGCCCCCGCAAGCGCAGTTCGCTCCGGCGCCGGCGATCTCCCCCGCGTCCGCGCCGCAGCCCACCGCATCGCCCGCGTCCGGAGCGATGGCGCAAGCGCCCCAGGCGATGCAACAGCGCCCGCAAGCGCCCTTTCAACCTCCGCCGCAGCCGCCCACCGTCCAGATCCCTGCGCAAGGCCGGGCTTCGGGCGCTCCCGCCGCGACCCCCTCCGAGTCCGGCAACGTCCTCGTCGAGCTCGGTACGCACAGCGTCTCGAACTTCTACAAGGGTCTCGGCGGCAACGACGTGATCGAGCACGGCGGCCTGTTCGTCGCGACGTACCGCATCCCGAAGATGGGCACGACGGTGAAGCTGCGCGTCCTCTTGCCCGGCGACTACGAGTTCATGGCGACCGGCGTCGTGCAGTGGATTCGTGATCCCCACAGCGGCGGGGAGGCCAACTCCGAGCCCGGCTTCGGCGCGCGCCTCACGCAGATCACGCCCGAAGGGCGGCAGCTCGTCTACCGCTACACGCGGAATCGCGAGCCGATGTTCTACGACGATCTGTGAGCTCGCTCTCGCGCGGCCACCTCTCGGCTGCCGAACCCGCCCGGAGAGGCCGCTCGACGAAGAGGTGGGTGGCCGCCTCGATCGCGCTCCTCGTCGGCACGATCGGCGTCCGCGGGGCCGAGGCCGCCGACGATCCGACGCTCGACTGGTACACGTACGAGACCGCGCACTTCCGCGTCCACTACCCGGAGCCGCTCGATCCCATCGCTCGTCGCGTCGCGCTCCTCTCGGAGACGATCCACGGTCGGCTGTCGACCGGCATGCACTTCGCCCCCTCGGAGAAGACCGAGATCCTCCTCACGGACGACAGCGAGTCGGCGAACGGCGTCGCGACCCCCGTCCCCTACGACAACATCCGCCTCTACGCGACCGCGCCGAACGATCTGTCGACGCTCGGCGACTACGACGACTGGCTCCTCGGGCTCGTCACCCACGAATACACGCACATATTGCATACGGATAACATCAGCGGCTCTGCTGCGATAGCGAACCGCATCATCGGCAAGACGCTCGCGCCGAACTCCGCCCAGCCGCGCTGGATCATCGAAGGGCTCGCCGTGGTGGAGGAGAGCCAGTACACGAGCGGCGGCCGCGTCCGATCGAACCTGTTCGACATGCTGCTCCGCGCCGACGTGCTCGAGGGCAATTTCGCGCGACTCGATCAAATCTCCGCGAACGCGCAGCGCTGGCCCTTCGGCAACCTCTGGTACCTCTACGGCTCCCGGTTCCTGCGCTGGATCGTCGACATCTACGGCCCCGACACGATGCCGGCCGTGTCGGCCGACTACGGCGCCACCACGGCCCCCTTCGGGATCAATCGCGCGATCCGGCGCGTCACCGGCCGCACGTACGAGGATCTCTACGACGGCTGGCACGATCACCTCCGTCGCCACTACGACGAGCAGATCCGCGCCGTCGACGCGCTCGGGAGGCGCGAGGGCGTGCGCATCACGTTCCACGGGCGAGACGTCCTCTATCCACGCTTCGTCCCCGCGGTCGCCCTCGCGAGGCGCGGGGAGGACGAGATCGTCTATTACCGCGCCGATCAGAACGCGAAGGCGGGGTTCTACCGGTTCACGCTCGGCGCGGTCGATCACGAGGGCAAGCGAGACGAAGCGCTCGTCGTCCGCCTGGCGGACGAGTCGAGCGTGACCTTCACGCCGGAGGGCGACTACTTCTTCTCGGATCTCGCGTTCTACAAGAACCTCTATTCGCGCGCCGACCTCTTCTCCCTCCCCAAGGACGAGACGTCGACGCTCGGCACGGAGCACGCGCGCAAGCGACTCAGCACCGGCTGGCGCGCGTCGACGCCGGACGTGAGCCCCGACGGGCACATGGTCGCCTTCTCCGTCGACTCGCGATCGACGAGCTTCCTCTCGATCGCCCGGGTCGACGACGACGGCACGCTCGGCCCGCGCCGAACGCTCGTCCCCAGCGCCCGCTTCGAGCAGGCGTACACGCCGCGCTGCTCGCCCGACGGCAAGACCATCGCCTACAGCGTCTGGACCGAGGGTGGCTACCGAGACATCCGCCTCGTCGACGTCGCGACGGGCCGCTTCGAGAACGTCACGCACGATCGCGCGATCGATCTCGAGCCCGCGTGGTCGCCCGACGGCAAGACGCTCTACTTCTCGTCCGATCGGAGCAACATCTTCAACATCTACGCCTACGATCTCGCGACCAAGCA
The DNA here is from genome assembly GCA_964467935.1 of uncultured Polyangiaceae bacterium. Classification (GTDB taxonomy): domain Bacteria; phylum Myxococcota_A; class Polyangia; order Polyangiales; family Polyangiaceae; genus CAYYKK01. The sequence goes on from CAYYKK010000028.1 coordinate 4,358, forward strand.
GCTCTCGCTCGTCACGAACGTCCACAACGGCGCGCTCGCCCCCGCCATCAGCGCCGACGGCACCAAGCTCGTCTACACGGGCTACACGCACGAGGGCTACGACCTGTTCGCCATGCGGATCGACCGGACGAGGTTCCTCCCCGCGCCGCCGCCTCCGACCGATCGACCCGCGCCGCTCCCCGAGCCGGAGAGCGTCAAGATCGAGAAGCACAGCTACAACCCGCTGCCCACGTTCGGCCCACGTAACTACCTATTGTCGTTAGGTCAGGGATACTACAGCAACAACGCTGTGACCTTTCAGACGACCGCCTCGGACATCGTCGGGCACCACTCGATGTCGGCGCAGATCGTCTTCGACCCCGGCGCGCCCGCGCCGCGCTTCAGCATCGACTACGTCTACGGCGGACTGCCGGTCAGCCTCGGGGTCGGTGTCTCGAGGAGCGTCGTCCCCCACAAGACGGGCTATCGCGTCGGCGATCAGCAGCTGCCGTGGGACGAGACGCTCTCGAACCTCTACTCGACGGTGAGCGTGCCCGTCCGCAGCCAATACGTCGATCAGGCGTTCGGCATCACGTACACCGCGCAGAAGTACTCCGGCGACCTCCCCGCGCCGACGACGCTCGACCCCTACGCCACGCGCACGATCCTGCCGCCGCAGGGCTTCCTGTCGCAGGTGCGCGCGAGCTACTCGCTCTCGACCGTCGACGGCTCGACCGAGGCCGCCGGCTCCATCCGCGGCGTCGCATTGCGCGTGGGGACGACCTACGCGGGCCCGGAGCTCGGGAGCGACTCCACCCTCTACGCGTTCGACGCGGCGGTGACGGGCTTCATCCCGATGCCTTGGCCCGGCTACCAGACGCTCGCGCTCCGCGCCGGCGGCGGCGTCTCCGGCGGTGACTACGCGAAGCGCGGCCTCTACTTCGTGGGCGGTTACGACCTCGCCAAGTCGGGCTTCATCGACTCGGTCCTCAATGGCACGTACGACGGCGCGTTCGTGCTCCGCGGGTACGGCCCGGGGGAGTTCTCCGGCAGCGAATACCTCCAGTCCACGATCGAGTACCGCGCGCCGCTCTGGGTGCCGAACTGGGGGCCGTCGACGCTCCCGATCTTCCTGAAGCGCTTCGACGCCGCGGCCTTCGTCGACTACGCCGGCGCGTTCGATCGACTCCAGATCGAGCGCGCCCGACTCTTTCACCAAGGCGACCTGATCTACCTGCCCGATCTCCACGCGTCGGTGGGAGGCGAGATCTGGACGACGGCGACCCTCGCTCATCGCATCGAGCTGATGTTGCGACTGGGTTACGCTTACGGCTTCTCGAGCGCCGTGTACAAGCACGGCCAGCTCTACTTCCTCGCCGCGTCGGCCTTCTGACGAAAAGTTGCCCCTTCGCGTCCGCGTCCGCTAGGTGCCGAGCCGTGGACAAGCGAATCGCTCTGGGTCTGGTCTCGGTCGGCCTCGCGCTCGGCGCCTGCACGCCCTCGTCGGTCACGCGCAAGCTCAGCGACGACGCCTACAACGTCGCGATGGCCGAGCGCTTCGGTCGCATGGACATCGTGACCGACGCCGTCGCCGCCAAGAACCGCGACGACTTCGTCTCCTCGCATTCGCAGTGGGGACGATCGATCCGCATCGTCGATCTCGAGTACGCCGGGCTGCGCCTCATGCCGGACGAGGTGGCGCACGTGGAGCTCATCGTGTCGTGGCAGCGCCTCGACGAGGTCACGCTCCACACGACGACGCTCGTCCAGACCTGGGCTCACAACGACCGCTGGGAGATCGTCGACGAGAAGCGCATCTCCGGAGATCGCGGGCTCATCGACGAAGTCGACGAGCGCATCGACGATCCCAAGCCGCCCTCGGACGGGAAGAAGTACCGGCAGCTCTCACGCACCGAGGACGAACCGGGCGTGGGCTCGCGGGCTCCCTGAGGCGCGCTCGGGCGCGCTTCGGAGACGCGCGCGATCGTCGTGCGCGGGATTTTTCCCGGGGCAACCGAACGATCGCGCTCCCGTCTCGCGTCGGCTCAGCTCTTGTCGGCGGACGCCTTCTCGCGCGGCTTGCGCGTCGTCTTCGCCGGCGGCGTGACCTTCTCCGCGCGCCTGCGGCGGATGCGCGCCTTCTTCGCGGCTTGGGCCTTGCGGCGCTTCATCTTCATCGAGTTGCGGCGGTCACCTTTCGCCATGATGGCGGCTCCTTGCTGTAGGGGTCGCGCACTTTGCCGAAGCGCAGGGCGACGTTCAAGCCCAAACGTTCCATCCGAGGCGTCGCGTCGCACGACGTGTCGCGGGCGGGCGGCTCGCCTCGCTCGACCGCGTGCCTGCGCGATACCGCCGTCGGTCGTCGTCGCGGCTCAGCTCGAGCCGGAGACCGCGTCCTCGAGGGTGACCTCGCGACCGCGCACCTCGAGACGGTACCGGGAGTTGACCGTCTCGATGTAGAAGACCTCGCGCCCGGCGATGCGCAGCACGCGCTTCACCGGCGTCGTCACGTACTCGTGCATCCCGTCGGAGAACTCGATCACGACGACGGAGCCCTTTCGGGGCGCGCGGACGAGTCTCCCGATCACTGCCCGTGATCCGCGACCCAGCTTCCGCAGCACGACTTGCACGTTACCAGCCTAGCACGCCCGGGCCCCGCGCGCGCAAGTCCGGGGCGAGGTCTTTTCGCAGAGGCTCCGTTGCGACGAACGGCGGGCACTTTGGGCTTGCCGCCCCCCCGAGCTAGGTCGAAGTAGCTCCCATGCGGCCAGTCCTGTCCAGCGGCAGCATCGAAGTCATCACTGGCTCCATGTTCAGCGGGAAGACGGAGGAGCTCATTCGCCGCGTGAAGCGCGCCGTGCTCGCTCGCCAGCGCGTGCAAGCGTTCAAGCCGCGCATCGACGACCGCTACGACGCGACCCGCATCGTCAGCCACGAGCGGCTCAGCGTCGACGCGGTCGCCGTCGGCACGAGCGAGAGCCTCGAGCAGCGCGTCGACGACGAGTGCCAGGTCGTGGCGATCGACGAGGCGCAGTTCTTCGACTCCGGGCTCGTCGACGTCGTCGACCGGCTCGCGGCGCGGGGGCTGCGCGTGATCATCGCCGGCCTCGATCAGGACTACCTCGGTCGACCGTTCCATCCGATGCCGGAGCTCATGGCGATCGCGGAGGACGTGACGAAGGTCCACGCCGTGTGCACGGTGTGTGGCGCGGCGGCGAGCCGCTCGCAGCGTCTGCTCGCGGAGGGCGCGACGGTGCTCGTCGGCGGCAGCGAGGCCTACGAGGCGCGCTGCCGTGGCTGCTTCGAGGCGCGCGACGTCGAGCGCACGGTCCACCCGACGGGGACGTGACGAAGCGCTCGAGCCGCTCGCGCGACTACTCGCGCTGGGCGCGGATCACGAAGGGATCGATGACGCCCTTGCGGCCCTTGTCCGCGAAGTAGACGCGGAGCATCTGCGCGGCGACCGTCGACGCCTTGACCTTCCAGCTCGCGTGGTTCGCGGCGAGGACGCTGATCGCGACCTCCGGAGCGTCCGTCGGCGCGAAGCCGACGAACCACGTGTAGAGGTAGCCATTGACCTTGTTCTCCTGCAAGGTCCCGGTCTTTCCGGCGACGCGAATCTCGGGGAGATAGGCGCGTCCACTCCGATCGTGAAACGCTTGGAAGCTCGTCCCGCCGTCGACCGTCGACTCCATCATCGTCGTCACCGCGCGCGCGGTGCGCTCCTCGACGACGCGACCGAGGACCTGACGCTCGGTGGGCCCGTGGTACATCTCGCCGTCGGCGTCCTTCACGCTCGCGACGACGAAGAGCCGCACCATCTCGCCCTTGTTCGCGACCGTCGTGGCGAGGTTCGCCGCTTGGAACGGTGAGAGCGTCGTGTGCCAGAACCCCGCGGCGGACCGCGCGAGCTCGTTCGGCTCGTCGGGGAAGTCGATCTTGCTGACGGCCACGGGCACGTCGAACGGGATCTCGCGGCCCCACCCGAGACGCGTCGCGATGCTCGTCATGTCGTCCTTGTCGAGGTTGTCGAGCGCGAGGCGCGCGAAGACGACGTTGAGGCTGCGACCCATCGCCTCGGCCATGGTCGCGCAATACTTGTCGCGCTTCTTGTCGGGGATGAGCTCGCTGTCCTCGATGCGGCTCTTGCCGCCGTGATAGCACTCGCGCGTCGTCGGCCCGAGGCCCTTCTCGACGAGGGCCGAGCCCGTGACGATCTTGAAGACGCTGGCCGAGGGCGACGTGGCCTCCGCGGCGATGTTCGTGAGCGGCGCGTCCTCCGAATAGTTCGCCCAGACGAGGACGCGGCCGGTCTGCACGTCGGTCATCACGACGGCGCCCATCGGCACGGACCCGTCGCGCAGGAGGCGATTGGCGGCCCGTTGGTATTTGGGCACGAGGGTGAGCTCCGCGACGCGATCGCCGTGCGCCGGCGCCGTGACGACGTCGCCTCGCGCGTCGATGCGCGTGAGATCGAGATCGGTCAGCGGAGGGGGGCTGACCTCTTTCTTCACCTTCGCGCCGCCCGTCGCGAGCTTCGCCTTCGACAGGCTCTCGACGAGCGTCGACGTGTGCGAGCGCACGTACGGCAGCGTGATGGCGACGAGCCCGAGAGCTGCGCCTATGGCGATCCAACGCCGCATCGCTCGGGGGGTTAACCCACCGTGACGCTTCGGGCCAAAGAAACGGATCGCCCCCGAGTAACGACGACGACGCAGGGGCGACCGAGAGCGCTGCCCGCCAACCAAGCCCGCGCCATCCGAACCCGCGCGATCAGAACCAGAGCTGGAGGCGAATGCCGAGCTCGTGGAGCGTGTGCGCGCTCGGATTGCCGCCCTTGGTCACGTTGCCGGGGACCACGGCGAGGTTCTGCGTCGTCCCGCTCCCCGGCGCGAGGTAGGCCGCGTAGTTGAGGCTCATGCGCACCCATTTCGAGTGCCAGTAGCTGGCCGCGCCGCCGAACTGCCAAATCTTGAAATGCGTCGCCGGATTGCCGGCGGACCCGGGCGTGCGGTCGTCGTCCGTTCCGCCGCGCGCGTTCCCGTCATAGCTGCCGAAGATGCCCGCCACGAGGCCCGTGAGCTCGAGGCCGCGCTTGATCGGCTCCTTCTTGCGGAGGTTCAGCTTCTGCGGTCGCTCGTAGCCGGGGTCGCCGGAGATGTACGAGTCGCCGACGGCCCACCACGTCACCTGTCCGTAGAAGGCCGCGCCCTTGATGGTCCCGAGTCGCTCCGTGTTCGTCAGCTGATAGCCGTCGATCGCCTCGCGCGTGTGGTTGGCGACGTAGTAGCCCTCGCCGCGAATGTCGACCGGACCGACCGGCACGCGGACCTCGCCGCCGATGAGGTTCTGCGCGCCCGACGGAATGACGCGAACGTCGCGCTTCTGGGAATCGACGTAGTTCGGGTTGAAGAGCACGTAGCCCTGGTTCGACGTGATCGCGGGGTAGCTGTAGCCGACGGCGCTCGGGTCACGCTCGCCGTGGCGCGCGCTCACGCCGATGTGCGCGTTCTTCAGCGCCTTCACGCTGCCGAGGGGTCTCACGAGGATGCGGCCCATGAAGTCGGCGGCGGTGTCGACTTGGGGTCTGTTCTGCCCGTCGCCCCCCACGACCGCGAGCTCGTAGGAGACGACGCGGTCGCCGATGTCGCCCCAAATCATGAGCCCGGTCTCTTGTCCCGCGGGCGCGACGAACCCGCGGATGGCCATGTTGCGCTCCATGAAGGGCAGCTGCCAAGGCGACGTCCGCCGCTCCATGCCGACCGGGGGATCGTACTGGCCGAGCTGGAAGTTGAGGCAAGGGCAAAGGCTGTAGTTGATCCAGATATCGGCGGGGCTCAGCGTCGCGGCCGCGCCTTGGACAGGGCGATAGCGACCGGTCGACCCGTTCGGCGCCTGGCCCGGGGGCGCGGCGAAGAGCTGCGCCGCTCCGTCCCCGTTGTCGACGCCGGTCCCGATGTCGACGAGCGCGAGGAAGCTCCATCGCTTGAGGAAGTCGCCGGCGAAGCCGAACCGCAGCGTGCGCGCGAAGAAGCGCGGGGGCAGCCCAGCGCCGCCGGTCGCGGTGGACTTTCCGTTCACACCCGAGCCAAAGAAACTGTTGAAGTCCAGTTGCATCAACGCGCTGGGGAACAAATGGAATTGATCGTCGTTGTCCCGCAGGAAGAACATGCCGTGCCAGCCGGCGTTCGGCTCTTGGCTCGCGCTCGCCTTCCACGCCATGCCCGTCTCGTCTCCGAACGACTGCGGAGGCGGCGGAGGCGGCTTCGGTTGCGAGGTGGCGCTCGTGCCGGCCGGAGGCGGGGCGGGCGGCGCCTCGGGCACGGCGAGGGCACCCGTCGGCGGGGGAGGCGCGTCGACGCCCTGCGCGGGAGCAGGGGGCGGAGCCGGAGCGGGCGCAGGAGCGGGCGCGGGAGCGGGCGCGGGCGCAGGAGCGGGCGCAGGAGCGGGCGCGGGCGCCGGGCGCGGCTGGGCTCCACCGACGCCGGTCCAGAACGCGACGCACATGCCCAGGACCCCCGAGATCGCTTTCCTCATTGTCTCCCATCCTCGCGTGGCAGCAGGTCGGCGCAGGGTATCGGAAAGCAGGCGACTTTGAACTTCGACTTCCGCCGTCCCGACCAACCGTCCCGACGCACGAGCGCTCTCTGCCTCGGACGTCGCCCCGTCTCGAGAGCGAAACGGCGGCGCGTCGCACGCTCGCATTCGCCGGACGGAAGGTCAAGGTGCTCGCACCCCGCCGGAGGGACGCGTGCGGCGCGCACCCGGCAGCCGCGACCGAGGTGACGCCGGCCCGTCCGTTCGCCGCCCCCGGGCCCCGTCGCGCCGATGTCGATGTCCGTTCGCCTCGCGTCTCGGCTAGTCTCCCTCGTGCCGTAGCGTCGACGACCGGAGCGTCTCACGCAGCGCCCACGCTCTTGATGGAGGTTCCGATGCAGACCGCTGACGTGTCGCGAGGCGTGCCCGTCGGGCTCGAGGTGTTCGATGCGGCGTGTCGCGCGCTCGAGAGCGACTCGCGCCTCGCCGACCGACTGGTCGTGCGCCCGCATCCGCTCCTCGCGCTCGTGCGTCGCGACGCGGCGGCGGTGCTCGTCGCGCCGGCGCGCGTGTGGTCGTCGGCGCGGCACCTGCTGAAGCCCTTCGCCGAGGACCTGGCGGACGGCGCGACGACCCTCGTCCTGCTCGGTGACGTCGACGATCCCGATCTCGCGCAGGCCATTCGCAGAGGGATCTCGACGATCCTCCCCGCGTCCCCCGGGGCGACCGAGCTCGTCGCGGCCGTGCTCGCCGGGTTCGAGCTCATCGACGCCAAGTCCCGCGCGGAGAGCCGCGGCAAATGGCTGAGCCGCTATCGATACGAGCTCGGCGAGCTCATCGAGATCGCGAAGGCCGTCAGCACCGAGCGCGAGATCGACAAGCTCCTCGGCTTGATCCTCGAGAAGAGCCGATTCATCACGGGCGCCGACGCCGGCAGCATCTACGTCGTCGAGGGCGACGATCCCGATCCGCTCCGCAGGACCCTGCGCTTCAAGCTGACGCAGAACGACTCGATCGAGCTCGACTTCCGCGAGTTCACGGTGCCGGTGAGCCCACGCTCGATGTCGGGCTACGTCGCGCTCCACAAGAGCCCGCTCAACATCGCCGACGTCTATGACCTTCCCGCGCATTCGCCGTTCGCGTTCGATCGGTCGTTCGACGCGAAGATCGCCTATCGGACGAAGAGCATGCTCTGCGCGCCGCTGCAGAGCCGCGGAGGCGACGTCATCGGCGTCATCCAGCTCATCAACAAGAAGCGCGACCCGGAGCTGCGATTGCGCTCCACCGAGGACTTCGAGCGCCAGATCGTGCCGTTCGACCAGCGGAGCGAGGAGCTCTTGATGACGCTCGCTTCGCAGGCGGGCATCGCCCTCGAGAACGCGATTCTCTACGCGGAGATCAATCGAATGTTGGAGGGCTTCGTGCGCGCGAGCGTCGAGGCGATCGAGCAGCGCGATCCCACGACGAGCGGCCATTCTCGTCGCGTCGCGGACTTCACGGTGGGCCTCGCGCGCGCCGTCGAGCGCACGAGCGCCGGGCCCTTCCGCGACGTGCGCTGGACTCGCGACGATCTCCGCGAGCTCGAGTATGCCTCGCTCCTCCACGACTTCGGCAAGATCGGCGTACGCGAGGAGGTGTTGGTCAAGGCGAAGAAGCTCTATGGCCACCAGCTCGACAACATCCGCCTGCGATTCGATTACGCGATCCGGTCGCTCGAGGCCGACGTCCTCCGCCGCAAGGTCGTCGTCCACGAGCGGAGCGGCAGCGCCGACGAGCTGTCTCGTCTCGACGAGGAGCTCACGTTCCGTCGCTCGCAGCTCGAGTCCGCGTTCGCTGCGATCTGCGGCTCGAACGAGCCGACCATCATGAGCGGGGGCGACTTCGCTCAAATCGAAGCGGTCGCGCGCGAGACCTATACGGACTTGTCGGGGCGCGAGATGCCGCTCATCACGAAAGAGGAGATGCAGAGCCTGTCCGTGCCGCGGGGCTCTCTCACGCCGACCGAGATCGACGAGATCCGGAGCCACGTGACGCACACGTTCGAGTTCTTGTCGCAGATCCCTTGGGGAAAGCAGTTTCGCCGCGTCGCGCTCATCGCTGGCGCGCATCACGAGCGCCTCAATGGCACCGGCTATCCTCATCGCCTCCACGCGGCCGAGATCCCGCTCCAATCGAAGATGATGAGCGTCGCCGACATCTTCGACGCGCTCACCGCGTCGGACCGACCGTACAAGAAGGCCGTGCCGGTCGAGCGCGCCCTCGACATCCTCGGCTTCGAGGTCAAAGACCAACACCTGGACGGAGACCTCGTCCGCATCTTCGTGGAGGCGCGGGTATGGGAGGACGTCGAGGGGCCGCTCTCGATCGGCTATCCCGCCTCGCGTCGATTCTGACGGAGGACCCTCGGGGGTCGTCGGCGCCGCCTCAGGGGCTCACGTGCCCGGACCCGTCGCGGACGAGGACGGCGTCTCCCGAGCTCACCCGCATTTCGACGTCGAAGCCGTCGCCGACCGCCTTGCCCGTGATCACGCCGCCGAACCCGCCGTGCGGGCCGGGAGCAGCGTCGTCGGCGGTGAGCGTCCCCGCAAAGCCCCCCTCGCTCGGCTCCCCATTGATCTGGAGGGTCCCCCACGGGCCCTTCACCGTCCCCCTCACGGTGTGCGGCGTCAGGTCGACTTCCAGCTCTCCGGGGCCCGCGCTCGCTTTGCCGTCGTCGCGCTTCCATGCGTCGTCTTCCGCCGTCGATTGAGGCGACACCTTGCGTTTGCGGGCCTTGAACGTGCCCCGGAATCGACGCGGCGCGATCCCTTCGTCGGGCGCTCCCGATCCCGACGCGCCGCTCGCGGCGGGCGCCGCGCTCGCGGTCGCGGAGGACACCATTGCCGCGGAGGAGGCGCCGGCGCTCGATTGACTTGCGACGACGGACGCCGAAGGCGCGGTCGTCGACGACGCCGGCTCGCTGGAGCACGCGAGGCAGGTCAAAGCGATCGCCAGCGATCCAGCGGTGTTCCGATTCGATGCGCGAGAGAGGCGGCAGGTCACGACACGGAGCTTAGTCGCTTTCCCGTCGACGAGGTCGAGCCTCGCCATAGCCCCGGCGAGGGCCTCCGCTCCCCATTAACGCCTTGCCCAATGACACAGGTTTGGGGTTGACCGCTCGGGGCCGAAGGGCATAGTCATTCATCATCGCCGATCGGGTATCGGCGATATGGAGACGACATGACCCCCACCGACGCATTCACCGCTCAGATCATCGAACTCGTCCGACGGATGCCGGACGAAGCCATCCTCGCTCTCGTCAAGAATCAGCTCGCCGGCGTGAAGGTGCTCTCGCAATCGCTCGCCACCGTCGCCAAAGCCCGACCCACGGCCGCCAAGGCGGCGACCGTCGAGGTCGAGGCTCCGGTCGCCGAGGCCCCGAAGGCCGCGGCTGTCGTCGAGCCCGCGCCGAAGGCCGCTCCGAAGAGCGTCGCGCCCGCGAAGGTCGCGAAGGCGGCTTCGGTCAAGGCGCCTCCCGCGAAGGCGCCCAAGGCGGCTCCCGCGAAGGCAGCGCCCGCGAAGGCAGCACCCATCAAGGCAGCGCCGGCGAAGGCAGCGCCGGCGAAGGCAGCGCCCGCGAAGGCAGCGCCCGCGAAGGCAGCGCCGGCAAAGGCAGCGCCGGCAAAGGCAGCGCCGGCGAAGGCAGCGCCCGCGAAGGCAGCGCCGGCAAAGGCAGCGCCCGCGAAGGCAGCCAAGGCGGCTCCGGCGAAGGCGGCGCCCGCGAAGAAGGCCGGGGCCGCGAAGGCGCCGGCGAAGAAAGGGCGCGGCGCGGACGGGGGTCGGCACGAGATCCTCGCGCAGGTCGAGCGCGTGGTGAAGGCGAGCAACGGCCTCGCCGCGAGCGAGGTGGCGAAGGCGGCGGGCGTTCCGCAGTCGCGCGCTGCGGCGGCCCTGAAGGAGCTCAAGCTGGCGAAGCGCATCTTCCAGGGCGGCGATCGTCGCTTCGCTCGCTATGCCGGCGACGCGAAGTCGGCCGAGGCCGCGAGCCTCTATGCGCGCAAGCACGCTGCGGGGCCGCAGACCAAGAAGAAGGGCAAGAAGAAGTAAGCCCGCACGCGCCCCGAAGGCGCGTGGATGGAGGGCGCCCGTCGTGAGGGGTCCGGCGCCCGTCCTACCCGCGTGCCTCGCTCGCGCGTCTCACGACGCCGTCGTCGGCTCGCCGTCGCCGGTATCCAAGAGCCGCGCGAGCGTCTTGCGATCGATGCCGAGTCGCTCGGCCGTGCGGGTGCGGTGGTCACCCAGCCTGCCGAGCGCCCACGCGGCGTACGCTCGCTGCATCTCTCGCAACGGAATGACTTCGCCGGAGAACAGCTCGCCGGCCGATCGAGGCGGCTCCTCCCGGAGCGCCTTCGGTAGATCGTCGCGCTCGACCACGGGGCCTTTGGCCAAGAGGACGACGCGCTCGAGCGCGTGGGCGAGCTCGCGCACGTTCCCGGGCCAGGTGTGGTCGAGCAAGAGCTCCATGGCGCCGGGGCCGACCCGCTCCGCCACCGCCGAGCGGTGCTTCTGCTTCGACGAGTGGAAGAAGTGCTCGATGAGCTCCGGCAGGTCCTCACGTCGCTGGCGCAGCGGAGGGACCTCGAGCGACACGACGTCGAGTCGATAGAGGAGATCCTCTCGGAAGGTCCCGTCCGCGACGCGCGAGCGCAGGTCGCGGTGCGTCGCGGCGACGATGCGCACGTCGACCGCGCGCTCGGCGCTCCCGCCGACGGGTCGCACGACGCCCCGCTCGAGCACGTGCAGGAGCTTCGCCTGGAGCGCAGGCGCCATGTCTCCGATCTCGTCGAGGAAGAGCGTCCCGCGATCGGCCTCGACGAAGAGCCCCTGCCTCGCGACGCTCGCCCCCGTGAACGCGCCCTTCGCGTGCCCGAAGAGCTCGCTTTCGAGGAGCGCCTCGGGCAATGCGGCGCAATTCACGGCGACGAACGGCTGGGCGCCGCGCTCGCTCTGGGCGTGCAGCGTCTCGGCGAGCAGTCCTTTGCCGGTCCCGGTCTCCCCGAGCAGCAGCACCGGGCTGTCCGCGTTCGCGACGCGCGAGATCGTGTCGAGCAGGTCCTTCATGGCTCGGCTCCGCGCTACGATCTTCTTTCCCGCTTCGCGCCCTCGGAGGGCCCGCTTCAATGCCGTCGCCTCTTGCCGCAGCTCCGCTTGCTCGAACGCGCGGCTCAAGAAGATGACGAGCTCCTCGAGCTTGAATGGCTTCGTCAGGTAGTGCGCGGCGCCGCGGCGCATCGATTCGATCGCCGTGTCGATGGCGCCGAACGCGGTCATCACGATGACGGGCCTGTCCGGTCGAGAGCGCTGCGAAGCGGCCAGCAGCGTCAGCCCATCCATGTCCGGCATTCGCAGGTCGGTGACCATCGCGTCGACCTGGTCCTGCTCCAAGAGCTCGACGGCGCGCTTGCCCGACGAGACCGCGACGGCGGAGAAGCCGTGGTCCACGAGGCCC
>CAYYKK010000028.1:16371-36811 GCA_964467935.1 uncultured Polyangiaceae bacterium
TTTCGATGTGGTCGTCCACCACGACGACGCGTCGCCGCGCCTCCTTGCCATTCATGACCCGACCTCTTCGTCCGCGCGCGGCAGTGAGATGGTGACCCTCGTCCCCAGCGGTTCGTTCGCTTCGATTCGCAAGGTTCCTCGGTGTGCTTTCACGATTTCGTTCGTAATGGCGAGGCCGAGGCCCGTGCCCTGGCCAGCCGGTTTGGTCGTGAAGAATGGCTCGATCGCGCGCGCGGCCAGCTCGGGCGCGATCCCGGAGCCGTCGTCGCGCACGACGATCTCGACGCGGTCCTCCCTCGCGTCGACGGAGAGCACCACGTGCCCGCCGCGCTCGCACGCTTCGCACGCATTGAGCAGCAAGTTGACGAGCGCGTGCTCCAAGAGGAGCCCGTCGCAATGGATCGCCAGGCCGCGGGTCGGCAGCTCGCCGGCGAGGCTCACCTCGGCCTTCTCGAAGCGGTGCTGCACGAGGCGCATCGCGCCGCGGGCGAGCTCTTCGGGATCCACGCGCGCCAACACCGGATCGCCTCCGCGCGCGAGATTGAGGAACCCGCGCACGACGCCCCGAATGCGATCGGCCTGCTCGAGAATGGTGCGCGCGTTCTTCGTCGTCTTCTCGTCCCCCTTGAAGCGCGTCTCGAGCTGCTCGGCGCGACCGACGATGATCCCGAGCGGCGTCGAGATCTCGTGCGCCACGCCGGTCGCGAACGTGCCCATCATCGCCACGCGGCTCGCCCTCACGAGCCTGTCGTCGAGGCGACGCTGGAGATCGACGAGCGCGAGCTCGCGAGCGAAATCGAGATCACGGGCCTGCCGTCGCAGGCTCATCGCACCGAAGAGGAACACGAGGCCCCCCGCGATCGCCGAGGTCGCCACGAGGCGCAGGCGTGAGCGGAACTCGCGCGCCCGCTCGTGGCTCGCGCTCGCCACGACCGCCACGCCCCAACGACCGAACGGGCCGGAGTCGAACCGAGCGAGCCCTGCGAACGCGGCCCGCGCGGGGAGCCCGAGGCGCGTCGCATCGGAGCGGTCGAGGCGGAGCGAGGCGCTGGAGGCGGTGAGCGCGTCTTCGATGATCTGCGCGTCGACCTCCCGAGCGTCGGTCGACACGAGCCGCGGCTTGCCTGGCGGGCGCACCAGCAGCACGACCTCGCCGGGCCGCTCGATGCTCGAGACCTCCTTGAGGAGCGACGGCAGGGAGAGCTCCACGTCGAGGGTCTCGCCGCCGTCGCGCGCGATGGTGAAGTCGAGCGGCCTCTCGTCCCCCTCGCCGTGCGGCATCGTCCGGCGATGGACCTCGAAGAACGTACCGGTCCAGGGTCGATCCTCGGGGCGCGCGAGCGACGCGAGCTGACGGGCCGAGTCGAGACGGCCCGAGAGCCCCGACGCCACGGCGCGCGCCATCCGCGACTGTTCGACGGCGAAGTCCTCGAACGCCGCGTCCTCTTCCCGCTTCTCGTCCCAACGCACCACCGCCGCGGTGACCGCGACGGTGCCCAGCATCGCGAGCGCGATGAAGATCTTCTGGGTTCTCCCCGCGATCGGCGGCTCGGCCGAGAGCATCGGTGGCAGCTTAGCAATCGGTGGGCCCGAGCCCAGCCGCGCGAACGAGCGCCGGAAATCCGCGCGCCGGGGACAATCTCCGCGGGGCGCGGGGAGATTGTCCCCGTCCGCCGAGCGGTTGCAGGCCCGATGGCCGTCGGGATCCCGGTGGCACGGTGCCTGCTCTGGGCGCAGCCGATGCCCCCGCTGACAGGCCGCACGCACGTGCAAAAGCGACGCTTCGTCGCGTTCACGATCGGCGCGGCGACGGCCGCCCTCGTCGCCTGCCCCGCCGCATCCGCCGCTCCCACGCCCGAAGCGCCACCAGCGCCGCAAGCGCCACCAGCGCCACCAGCGCCGCAAGCGCCACCAGCGCCGCCAGCGCCACCCGCCGATCCCAACCTGCGCGCGATGACGCTCGACGAGGCGATCGCGTTCGCGAACGCGCATCAGCCGTCGATGCGCCTCGCGCGCGCCCGCATCGACGCCGCCCGCGCCCAGTCCGACATCCCGCGAGGTCAGTGGCTGCCGCGGGTCGGCGCCCTCGCCGAGCTGATGGGCGGCACCTCGAACAACACGACGTCCTCTTACGTGACCAACTCGGTCATCGACATCCCGCGCATCGGCGGCACCTCCGCGATCACCACCGACAAGCTCGACGCGGCCTCCATGAAGCCGTACGGCTCGAGCTTCGTCGGCGTCGGGCTCGATCAGGAGATCTTCGACTTCGGGCGCATCGCCGTTCAGGCCGCCGCCTTCGACGCCGAGGCCGACGCCGAGTCGTTCCGCGCGGAGAGCGATCGCCTCGACCTCGAGCTCGCGGTCCGAGAGACCTTCTTCGCGGTCTCGAGCGCGAAGTCGATCGTCCGCGCGGCGGAGGCGGCGTTCTCGCGCGCCAAGTCGCAGCGCGACCTCACGCGCGCCGGCGTCGACAACGGCCTTCGCACGCCGGTGGATCTCGCCCGCGCGGAGGCGGATCTCGCGCGCTACGACGTCGGTCGCGTGCGGTCGCGGGGATCGCTCGACCTCGCCCGCGGGCTCCTCGCGACGACGATCGGCTTCCCCGGCGCCGAGGTCGACGCGGCCGAGGATCTCCCTCCGACCGCGCCCTCCGAGTCACTCGAGCGAGCCCTCGCCGAGGCCGAACGTCGGGACCCGGCGCTCGCCGCGGCGCGCGCGCGCGTGAAGGCCCAATCCGAGGCGACGCGCGCGATCGACGCCGAGCGGCGGCCCAACCTCTATCTCTCGTCGACCTTGTCCGCGCGCGCCGGCGGCGCTCCGCTCGCGAACGGCGCGACCTCGTTCGGGCGCGGCTTCCTCCCCGACATCCCCAACTACGACGTCGGCGTCGTCCTCTCCGTCCCGCTCTTCGACGGCGTCACCAACGCGCGCCGTCGCGCGAGCGCCGCGCGCGAGACCGTCCTGAAAGAGGAGGCCGAGCTCGTGCGCGAACGCGGCACCGAGGAGGTCGAGCGCGCCTACTTCTCGGTCCAGACCGCCGAGGCTTCCGTCCCGGCGCTCGAGCGAGCCCGCGACGCAGCCAAGACGAGCTACGAGCAGACCGAAGCGCGCTTCCAACAGGGCCTCGGCACGAGTGTCGAGCTGCTGGAGGCGCAAGCGCTCCTCACCGAAGCCGAGATCCAGCTCTCGCTCGGCCGATTCGAGCTCGCGCGTGCTCGCGCGCGTCTCGGTCGCGCCATCGCCGAGCCATCAGGAAAGTGACGTCATGACAGTCGAGACCGAGGCCAAGCCCAGAAACCGGATCGTGGTCGTCGCGATCCTCGCGCTCACGGTGGTCGTGCTCGTCAGCGCAGGCATGCTCTACAAGCGCGCGGCGAGCCGCACGAACGACGTGGCGCTAGCGTCCGCGCCCCGGCCGGTCACGACCGTCGAGGTCACCTCGGCGAAGTTCCGACCCTCGCGCCGCTACATCGCCACCATTCGTCCGTGGCTCGAGGCGAAGATCGGTCCTCAGCTCGTCTCCGGCTACGTCGACACGGTCCTCTTCCGCGACGGCGCGGCGGTGAAGAAGGGCGACGTCCTCGCGACGATGGACTGTCGCAGCGCGTCCGCCAAGGCGCAGGCCGTGGCCGAGGCCGCGCGCGCGCTCGAGACGAAGCAAGCCGCGGTCGCCAAAGAGGCGTCGCGCGTGCAAGGCATGCTCGACGGCGGCTTCGTCTCGGAGAACGAGGCCGAGCGAAAGATCGCCGAGAGCAGCAGCCAAGAGGCGGAGATCCTCTCCGAGAAGGCCAAGCTCCTCGGCTCGTCCCTCGAGGTGGACGACTGCGTGCTCCGCGCGCCGTTCGACGGCGAGATCGCCGATCGCCTCGCCGACCCAGGCTCCTTCGCCCGCCCCGGGAGCTCGATCCTCTCGGTCGTCGATCGCGGGACCGTCCGCGTGGTCGTCGACGTCCCGGAGACGGAGTACGCGCTCGTCTCCCCCGGCACCGTGGTCGAGATCAAGCTGCTCGCGACGAACAAGACCGTGCGCGCGCCGATCTCGCGACGCAGCCCGGCCGCCGACCCGTCGCTCCGCACCATTCACGTCGAGATCGACCTGCCCGACCCGGGCCGGGAGATCCCCGTGGGGACCACGGCCGATCTCGCGCTCGACGTCGGCGATCCGGTCCCGGCCGCCGAGGCGCCCCTCACCGCGGTCTCGATCCGTGGCGAGAAGGCGACCTTGTTCGTCGTCGAGCACGACGTCGCGAAGCGCACGAGCGTCCACGTGATCGGTGAAGCGCACGGCAGCGTCTTCCTCGACCCCTCCCTGGTCGGTCGCTCCATCGTCACCGAGGGACGCTCGCTCCTCTCGGACGGTGATCGCGTCGAGGCGCAAGCGAAGGGCGCGTCGGTGTCGAGCTCGACGCCACCCGCCGCCGGCTCCGCGAACGCGGAGGGACGCCCGTGACGGATCTCTCGCTCAAGAACCCGATCGCGATCGTGATGCTCGCGATCGCGCTCACGGTCTTCGCGGCCTTCGTGTCGCCTCGCATGAGCGTCGACACGTTCCCCGAGCTCACGCCGCCCGTCCTCGTCGTCGGCACCCAGGCGCCCGGGCTCGGACCGAAGGACGTCGAGAAGACCATCACGTGGCGCATCGAGAAGTACGTGAGCGCGACGCCCGGCGTCGACCACGTCCAGAGCACGTCTCGCAACGGCCTCAGCATCGTCTACGTGTGGCTCAAGTGGGGCACGGACCTGAACTCGGCGCAGACCCTCGTGCAGCAGCAGGTCGCCTTCTCGATGTCCTCGGTGCCGAAGTCTCTCGGCGTCCTGCCCCCGTTCGTTCTCCAATACGATCCCACGAACGCGCCCGTCATCCAGGTCGCCGTCTCGGGCGAGGGAATGACGGGCCCGCAGCTCTACGACTACGCGCAGAACTTCATCGAGCCGGTCCTCGAGGGCATCCCCGGCGTCGCGAGCGCCGCGGTCGACGGCGGCCGATTGCGACAAATCAACGTCGTCGTCGATCCGAGCAAGGCGGCGGCTCGCGGCGTGACGTCGACCGACGTTGCGGCCGCCGTCTCGCAGTCGAACGCGCTCTTGCCGTCCGGTGAGTTCATCTCGAAGACCTTCGACGCGAACGTCTACACGAACGCCGTCCCCGAGCGGGTGAAGTCCATCGGTGAGGCCGCCGTCAAATCGAAGAACGGCCGCGACGTCCTCATCCGTGACGTGGCGCGCGTCGAGGACGGCGGCGCGCCCGAGACCCAGAGCGTGTCGATCGACGGCCACGACGGCGTCTATCTCAACGTGCTGCGCGTCCCCGGCGGCAACACCATCGACATCGTCGATCAGGTCAAGAAGGCCGTCGCGGAGCTCGAGCCCAAGCTGCCTCCGGGCGTGAAGGTCCACCCGATCTTCGATCAGAGCACCTTCGTCCGTACGAGCTATCAGGGCCTCAAGAAGGAGATCGTCCAGGCGCTCTTCTTGATCGCCGCCGTCATCCTCGTCTTCCTCCAGAGCTTCCGCGCCGTCGTCGTCGCTCTGATCGCGATCCCGGTGTCGTTCGCGATCATCCTGCTCGTTCTCTACGCGACCGGCCAGACGCTCAATGCCTTCACGCTCGGCGGATTGACGCTCGCGATGGGGCCGCTCGTCGACATCTCAGTCGTCGTCATCGAGTCGGTGTATCGCCAGCGCGCGCTCGGCAAAGGCATCTGGGAGGCCTCGCTCGAGGGGACGCGCCTCGTCGCGTTGCCCGCCTTCGCCGCGACGCTCACGACGACGGCCGTGCTCCTCCCGGTCGGCCTGCTCGCTGGCCTGGCGAAGAAGCTCTTCGCGCCGCTCGCGCTGACGGTCGGCGCGGGCATGTTCGCCGGGTACTTCGTGAGCATGACGCTCACGCCGATCGCGTGTCGTTACCTGCTCGGCACCGGCGGCTACGGGCGCATCGCCGCGAAGGTCGAGGCCGTCGTCCATCACGTGGCCGATCTCTACGAGAAGGTGCTGCGCCTCGTGCTCCCTTGGCGCGCGGTCGTCGTCGGGGCGTGCGTGTTCCTCGTCGCCGGCAGCGTGTGGATCTCCGCGCGCCTCCCGACCACGTTCTTCCCCGAGATCGACGAGTCGATGGACCTCGTCTACGTCCGCATGGCGCCGGGGGTCCCGCTCGCGCAGAGCGCGCGCGACATCGTCGAGATGGGCAAGGCCGTCCGCGCCGAGCTCGGCGACGCGAACATCGATCTCGTCCTCACCAACATCGGCTCGCCGAGCCTCGCTCGTAGCGCGATGAACAGCCCGAACGCCGGCCCGCACATGGGCTTCATCCGCTTCGCGCTCACCGAGCCCGAGCGGCGCACGCTGACCCAGCGCCAGATCGCGGACAAGATCAGGTCGACGCTCAACGCGAAGTTCCCCGGCGTCGAGTTCCTCCAGTCACCCGGCGGGCTCGTCGCAGGCGTCTTCTCGAACGGCTATCAAGCGCCCGTCGCCGTCGAAGTGCAGGCCGACTCCCTCGAGGAGCTCGACAGCCGCCTCGACGCGGTCGCCGACGTCGCCCGCACGGTGCCCGGCATCCGCGACATCTACCCCTCCATCCAGGTCGACTACCCGGAGCTCCGCGTCGACACCGATCGACAGCTCGCGAGCGAGGTGAACCTGACGCTCCGTACGGCGGCGCAGTCGACGCTCGACGCCACGCTCGGCAACATCAACACCCCGAGCGTCTGGATCGACTCGTCCAACGGGCAGTCCTACTACGTCGTCACGTCCTACGATCGAAAGGCGCTCTCGGACGTCGGCAGCTTCGGCCAGCTCCCCGTGCGCGTCACCGACGCCGGCGGCTCCGTCTCGCTCGCGACGTACGGCAAGATCCGCCGTTCGCTCGGGCCCATCGCCGTCGAGCGAAGCCAGCTGCAACGCGTCGCGCACCTCTACATGCAGACCGAGGGTCGCGACATCGGCAGCGCCGCCGCCGAGCTCGAGCAGAAGCTCGCGGCGGACCCGAAGACGCGCGGCGTGAAGGTCAAGTTCGTCGGTCAGATCGAGCTCATGCGGACGACCTTCGGCGGCCTCGGCGCGGCCATCGGCCTCGCCATCATGGTCGTCTTCATGATCATGGCGAGTCAGTTCAAGTCGCTGCGATTGCCGTTCGCGATGCTCTTCGCCATCCCTGTCTCGCTCGTCGGCATCGTCCTCGCGCTGCTCTCCGCGGGCGAAGGCTTCTCCATCACGGCCTTCATGGGCGTGCTGATGGTCGTCGGCATCGCCGTCTCGAACGGCATCCTCCTCGTCGACGAGGCCAATCGTCGGTTCGAGGCCGGGGCCGAGCGGTTCGAGGCGGCGGTCTCGGCAGGCCGAGCGCGCTTCGTCCCCATCGCGATGACGAGCCTCGCCACGATCATCGGCCTCATGCCCACCGCGCTGGGGCTCGAGGCCGGGACGGAGGCCAATCGTCCGCTCGCGCTCGCCGTGGTCGGCGGCCTCGCGTCGTCCACCGCGCTCTCGCTCTTCCTCGTCCCCGTGATGTTCACCGTGCTCGCCAAGAAGAGCGCGCCCGCGCCCGTCGCCGAGAGCAGCGTCACGGTGGGTTCCACGTCTGGCCACCATCCTCCGTCGCCATGACGAACCACTGCCGCGCCGTGGTGCCCGTGACGT
The DNA here is from genome assembly GCA_964467935.1 of uncultured Polyangiaceae bacterium. Taxonomy (GTDB): domain Bacteria; phylum Myxococcota_A; class Polyangia; order Polyangiales; family Polyangiaceae; genus CAYYKK01. The sequence goes on from CAYYKK010000028.1 coordinate 24,013, forward strand.
CGGCGGACATCAAGAGCAGCGTCTTGTCGCCGAGCCCGATGAGCGCGCCGTAGTCGAGTCGTCCTCGATCGCCCTGCCCTTCGAGGACGAGCCGCTCCGGATCGTAGAGCTTGCCGAGCGCCTCCGGCTTGCCGAGCGTGTCGGAGCGGGAGATCGTGAACTGCCATTGCGTCGGGTTCTGGAGCGTCTGCGTGCCGATGATCCCCGTCTTGTACGTCGCGATCCCCACGACGCGCTCGCCCTTGAACGCTGGCTTCAAGAACGGGCGATTGTCCGGCGGCAGGCAGACGCCGTCGGTCTTGCAGACGACGAAGCTCGGGAGGTTGTCGACCGGGTTGAGCGCCTCGACGACGACGTAGTCGTCGGCGCACCCCATCGGGATCTTGTTGTCGACGGTCTGCGGGAGCTCGAACGCGACGACTTTGTCCTTCGACGCCGCGAGCACGAACGTCTTGTTCGGGGGCTGCGAGAATCGCTTGAACGACCACGCCCCGTGCTCGCACTCGGGGCCTTGCGAGAGCTCGTCGACGAGCGTCTTCGTCATCAGCACCCGATCGACCGGCTTGCCGGTCGCGAGCGGCTCCTTGGGCATCGGCCACGGTCGCCAGACGAGCCCCTTCGTCGTCGCGGTGAGCAGCACGGGCGGTCGTCCGAAGGCTCCGTAGACCGGTGTCTCCGTCTTCGGCAGCGGCGTCGCCGGCGGCAGCTCCTCGCCCGGTGGAACACCGTAGGCGAGCGCGAACACCTTGGGTTGGATCTCGAGCGGGAAGCCCGTCAGGGTCTTCGACAGCACCGCTTGCGCGCCGAACCCCTTCGGGATCGTGGGTCCGACGCCCTTGTCGAGCGGCGCGATGATCGGGGAGGGCGCCGAGAGCTTGGTGTCGTCGGGCGCGCCGAAGAACAGCGTCACCGTGTCGATCGGCGGCACGGCGTCCTTCAGGAGCTTCTTCTTCGGGACCTGGCGCTTCGCGATCGAGACGACCACCGTCTTGTCGGCGCCGACCGAGTAAGTGAGCAGCGCGCCAGGCTCGACGCCCACCTTCAACGCGGCCCAGGTGCGCCCGCCGTCATTGGTCTTCAGCGCGACCGCACCGTTCTCGATCTCTCCGCCGAGGACCGCGCTCTGCGCGTCGAGCGGAAAGACGCGCGGCCACTTCGTCGACGTGGAGGGCATCGAGTCCTTCGACTTCGTCGACAGCGCCCTCGCGAGGCCCACCTTCGTGAGGAGCTCGTGCGACGTCGCGCCGCCTTCGGCCGCCGGGTGCTCCGGCTCCTTCGGCAGCTCCTTCGGCTTGCCGCAGCTGCTGCAGCCGTTCGACACGAACACCGACGTGACGAGCAGCGCGGTCCCTGCGAGCGGACGCCTCGGGCGAGCGTTCATCGAGCCTCCTCGGAGGCCTCCCGTCCGCTCGGTCGCTCCCCTCATTCGATCGAGTCGGGATCGGCGCAGCAGCGGAAGCCGGTCGAATAGTCGTGGTAGTCGAAGTCGTGCGCGGTCGTCTTGTAGCTGCAGCCGTCGCCGTTCTTCGTCGTATCCATGTAGTACCCGCCGCGGAACGTGCCATCGGCGTCGGCGACCCACTCGTGCAGGTTGCCGACCATGTCGAAGAGCCCCTCGGGGGTCACGCACTCCGCGCGCTCACCCGTCGGGAGCAGCGAGTCGGGTAGCTGATTGATCATGGGGAGGTTCATGCCCTCCTTCCACGCCTTGTCGCGTGGCAGCTTGGCCATCGACACCGCCTCGATCACCGGGTGGCGGGGACGAATGTCGTCGTTGCACACGTGAGCCCGCCGCTCGTTGCCATAAGGGAACTGGGTGCCGGCGGAGCCGCGGCATCCCTGCTCCCACTCACCCGCGGTGCAGAGACGTTTGCCAGAGGCGCGGCAGGCCGTCTCGGCCTCGACGCCGCTGATGTAGCCCTGCGGGACCACGCCGGGCCTCGACACCGCGCGGTAGCCCGTCGCGTCGTCGACCGACTCGAACGGCGTCAGCGGCTCCTCGCGCGCGCCTTCGGGCGTCTTCACGAGGTGCACCAGCGACGCCTCCCAGCGGTCGACGCACACGCGATCGCCCACGAGCGCCATCTCCGCGGGACACCGCGCCGAGCTCACCGAGACCGCGTCCTCGAACACCGCGCCGGCCGCGTCGACGACCTGCGGGTTCACGCTCGAGCCCGGGCTCGATGCGCCAAGGCGCCCCGCTTTCGGAGCGCCAGCGTCGTAGCTCCCCTTCACGCCGGCCGTCTCCGGCGTGTTCTTCGCCGGATCCTGGTCGGTCACCGCGTAGCCCGCGTGCGCCTCGAGCGCGTCGAAGGTGCGGATCGGGATGGTGCTCGCGCCGGCGCGCGGGGCGACGCGCGGCGAGCACGCCACGAGCGCTCCCCCGGCGACGAGGAGCCCGAAGGACAGCACGAGCACGCGAGCGCTCGACGGGGGTGAAGCGGTGAAACGCATCGCGGGGCCGGAGTCTTCCAAAACGGTCACCCGGCCTGCAAGCGTAAACGCCGCGTCCTGGCGATCGAATGGGTGAATGTGCCGCGATGTAGGGAACGTTCCAGGGGCCGACGAACGAACGCGCGGCGCCATGGAACGATCGAGGCACCGCGCCCGCTCGCTCGTCGCGGGCGGAGCCGGTGCCTCGTTCGCTTCGGCCGCGCGTGGCTCAGTTGATCGTGGTCACCGCGTCGAAGCAAGTCGCGTGGAGCGTGTCACACGAGTCGTTCGGGTGGTTGTTGATGCAGTCGATATACAGGTTCACGCCTGCTGCGCTGAAGGGCAGGAGGTCGCTCTTGCAGTGCGCGACGTCGAACGCGACGCCCTGGTTGCAGCTCGCGTTGATGTTGTCGCACGCGGTGTCGGCGGAGCTGTTCGCGCACGCGTCCGCGTACATCGTGCTGAGGCAAGCCTTCACGTTGTTCGTCATCGCAGGATCGACGCACGTGTCGTCCGTCGTCGCGGGGATCATGTCGAAGCAGCCCTGGAGCTCCTCCCAGGATCCGGCCGTGTAGAGCGAGAAGCCCTTGTGGCAGACCGCGACCGCGAGGGGCGTGAGCTGGCTCGCCGAGCACGTGGCGGGGAAGGCCGCCATCTGATCGCAGATCGCCTCTTGCTTGCCGGTGCCCGTGGGGTTCGTGCAGCCCCCGCCCGTGGACGAGCTCGTCGTCGTCGACGAGGTGGTGGTCGTCGTCGAGGACGTCGAAGAGGAGGTCGACCCGGTCGTCGCGCTCGAGGTCGTGCCGTTGCCGCCGAATCCACCCACGCCGTCGGTCGTCGTGGTGAGAACGCAGGCGGCGGCGTTGATGGCGATCGCGCCGAGGCCGAGGGTCAAGAGCTGGGTACGGGTAAGCATGGGGTGGTCTCCTCCTGAAGGGCCGGCGGGCGAATCGACCCGACCGGATGGGTCATACGAGCTAGGACGCGTCGTGCTTCCTGTGCATTCTGTCGAGTCGCGACCTCAACGCAGGGCGCTCCACGGGCGAGCAGCTCATTCGACGCATCCACGCTCGAAAACCCTACGAACGACTAAACACGCGCTCAGAAGCCCGCGCATCCTCGATCTTTTTTCGTGAAATCGCCAGAAAAGACATTGCGCAGGCCGCGAGCCCTTGGTAAGAGCGCGACTCCGCTTTTTCGAGGGCCGGCGCGACGCTGATCCCGAGAAGAAACGGTGTCTCGGAAGAGGAGCCGTAACGGCGCCTCGAGCTCGAACCGCCTCTTCGGCCTCCGTGGGCGACCCCCCGGTGACGCGAAGAGGGTTCAGCGACCGCGATTCTCCAAAAGAGGGCTGCGGTGCCGGATCGAGATTCGAAGCGTACGACGGTTTTTCCCCGAATGGGTTGCTCCACCTTCGCTCGCCGGGCTCGCTCCGGACGACGCGGGGGGCGGCAGACCTCTCTCTCCAAGACGAGCCTTCTCCGGCTCGACCTTCTCCGGCTCGACCGCCGACCTCGCGTCGGCGACACCCCTCTCCCGATTCGCGCTTCTCCAGGAGACGACACGTATGCAGAGCAAAGCCACCGCGATGTTCTCCCGCATCGCCCCTCGCAAGGCCCGCATGATCGCGGATCTCGTGCGCGGGAAGAACGCGGCCGAGGCCATCCAGCTCCTCCAGTTCACCGCGAAGGCGGGGGCTCCGGTCATCAAGAAGCTGATCGAGAGCGCCGTCGCGAACGCCCAGCGAGTCGGCTCCGACATCGACGCGCTCTTCGTCAGCAAGGCCACGGTCGACAAGGGACCGACGAAGTTCAACCGCCGCTGGCGTCCCCGCGCGATGGGTCGTGCGACCCGCGTCGAAAAGGGCATCTCGCACATCGTCATCGAGCTCGACCAACGCAAGTAGTTTTCAGGGGCACGCACCCATTCGGGGCAGCCACCTTTCGGGGCACCCACCTTTCGGGGCACCCACCTTTCGGGGCACCAGAGCCCCTCGATCTGAGGATCTCCATGGGACAGAAGACCCACCCGTATGGCTTCCGCGTCGGCGTCATCAAGACGTGGAGCAGCAAGTGGTACGAAGACGGCGCCGCTTACCAGAAGTGGCTCCACCAGGATCTGCGCATCAAGCGCGCGATCAAGCAGTACCTCTACAACGCGAACATCGCGGGCGTGGAGATCGAGCGCGCGGCGAACCGCGCCAAGGTGATCGTCTACACGGCGCGCCCGGGCATGGTCATCGGCAAGGGCGGCAAGGGCATCGAGGTCCTCAAGAGCGGTAACATCGGCACCGCGCAGAAGGGCGAAGCCCCCTTCCCCGGCGTCGCGAAGTTCACCGACAACGAGGTGTTCATCGACGTCCAAGAGGTGCGCAAGGCCGAGACCAATGCGCAGCTCGTCGCCGAGAACATCGCGACCCAGCTCGAGCGCCGCATCGCGTTCCGCCGCGCCATGAAGAAGGCCGTCGCGACCGCGATGAAGTTCGGCGCCAAGGGCATCCGCGTCCGCTGCGCCGGTCGCCTCGGTGGCAGCGAGATGAGCCGCGTCGAGACGTACCGCGAAGGCCGCGTCCCCCTGCACACCCTCCGCGCCGACATCGAGTTCGGCCTCGCCGAGGCCCGCACCAAGGTCGGCATCATCGGCGTCAAGGTGTGGATGTTCAAGGGCGAGGTCCTGCAGCGCAAGCCGCGCCGTATCTGAATCTTCTCTGCATTTGAATCCGAGTCGCGATGCGCGCTCGGCTTCGAATGCAACTCGTCCCCGGTACCCAGGTAGAAGGCCAAGGTCATGCTTTCCCCCAAGCGAACCAAGTTCCGCAAGATGCAGAAGGGCCGCAATCGCGGCATCGCTTCTGTCGGATCCGACGTCTCGTTCGGCGACTTCGCGCTGCAGGCTCTCGAGCCCGCCCGCGTCACCTCGCGCCAGATCGAGGCTGCCCGTATGGCGGTGCAGCGGCACTGCAAGCGCGCCGGCAAGCTCTTCATCCGCATCTTCCCCGACAAGTCGATCTCGAAGAAGCCCCTCGAGGTCCGCATGGGTGGGGGAAAGGGCAACCCGGAGGAGTGGGCAGCCCTCGTGAAGCCGGGACGCGTGATGTACGAGATCTCCGGCGTCCCCGAGGAGATGGCGCGCGAGGCCTTCCGGCTCGCGGCCCACAAGCTCCCCATGTCGTGCAAGTTCCTCATCCGCGACCACGCCTGAGCGCTGGCGACGCGAGAGGTCGGATTTCGAGATTGGTTGAGGAGAAGTCGCAATGAAGGCGAAGGAACTGCGCGACCGCACGGACGAGAACCTGAAGGAGCTCGAGAAGACCCTCTCGGGCGAGATCTTCCAGGCGCGCTTCAAGAACTACACGAACCGGCTGAACGACACCGCTGCGATCAAGCGCGCGCGTCGTGATCTCGCCCGGGTGAAGACGATTCTCACGCAGCGCGCTGGCGTTGCCTCCGAAGAGAAGGCCTGATCATGAGCGAGAAGAAAGCAAAGGCTCCGGCGAGCAAGCGCCCGCCGGCGAAGAGCGAAGCGGCCAAGGCCGGCAGCAAGGCCGCGAAGGCCGCCGCCGCGGCGCCCGTCGTCGCCGCCCCGGTCCCGGAGGCGCCCACCGCGATCCACAAGCACCACAGCTTCCGCCGCACGATGATCGGCGTCGTCACCAGCGACAAGATGAACAAGACCGTCGTGGTCGAGGTCATCCGCAAGGCGATGGACCCCGTCTACAAGAAGTACGTCCGCATGCGTGAGCGCTACAAGGCTCACGACGAGCAGAACCAGTACAAGACCGGCGACCGCGTCGAGATCCAGGAGCACCGCCCGATCTCGCGCGACAAGCGCTGGCTCGTCACCCGCCTCGTCACCCGCCGAGTGGAGGCCTGAGCCATGATCCAAGTTTCCACGCACCTCGAGGTCGCCGACAACTCCGGCGCTCGCCGAGTCATGTGCATCAAGGTCCTCGGCGGCTCGCGCCGCAAGTACGCCGGCCTCGGCGACGTGATCGTCGTCTCCATCAAGGAGTGCCTCCCCGGCACGAAGGTCAAGAAGGGTGACACCGCCCGCGCCGTCGTCGTCCGCACGACGCGCGAGTACCAGCGCCCCGACGGCAGCTACATCAAGTTCGACGGCAACAGCGCCGTCCTCATCAACAACCAGAAAGAGCCGATCGGAACCCGCATCTTCGGGCCCGTCGCTCGCGAGCTCCGCGCGAAGAAGTTCATGAAGATCATCTCGCTGGCTCCGGAGGTGCTCTGATGCAGCGCTTGAAGGTGGGTGACCTCGTGCAGGTCATCGCAGGCTCCGAGAAGGGCAAGACGGGCAACGTGAAGAAGATCCTCAAGGACGAGGATCGCGTCATCGTCGAGGGGCTCAACCTCGTCACGAAGCACCAGAAGCCGAACGCCCGCAATCAAGAGGGCGGCAAGATCCAGATGGAGGCGCCCATCCACGCCTCCAACATCATGCTCGTCGACCCCGAGACCAAGAAGCCGACGCGCGTGAAGTTCGAGGTCAAGGACGGCAAGAAGGTGCGCGTCGCGAAGAGCGGCGCGGTCATCACGAACGGTTGAGCGGCTCTCGCTAACGACGCTGAGTAGAGATCATGGCGAAGGAAAAAGAAGACAAGAAGGACGCCAAGGGGGCCGCTTCCGCGAAGCCCAAGGCCGCTCCTGCCGACAAGCCTGCGAAGGCGAAGGCCGACAAGAAGGCGCCCGTCGCGACGGGCGAGGCCAAGCCGAAGGAGCCGCGCGATCCGAACTACGTTCCGCGCGCTCGCCTTCGCTACAAGAACCACGTCGCGGCCGCGCTGACGAAGCAGTTCAACTACAAGAACCCCATGATGGTCCCGCGCCTGCAAAAGGTCGTGGTCAACATGGGCCTCGGCCAGGCGGTCGGTAACCCGAAGATCATCGACACCGCCGTCGAGGAGATGCGCGCCATCACCGGTCAGCAGCCGACGGTGTGCCGCGCGCGCAAGTCGATCGCCTCGTTCAAGCTCCGCGAGAACCTGCCGATCGGCGTGCGCGTCACGCTCCGCGCCGAGCGCATGTGGGAGTTCGTCGATCGCCTCTTCGGCTTCGCGCTCCCGCGCGTCCGCGACTTCAAGGGCGTGAGCCCGCGCGGCTTCGACGGCCGCGGCAACTTCACGATGGGTCTGCGCGAGCAGATCATCTTCCCCGAGATCGACTACGACAAGATCGACGTGACGAAGGGCATGAACATCTCCTTCGTGACCACCGCCCGCACGGACGAGGAGGGCAAAGCGCTCCTCACCGAGCTCGGCATGCCCTTCAGGCAGTGAGGTAACGGCTCATGGCTCGCGCAAAAGATTACGCCAAGCTCAACCGTCCGCCGAAGTTCTCCACTCGGCACAAGAACCGCTGCAAGGTGTGCGGTCGCTCGCACGCCTACTACCGAGACTTCGAGCTCTGCCGCATTTGTCTTCGCATGTTCGCGCTGCGCGGGGAGCTCCCCGGCGTGATCAAGGCCAGCTGGTGACACCATGACGAGTGATCCGATCGCAGACATGCTCACGCGAATCCGGAACGCGGCGCTGGCTCGCCACGACCGCACCGAGATCCCCGCGAGCAAGCTCAAGCACGCCGTGGCCCGCATCCTGAAGGAGGAGGGCTACATCGCCGACGTCCAGACCAACGAGAACGGTGACGGGCCTCAGAAGAAGCTCACCATCGTCCTCAAGTACGGTCGCGACCGCCAGAGCGCCATCGACGGCGTGAAGCGCGTCTCGCGTCCCGGTCGGCGCGTCTACGTCCGCCACGATCGCATCCCCCGCGTCCTCGCCGGGCTCGGGATTTCGATCCTCTCCACGTCGCGCGGTCTCGTGAGCGATCGCGACGCCCGGCGCCTGAAGCTCGGTGGCGAGCTGCTCTGTGAGGTGTGGTGATGGCTGCCGTCGAGACCAAGACCTCGCGCGTCGGCAAGCGGCCCATTCCGCTTCCGAAGGGCGTGGCGGTGACCCTGAATGGTCGCAAGATCGAGGTGAAGGGGCCGAAGGGCCAGCTCGCCCGCGAGATCGCGAGCCAGGTCGACATCAAGAACACCGACGGCACGCTGCACGTGACGTCGAGCGCGCCGGGTCGTGACGGCTCGCGCCTCCAAGGCCTCGTCCGCGCGCTCGTCGCGGGCATGGTCAAGGGCGTCGCGGACGGCTACGAGAAGCAGCTCGAGCTCCGCGGCACCGGCTATCGCGTCGAGCAGAAGGGGACCACGCTCCACTTCGCGCTCGGCTTCTCGCACCCCGTCGTCTTCCCGCTGCCGAAGGGCATCACGGCGACGATCCCCGCCGAGTCGAAGGGCACGCAGCTCATCCTGAACGGCGCGGACAAAGAGGTGATCGGCCAGACCGCCGCCAAGATCCGAGGCTTCCGGCCGCCGGAGCCCTACGGTGGCAAGGGCGTTCGTTACAAGGGTGAAGCCGTCCGCGAGAAGGCGGGCAAGGCCGGAAAGGGCGGAAAGAAGTAGCCATGGCGATGCAGATCGTCGGCCGGGAGCGCCGCAAGCTCCGCATCCGGAAGAAGGTGGAGGGCACGACCGAGAGGCCGCGCCTCAGCGTCTTCCGCTCCTCCAAGCACATCTACGCCCAGGTCATCGACGACACGTCGGGCAAGACCCTCGCGTTCGCCTCGACGCTGTCGAAGGATCTCCGTGGCACCCTCGAGGAGGACACGAAGACCGACGCGGCGAAGAAGGTCGGCGCGCTCATCGCGAAGATCTGCAAGTCGAAGAAGATCGACCAGGTGGTCTTCGACCGCAACGGCTACCTCTACCACGGGCGCATCTCGGCGCTCGCCCAGGCCGCCCGCGAGGCCGGTCTCGAGTTCTGAGCTCGTTCCGAGCCTCTGGAGTCTACGATGGCGTTCGATCAAATCGACGAAGAGAAACTCAAGGAGCGGGTGATCCACATCAACCGCGTCGCGAAGGTCGTGAAGGGCGGTCGCCGCTTCAGCTTCTCGGCGCTGGTCGTGGTGGGTGACGAGGCCGGTCACGTCGGCGTCGGTCTCGGCAAGGCGAACGAGGTCCCCGAGGCCATTCGCAAGGGCAACGATCAGGCGCGGAAGAACATGTTCCGCATCCCGCTCGACGGCGTCACCATCCCGCACGACGCGTTCGGTCACGTCGGCGCCGGCAAGGTGCTGCTCAAGCCCGCCAGCCCCGGAACGGGCGTCATCGCGGGCGGCGCGGTTCGCGCGGTCGTCGAGTCGGCAGGCATCCACGACGTCCTGTCGAAGTCGCTCGGCACGAGCAACAAGCACAACATCGTGCACGCGACGATCGAGGCGCTGCGGAACCTGAAGAGCCCCGAGCAGTTCGCCGGCAAGCGCAACATGCAGGTCGACGCCCTCGGCTACCAGTCGAAGAACACCGGCTCGATCGGCACGCAGAAGCGCGCGTCGCTCATGCCGCCGGCCGCCAAGGACGAGAAGGGTGGTGCCGCATGAAGCCCCTGCTCCACGTCCGCCAGAAGGCGAGCACCATCGGCCAGGTCGAGGCGCAGCGGAAGATCCTCCGCGGCCTCGGTCTCCGCGGCATCGGCAGCCACGTCGTCGTGGCGAACACGCCCTCGTTCCGCGGCATGGTCAAGAAGGTCATCCACCTCGTCGAGGTGGCCGAGCTGGACAAGAAGTAGTCCCGGCGGGAAGCGGTCGCTCCGGCGACGGCTTCCCCATTCCGAGTTGTTCTCGTAACTCGATCTCGAGAGAAGCGTCATGGATATCCTTTCCAAGCTCCAGGCCCCCGAAGGCGCCGTCAAGAAGGAGACCCGCGTCGGCCGTGGTGTCGGCTCGGGCCTCGGCAAGACGGCCGGCCGCGGTCAGAAGGGCCAGAAGGCCCGTTCGACCGGCAACATCGGCAAGAAGCACTTCCAGGGCGGCCAGACCCCGATCCAGCGCCGCGTGCCGAAGCGTGGTTTCCGCAACCCGCTCGCGACCCCGGTCCTCGCCGTCAACGTCGGCGACCTCGAGGTCTTCGACGCGGGCGCCAGCGTCGACGTCGTCGCGCTGCACGTGACGCGCCTCATCCACGGCAAGCTCGACGCGATCCAGAAGGCGCTCGCCGCCGGCTCCGTCCTCATCAAGGTCCTCGGCGACGGGGACCTCACGAAGAAGCTCACGGTCACCGCGTCGCGCTTCTCGAAGGGCGCCATCCAGAAGATCGAGGCCGCCGGCGGCAAAGTCGTCGTCCTCGAGCGAAAGACCACCCCGAAGACCGACAAGGCGTGAGCTCGGAGCGGCTCGATCTCCCCACGGGGAGGTGGACCGCTCGGAACGAAGAGAGGCCCCTCGGATCCGGGAACGGCGCGACCGGGAACGGAACGAGGGGCTCTTCGGTTGCCGGACGCCCGAGCCGCGACTAGACCGCTCCCACCCCCATGGCCACCCTCACAGGCATCGCCGCTTTCTACAAGCTCCCGGATCTCCGGCGTCGGGTGATCTTCACCCTCGGCATGCTGGCGGTGTATCGCGTGGGCGTGTTCGTCGCCATCCCCGGCGTCGACCGCAACGCGATGAAGCAGTACGTGGCGGCGCAGGGCGGCTTGCTCGGCTTCATGAACATGTTCTCGGGCGGCGCGCTGGGTCAGCTCAGCATCTTCGCGCTCGGGATCATGCCGTACATCTCGGCGTCCATCATCCTGCAGCTGCTCGGCATGGTGTACGCGCCGGTCGCCGACCTCCGCAAGGAGGGCGAAGCCGGCCGCCGCAAGATCGACCAGTGGACGCGCTACGGCACCGTCGGCATCTCGCTCTTCCAGAGCTTCGGCATCGCGAACTGGGCCCAGGGGATCTCGGGCAGCGACAACGCCGCGGGCGTCGTCACCCACCCCGGCACCGCGTTCATCTTGATGACCATGATCACGCTCACCACGGGGACGGCGTTCCTCATGTGGATCGGTGAGCAGATCACCGAGCGCGGCGTCTCCAACGGGACGAGCCTCATCATCTTCGCCGGCATCATCACCGGCATCCCGACGCGGGTGACGCAGTACATCCAGCAGAACGCGGGCGACATGCAGCCGCTCACGATCGCGGCGTTCATCGTCATCCTCGTCGGGCTGATCGCGACGGTCGTCTTCTTCGAGAACGGCCGCCGTCAGGTGCCGATCGTCTACTCACGCCGTCAGGTCGGTCGCCGCGTGTATGGCGGGCAGAACGCCCATCTACCGCTCAAGGTGAACATCTCGGGCACCATCCCGCCGATCTTCGCCTCGTCGCTGCTGATGTTCCCGGCCACGCTCGCGAGCTTCAAGATCCCGGGCGCCGAGGAGTTCCACAACATCGTCAACCGCGGCGGTTGGGTCTTCAACACCGGCTACGCGCTCCTCATCGTCTTCTTCACGTTCTTCTACACGAACATCACCTTCCAGGCGGTCGAAGTCGCCGAGAACCTGAAGAAGCAGCAGGCGAACATCCCCGGCATCCGCCCCGGAAAGCAGACCGCCGACTACATCTACGCGGTCGTCCAGCGCATCACCGTGGGCGGCGCGATCTACGTCGCCACGGTCTGCGTGCTCCCGTCCGTCATCGGCGACTGGCTGAACGTCCCGATTCAGTTCGGCGGCACGTCGCTCATGATCGTCGTCGGCGTCGCGCTCGACACGGCGAACCAGATCGAGGCGCACCTCATCCAACGCAACTACGAGGGCCTCACGGGGCCGGGCGGCGGACGCGTCCGCGGGCGTCGGCTCCCCGAGGCGGGGTAGGGGTCATGATCGTCATTCTCGTCGGACCGCCCGGCTCGGGCAAAGGTACGCAGGCGCAGCACGTCTGCGACAAGTACGGCATCCCGCAGATCTCCACCGGCGACATGCTGCGCGCGGCGAAGAAGGCCGGCACGCTCGATCCGAAGTACCTCGCGATCATGGACGCCGGCAAGCTCATCCCCGACGAGGCGATCCTCGAGCTCATCGAGAAGCGCTTGGCGGATGCGGACACGCAGCAGGGCTTCTTGCTCGACGGCTTCCCGCGCACCGTCCCGCAGGCCGAAGGCCTCGCCGCGCTCCTCGCGAACAAGGGCAAGAAGCTCGACGCCGTGATCCAGCTCGACGTCCCGCGATCGATGTTGTTCGAGCGCCTGGTGCACCGCCGCACGGACAAACGCACTGGACAGATCTATCACCTCCAATATAATCCGCCGCCCGCCGGAGCCGAGCTCGAGCATCGCGCCGACGACCAACCCGACAAGGTCAACACGCGCCTCGACGCCTACGAAGAGCTCACCGCGGCGCTCCTTCCCTATTACCAGTCCAAGGGCCTGCTCCGACGCGTCGACGGCGTCGGCAAGCCGGCGGAAATCACCGAGAGGCTCCAGGCGGCCCTCGCCTGAGCAGTCCCATCGGGGGATGCGCCCTCGACGAGCCGGA
>CAYYKK010000029.1:0-36498 GCA_964467935.1 uncultured Polyangiaceae bacterium
ACGCGCACCTCGCGCCTCCCTGCGCGCGCGGCCTTCACGTCGGCGGCCGAGCGGATCATCGAGGCGTCGCCGATGACTCCGAAGCGATGGCTCTTGTGGGTCTTGCCCGCGCTCGAGGCGACGCTCGGCATGTGGCAGCCTTGGCAGGCGATCGACGCGAGCCCCGAGGCGGCGTGCTCCGCGACCGTGTTCTGCATCGGCTCGCCCTTGCTGCCCGGGAAGTCGAACTGGTGACAGCCCGCGCACGCGTCGACGGCGGCGAGCCGCGCGTCGCCGACGACCGCGTGGCCCCCGGGACCGCCCGCAGCGGTGCGGACGCCGACCACGGCGCGGCCCTCGACGTGACACGTCGTGCAGCCGACCCCGACGGCCTTGGCGCCGCTCGGGGGATCGACGCGCGCGTCCGCTTCGGGCGCGTGGCAGCCGCGACAGAACGGCGCAGGCTCGATCGCGAGCGCCTCTTGGAAGACGGGGTCCGTGAACGCGTCGCGGTGCATCGACCCGCGCCACTCGGCGGCCTCCTCCGCGTGGCAACGCTCGCACGCGGCGTTCTCCCCCTCGGCATCGCCGGCGTGGCCGCGAGGCGCCGGGCCCGGCAGCGCGAGAGGGGGTGCCGAGGCCGTCGCGGACGCGGACGCACGGGGCGCCGGTTCGCCGCGCGCGCTCTCGCTCCACGCCGCCGCGAGCCCGGCTGCGAGGAGCAGCGCAGGCGCGAGCGAAGCGAGGAGGCGAGAGGGCCTGATCATCCGAGTCCAGCGGTCATGCTACGCCCTTTGGCGCCGCACGCTTCCATCGTCGGAGCGGTCCGGAACGTGACCGAAGGCGCCGCCACCACGCCGAGCACGGCCGCATCGGCTCGGCAGGCGGGCTCGGTGAACGGGCTCGGCGTGGCTCAGTGCACGGAGCCGGGGAAGTCGGGCCGCGGTACGCCCGGCGGCCGGTTCGGCTTGAAGGCGTGCTCGGGTCCGGGGAACGAGCGCCCGCGCACCTCGCTCACGTACGCGCTCGTGGCCTCGACGATGAGCTCGCCGACCTCGGCGAAGCGCTTCGCGAACTTCGGCGAGAGATCGCGGTACATGCCGAGCAGGTCGTAGCAGACGAGCACCTGCCCGTCGCAGCCCGCGCCCGCGCCGATGCCGATGGTGGGCACGCCGACCGATCGCGTGACCTCGAGCGCGAGGTCGGGCGGGATCGCCTCGAGCACGATCGCGTACGCGCCGGCCTCCTCGAGCGCCCGCGCGCCCTCGATCACCCGCTCCGCGGCGTCCTCGCCTTTGCCCTGCACCTTGAACCCGCCCATCGCGTGGACGGACTGCGGCGTGAGCCCGACGTGCCCCATCACCGGGATGCCCGCCGCGACGATGCGCGCGACGTGCTCGGCGATCTCGATGCCGCCCTCGAGCTTCACGCTCTCGAACGAGCCCTCCTTGAGCATCTTGCCGGCGTTCTCCAGCGCCTTCTCCGGAGACACCTGGAAGCTCATGAAGGGCATGTCGCCGACCACGTGAGCACGGCGGGCTCCGCGCGCGACGGCGCGGCCGTGGTAGCAGATCTCGTCGACGGTGACCGGCAACGTCGTGTTGTGCCCTTGAACGACCATGCCGAGCGAGTCGCCGACGAGCAGGATGTCCGCCCCGCCCTCGTCGAGCAGGCGCGCCATCGTGAAGTCGTACGCCGTCACCATGGCGATCGGATCGCCGCCCTTGCGCGCTCGGATCGCCGGGACCGTCACGCGCTCGCTCCTCCGCGGCGCCGCGGCCTTGGGACCTGGGTCGGCGCTGGCCGACGTGCCGGCGCTCCTGACGGACCCGACGCTCCTCGGAGACTCGACGCTCCTCGGAGAGTCAGCGCTCCGCGCAGCGTCGATGCTCCCCGAAGGAGCGCCGCCCGTCGATTCGGAGCTTCTGGATGATTCGGAAACGCGCGCGTCGAGATCGCACGCGGAACAGCCCTTCGCGTTGGGACCGTACATGAGCCTCCTGGTCGCGGCCGCGAAAGAGCGGTCCACGCCTGTCCTTGATCTACGATGACGGCGCCCCGTCCTCAAGCCTCCCGAGCGCGTTTTGGGGGGCCCGTGCGCGGTTCGTGGGCGCTCCCCGGGACAAAGCGAAGCGGCAAAGGGTCTCCCCTCCGCCGCTCCGAGGCTCCCGAAGAGCCGGCCGCGCAGCGCGGCTCCCACGCGCCGACTCACATGTGCGAGATGATCGCGTCGCCGAACTCGCTGCACTTCACTTCCTTCGCGCCCTGCATCAGACGCGCGAAGTCGTAGGTGACGGTGCCGGCGCCGATCGCGCCGTCCATGCCCTTGTTGATGAGCTCGGCGGCCTCGTTCCAGCCCATGTGGCGGAGCATCATCTCGCCGGAGAGGATGACCGAGCCGGGGTTCACCTTGTCGAGGTTCGCGTACTTCGGCGCCGTGCCGTGCGTCGCCTCGAAGATGGCGTGCCCGGTGACGTAGTTGATGTTGCCGCCCGGCGCGATGCCGATGCCGCCGACCTGCGCGGCGAGCGCGTCGGAGAGGTAGTCGCCGTTGAGGTTCAAGGTCGCGATGACGTCGAACTCCTTCGCGCGCGTCAGCACCTGCTGGAGCGTGATGTCCGCGATGGAGTCCTTCACGCGGAGCATCTTCTTCCACTTGCCGTTGCCGTGAGTCTCCCAGAGCGCGAGCGCCGCCTCGACCTCCTCGATGAACTCCTTCTGGTTCTCGGGGGGCGCCATGTCGAAGCCCGGCTCGACGAGCTTCGCGTTCTCTTCCACGGTGAGGCTCGGGTTCGCCTCCTTGTTGCCGAGGATCCAGCTCTCGCGCTCCGTGACGCACTGGTTGCGGAACTCGCTCTGCGCGACCTCGTAGCCCCAGCTCTTGAAGGCGCCCTCGGTGAACTTCATGATGTTGCCCTTGTGAACGAGGTTCACGCTCTTGCGGCCTCGCTCGAGGGCGTACTTGATCGCGGCGCGCACGAGGCGCTGCGACCCGTCGCGGCTGACGGGCTTGATCCCGATGCCGCTCGTCAGCGGGAAGCGGATCTTCTTCACCTTCATCTCGTTCTCGAGGAACGCGATGACCTTCTTCGCGTCGGCCGACTCGCTCTCCCACTCGATGCCGGCGTAGATGTCCTCGCAGTTCTCGCGGAAGATCACCATGTCGACCGACGCGGGATCCTTCACCGGCGAGGGCACGCCCTCGTACCAGCGCACCGGGCGGAGACAGACGTAGAGGTCGAGCATCTGGCGGAGCGCGACGTTGAGCGAGCGAATGCCCTTGCCGATCGGCGTCGTCAGCGGACCTTTGATGCCCACGAGGTATTTCTTGTAGGCCTCGACGGTGCCCTCGGGCAGCCACTCGCCGAACTGGCGGAACGCCTTCTCGCCGGCGTAGACCTCGTACCACGAGATCTTCTTCTTCCCGCCGTAGGCCTTCGCGACGGCGGCGTCGAAGACGCGCTGGCTCGCGCGCCAGATGTCGGGGCCGGTGCCGTCACCCTCGATGAAGGGGAGGATCGGATGATCGGGGACCTGGAGGACCCCGTCTTTCGACATGGTGATGGGGTCGCCGCCTGCGGGTTGGGGGAACTGAGCCATAGGACGGACTCGAATAGTGGAGCGGGGGGGCGCGATCAAGCGGGCTCGAAAGAGGCTCGGAGCCTGCTCGGATGGCCCTCCCCGCGCGGGCTGTGGTAGACACGCGCCGATGCAGAGCTCGAAGCTCCTCCGCCGGGTGCGCTCCCGGGCCTCGATCGCCGTCGCGGCGGCGCTCGGCTTGTCGGTCGCGCTCGTGGCGACCCCGAGCCACGCCGTGCTCGTCGAGAAGGTCGTCGCGGTCGTGGGCGATCAGGCGATCTTCCTCTCCGACCTCCACGAGCGCTCGATCCCCTATCTCCGGCAGATCGTGAAGCAGGTGCCGCCCGGCGCGCAGCGCGCTGCGGCCGAGTCGCAGATGAACAGGGACCTCCTCAACAAGATGATCGAGGAGGAGCTCGAGGTGCAGGCCGCCGAGCGCGCGAAGATCAAGGTCACGCCGGAGGACATCGACAACGCGCTGAAGACGATCGCGGCGCAGCGGCAGATGACCGTGCCGAAGCTGGTCGAGTACAACCAGCAGCGCTCGGGCATGACCGAGCAGGACTACCGCGAGGAGCTCGGGCGCCAGGTGCTCGAGGGCAAGATGCTGAACCTCCGCGTGCGCGGCCGCATCCGCATCACCGAGGAGGAGCTGCGATCGACCTTCGCGCAGACGCTCCGCGAGGAGCGCGCGCAGCTCGAGTACCACCCCGCGTGGATCGTCCTCCGGATCCTGCCCGACTCGTCCGACGCGGCCGTCGAGGAGCGACGCAAGCTGGCGGCCGACCTGGCGAAGCGCGCGCGCAAGGGCGAGGACTTCGCCGAGATGGCGCGCAAGTACTCGGACGACGCCAGCACGAAGGAGCGAGGCGGCGATCTCGGGATCCGCGCACCCGTGAAGACGGCCGCTGCCCAGAGCGGCAAGCGCCCCATCCTCGCGCAAGAGCTCGAGGACGTCGTCATGAAGCTCGAGCCCGGCGACGTGACCGACCCCATCGAGATCGGCGACGCGATCGGCATCATCAAGCTCGTGTCGCGCCAGCCCTCGCACTACACGACCTTCGAGGACGCGCGCGACGAGATGATCGGTCGCCTCCAGAACGATCTGCTGGGCAAAGAGAAAGAGCAGTGGATCGAAGAGCTCAAGCGCAGGACCCACGTCGACAAGCGGATGTGAGCGCGCGAGCTCCGTGAGCGCGTTCCCCCCGAAGGACTGCTGCGACTGCGGGCGGTGTTGCTTCTCCGACCTCCCCGAGTACGTGCGCGTCTTCGGCGTCGACCTCGACCGCATGGACGATCGCGCCGCGGCGCTGACGCACTTCATCGGCAACCGCTGCTACATGCGGCTCGAAGAGGGGCACTGCGCGGCGCTCGTGATCGATCCGCGGGCGCGACGCTTCGTCTGCAGCATCTACGAGGCGCGTCCGGACGTCTGCCGCTCGCTCGACCGAGGGACGGGGGCGTGCCTCGGGGAATACACCGAGAAGGCCGATCGGCCGGACGTGGCGATCGAGCGACTCTTGCGGCGAGGCGGCCCGTGACTACGGACCGAGCGACGCCGCGATCCGCGTGATCTCCGCCCGGTCCTCGTCCGTGAGCGCGCCGGAGCGCTTGGCGAGCGTCAGGCTGACGAGCGCTCGCTTGCCGCAGAGCAGGTAGCCGGCGCCGTGATGGAACGGCGCGTCCCGCTTCGCCTCCGCCGGCGAGCGGTTGTCCATCTCGGTGTACACGACCTCCGACGCGCCGAGCTTGCGGCGCTCGTGGACGACGGGCCGGAAGAGCTGATCGAAGCCGGGCGCCTTCGCGGCGTCCTTCGCCACGACGTCCTCGCGATCGAGCTTCATCGAGCACGCGAGATCGATCGGCTTGGTCATCGTGACGACGAGGAAGCGATCGGCCGGGAGCGAGTAGGCGACCGCGACGTCGAGGTTCGGCTCGGGCGGGAGCTCCTTCACGAGCTTCGAGCCGGCGGGGAGCTTCAGCTGTCCCTCGTCGTGGAGATCGACCGTCACGCCGTCTCCTGCCGGCGAGCCGGCGGCGCTCGCCGAGGCCGATGGCTCCGACGACGACGCGTGACGGCGAGGCGCGTCGTCGTCCTCGTCCTCCGCGGCGCGCTTCTTCTCGGCGGCCTCACGCGCGCGCTCGGCGTAGCGCTCGACGGCGGACTTGGCGATCACCGCCGCGATGGCTCCGAAGAAGAGCACCGCCACCACGATCCCCACGATGCAGCCGGGCGACGTGCCCTTTCGCGGCGGAGGGAGGGGCGCGCCTCCCTGGGCCATCGGCGCGTTCGGTCCCCAGCCGGGTGATCCCTGCATGTTCCAGCTCCTCCCGCGCGACAGCTAGTCGATCGCATGGCGAGCGACCAGCGCGACGCGCTAACCGCCGGGGCGGCTCGGAGGGATCGGCTCGAGCGGGTTCTCGGGCGCGCGCCAACCGAGCTCCCAACCGAGCCGCTCGACCGCTTCGATGAGCGCGTCGGCGAGCGCCTCGACCTCGGCGACGTCGGCCGCGCGGAGCGGCTTCATGCGCCCCGCCTCGACGAGGGCGATCAGCTTGCCGTCGATGTGCACGGGCACCATGAACGCGGCCTCGACGCGCGCGCCGAGCCGCGACAGGCGCTTCTTGATCGCGCGCCCACCGACGCCGGGAACGGGCTCGGCGAGCACGGTCCTGCCCTGCTTGGCCGCGAAGAGGATGGGATCGCTCTGGTGCAGCGGCTCGCCGAGCATCTCGAACATGCGCGGTCCGTGCGAGCACGCGACGATCGCCGCGTCGCCGTGCGCGCGATGCACGAGGGCGGCGGACGCTCCGACGCGCTCGACGACCGTGGCCATCCACAAGAGGAGCGCCTCGGAGACGTCCGTCGCACCATCGAAGGGCGCCGCTTCGCCCTCGGGCACGAGCTCCTCCTCGAGATCGTCCTCCAGATCGATCGAGGGCAGCGTCTCGCGCGGCACCTTGGGCTGGGGCACGCGCGCTGCGGGCAGCACGTTGAAGGTGCGCCGCGGATCGAACGACGGATCGTGCTCCGAGAGATCCGAGAGATCGCGCCAGCCGTTCCACGACGCGTGGCGTACGAACGCATCCGCCGGGACCTTGCCCGCGTCGAGCCCCCTGCCGAGCAGCTCGAGCGTCACGGGCCCGACCGCGGTGGCGCCGTCGGTGACGTACCACTCGTCGCCCGCGTCGGGTCCCACGAGCGCGGCGATGCGGGCGAGCGGCGTCTGGGTCATGGGGCCGGGAGGATACCGCGGCGTCGCGCCCCGGGTGAGGGATCGCGTCGCGAGGATCTCGCCGAGGGGCCGGTGAGCGGCTACTTTTGCGGCCGGAGGTCCTCGGTGGGTCGCATTCTCTCGCTCCTCGTCGTCGGTACGGTGTGGGTCGGCTGCGCCGACGAGGTGGGCAACGCGTCGTGCATCGGCGTCGACGTCCAACACGACCAGGACTCGTGCATCACGACCCTGAGCCGCTGCGACGACGGACACGGCTACGACGTGAAGTGCATCGCCGGAAAGTGCGCCTGCTCGGTCGACGGCAAAGCCGTCGGCGCCGCCAAGGGCACCGACTGTCCCGCGGACCGAAACGCGGTGAACGCCGCGTGCGGCTGGACCCTGCGCTGAGCCGCGGCCGCGGGTCGTCGCGGCCGATCCGCCCTCACGCGCGTCGAGACGTGCTAGGAGGCCGTCGATGATCACGCTCGATCGGCTCACCAAGCGCTACGGCCCCAAGGTCCTCTTCGAGAACGTCTCGATGAGGTTCGACTCCGGCAAGCGCTACGTGCTCGTCGGCGCGAACGGCGCGGGCAAGTCGACGCTCTTGAAGGTGATCTCGGGCGAAGAAGAGTCGGATCAGGGAACGGTCGAGATCCCGAAGAAGCTGAAGGTCGGCGTCCTCAAGCAGGACCACTTCTCCTACGACGGCGTCCGCATCCTCGACGCGGTGCTCATGGGGAACAAAGCCCTCTGGGACGCGATGCAGGAGAAGGAGCGCCTCTTCGAGGGCCCCATGACCGACGAGGTGGGCATGCGGCTCGCCGAGCTCGAGGGCGTCGTGGGCGAGGAGGACGGCTACACCGCCGACGCGCGCGCCGCGGAGCTGCTCGAGGGCCTCGGCATCGAGACCGAGCGGCACACGAGCACGGTGAGCACGCTCGCGGGTGGCTACAAGCTGCGCGTGCTCATCGCGCAGACCCTCTTCGCAGGCGCCGACGTGCTCCTGCTCGACGAGCCCACCAACCACCTCGACCTCGACTCGATCCGCTGGCTCGAGCACTACTTGACCGACGTCTTCAAGGGCACGCTCCTCGTCGTGAGCCACGACCGCCACTTCATGAACGCGATCGCGACGCACGTGGCCGACGTCGACTACCTCACCGTCACGGTCTACACCGGCGACTACGACGACTTCATCGAGCAGAAGACCACCGGCAAGCGCCAATCCGAGGCCGACGCCGCGCAGAAGAAGAAGAAGATCGCCGAGCTCAAGGACTTCGTCGCGCGCTTCGGCGCCAGCGCGAGCCGATCGAGCCAAGCGCAGTCGCGCGTGAAGGAGATCGAGAAGCTCGAGGCCTGCATCCTGGTGATGAGGTCGAGCGTCGTGCGGCCGCACATGCGCTTCGCGATCGACAAGCCGAGCGGGCGCGACGTGCTGCGCGTGACCGACCTGCACAAGGCGTTCGGTCAGCGCGCGGTGCTCTCCGGCGTCGGCTTCAACGTCAGCCGCGGCGACAAGCTCGCGGTCATCGGCCCGAGCGGCATCGGCAAGTCGACGCTCCTCAAGATCCTCGTCGGCGAATACCAGGCCGACGCGGGCGGCGTCGTGTGGGGTCACGACACGAACGTCGGCTACTTCGCGCAGGATCACCACGAGGCGCTCGAGGCCGGGCTCTCCGCGTACGAGTGGCTGCACCGGTGCGATCCGCTCGCGCAGATGGAGGACGTCCGGGCGACGCTCGGCAAGCTGCTCTTCAGCGGAGACGCCGGCCTCAAGAAGACCGAGAACCTCTCGGGCGGCGAGGCGGCGCGGCTCCTCTTGGCGAAGCTCATCCTGCTCAAGAACAACGTCGTCGTCCTCGACGAGCCGACGAACCACCTCGACGTCGAGAGCATCGACGCGCTCTTGAAGGCGCTCGTCGACTTCAAGGGCACGGTCATCGTCACGAGCCACGACCGACACTTCGTCGGCCAGCTCGCGACCAGCGTGCTCGAGCTCTCGCACGCGGGCCCGCGCGCCTTCAACGGCACCTACGACGAGTACCTCGAGCGCTACGGCAACGTTTCCCACGCGTCCTGAGCCCCCGAGAGATCCGGAGCGCGCGCGGGCGACGGCGGATCACGGCGAGGCGTCGACCCCGGCGTCGACCGGCACCGGAACGACGCGCATCTCCACGTCGATCGTCGTGACCTGCCCCGGGGCCACGTCCACGACCCGTCGCTCGTCGGCCGCGCGCGGATGTTTGAGCACGATCGTGTGGCGCCCCGCCGAGAGCTCGAACGGGCGCGCCACGGGGGTCGTGTCGCGCGCGACGCCGTCGATCCATATCTCCGCCCAAGGGTGCGCGAGGATCTTCACGAAGCCTGGCGCGGCCGACGCGGGCGTGGACGCGGCGGCGGGGCGCCCGCTCCGCTCCGCCACCTCGATGCCGACGGCGAGCGCGATCATCAGCGCGAGCACGCCGCCGAGGCGCGCGATCACGTCGAGGAGGCGTCGCCCCTCCGTCGATTTCGGCGCGGCCGACGCGTCGAGCTCCGCGGTCGCGACCCCGGCGGCCGCCTTGCCGAGCCCTGCCCGCGCGCTCATCGCCGACAGGTGACGCGAGAGCGGCGGCTCTCTGCCGAGCGCGGCCTCGAGATCCCGCACCAACTCGCCCGCGTCCGCGTGCCGAAGCCCGGGCTGCTTCGAGAGGGCCCGCACGACGACCCGCTCCACGTCGGCCGGCACGCGCCTCGCCGACTCGATCGGGCTCGGCCGCTCGGTGCGGATGCGCTGCGCGAGCTCGGGCCCCGGCGGTCCGAACGGGTGCTTGCCGGTCAGCGCCTCGTGCGCGAGCACGCCGAGCGCGAAGACGTCGCTCGCCTGCGTCGGGCGCTCATCCATCAGCTCCTCGGGCGAGAGCTGCGACGGCTCGAGCCCGGCGCGCTCGACGACGACGTCGTCGTCGACCGAACGCAGCCGATCGTAGCCCGCGAGCACGACGCCGCGCTCCGGCCCGAGGTGGACCGTGCCCGCGCCGACCCGCCCGTGCACGAAGCCGCGCGCGTGCGCGTGGGCGACCGCTCGCGCGACCGCGAGGATCACCGCGATCGCCTCGTCGACGCCGAGCCCGCCGCGGGGCGAGAGCGTCTTCTCGATCTCCGCCAGCGTCGGGGCGAGCGGGTGCTCCATCACGACCGCGACGCGCTCGGGAGTCTCGATCACCTCGTAGAGCGCGAGCAGCCCTTCGTGCCGCAGCTTGGCGAGCCCGCGCGCCTCACGCAGGAGCGCGTCGGTGAGGCGAGGAGAGGGCGCCACGTTGGGCGCCGTCGCGCGGACGAGCGCGCGCCGACCGAGCGACTCGTGCTCCGCGTCGTACGTCGCGAGCAGCCCCCGCTCCTCGACGAGCGCGAGGAGACGGTAGCCGCCGGCTCGTCCGAGCGGCTCAGGGCTTCGGGACACGCAGCGACCGCCCCGTCATCTTCGCGGGCTGCTCGATGCCGAGGATCTCGAGCATCATGGGCGCGACGTCGGCGAGGCGCCCGCCCTCGCGCAGCGTCACGCCGTCGTCCTTCTCCGTCACGTAGTAGAGCGGCACGGGGTTCTGCGTGTGCGCCGTGTGGGGCTGCCCGTTCTCGTCGACCATGGTCTCGCAGTTGCCGTGATCGGCGGTGATGATGAGCGCGCCGCCCTTCGCCAGCACGGCGTCGCGGATGACGCCGATGCCTCGGTCGACCGCCTCGACGGCGTGGGTGGCCGCGTCGAGCACCCCCGTGTGGCCGACCATGTCCGGGTTCGCGAAATTCACGAGGACGAAGTCGTAGCTCCCCGAGTCGATGGCGCCCTTCACCGCCTCGGTGACGGCCGCGGCGCTCATCTCGGGCTTCAGATCGTACGTCGCGACGTCGCGCGGCGACGGGACGACCTTGCGCTCCTCGCCCTCGAACGCCGCCTCGCGCCCGCCATTGAAGAAGTAGGTCACGTGCGCGTACTTCTCGGTCTCGGCGCATCGGAACTGCTTCAGCCCGGCCCGCGAGATCACCTCGCCGAACGAGTCCGCGATCTCCTCCTTCGGGAAGGCGACGCGCATGCCGAGCTTCGGATCGTACTCGGTCATCGCGAGCAGATCGTCGGTCGTGAACGCGGTGAGCGGGCGCCCTCGATCGGTGAGCCGTGCCTCGGCCTCGGGAGGGAGGTTCTTTCGCAGGAGCATCGCGCAGAGCTGCCTCATGCGATCGGGTCGGAAGTTGAAGCAGAGGCCGACCTCCTCGCCGCGCCACGTCCACGTGGGCTCTCGGCCGGCGCCGCCCGAGCCGAACTCGGCCGTGAAGTCGCCGTACATGCCCTTGTAGTCTCCGATGCGGACCGGCTCGACGAACTCGTCCGTGACACCGTTCTTGTACGCCTGCGCGACCGCGGTCACCGCGTCCGGCGCCGACTCGCACTCCCCGCGCACCATCGCGACGTAGTGCTTGTGCACGCGCTCCCAGCGCTGGTCGCGGTCCATGCCCCAGTACCGCCCGCCGACGGTGCCGATGACGCCGCGCCCCTCGATGTGGTTCTGGAGGCGGGCGACGAAGTCGAGCGCGCTCTTCGGCGGCGTGTCGCGGCCGTCGAGGAACGCGTGCACCACGACCGGCACGTCGAAGTACGCGATGGCGTCGATGAGCGCGCCCAAGTGACGCATCGACGAGTGCACGCCGCCGTCCGAGACGAGCCCGAAGAGATGGAAGCGGATCGGCACGTCCTCGTCCTTCGACGAGTCGAAGCGCTTCTGGAAGCGAACGCGGTGGATGAGGTTCGCGATGAGCGGGTTCCCGCCGAGCCGTCCCTCGGCGACGTCGACGTCGATGCGCGAGAGATCCATCTGCGCGACGCGGCCCGCGCCGAAGTTCAGGTGGCCGACCTCGCTGTTGCCCATCTGGCCCTTGGGCAGACCCACGTCCGGCCCGCTCGCGCTGATCCGCGTCTTCGGGAAGCGCGCCGCGATCTCCGCGAGGTTCGGCGTCGTCGCGAGCTTCACCGCGTTCGCTTCGCGCGCCTCTCGCTCACCGAAGCCGTCGAGGATGCAGAGGACGAGGGGCTTGGGTCTCTCCTTCGAGGACATGGTCTCGCAATCTACACGCGATCCGACGCGTTCCCCACCCCCAACCCGGGCGCCTCGACGGTGACCCCGCGCTCGTCCTTCACGTAGGCCTTGCGGAACGATTTGCGGGCCTTGATCGCCTCGCGCGCGAGGGCGTCGCAGCGCTCGTTGAGCGGAACCCCCGCGTGCCCGCGCACGTAGACGAACGTCACCTTGCGGTGCGCCTTCAGCGCGGCGCGGATCTCCGCGATGAGCTCGGTGTTGGCCTTCGCCTTCCACCCCTTCGAGAGGACGCCGATCGAATACTGGCTGTCGGTGTGCACGACGAGCGGGGCGTCGAGATCGCGGACCTCTTCGACGGCGCGCAGCACCGCGGTGAGCTCGGCGATGTTGTTCGTCGCCTGGCCGAGGTACTCGCTCACCTCGACGCGCCCCTCGGGGCGGAGCACGACGACGCCGAGACCGGCGGGCCCCGGGTTGCCGGTGCACGCGCCGTCGGTGTAGGCGACGATCTTGCCGGCGTGTCCTTCGGCGTGCTCGTCGTCCTTCGATCGATCCGAGCCGTCGTCCGCGGGTTTGCCGGCGGCCTTGCGCGCGCCGCGCGCCTTCTTCGGGGTGCCGTCGGCCTCCGGCGAGGGGGCCTTCGTCGCCTTCTCCACCTTCGCCGCGTCGCCGCACGTCTCGTCCGGCAGGAGCTCGGCGCTCACGTCGACGAGGTTCGTCACGACGGCCTGGTAGAGCCTCCCGTCGTTCGGCTTGTACCGGATCTCGACGCGACCGCTCTCCTCGTGGAGCGCCCCGCTGTCCTTGGCGCGCGCGTAGATGCGCTGGCCCCTCAAGGTGGCTCGGACCCACGGCATGCGGGCGGTATCGCCCGAAACGCGCACGCAGGCAACGGTCTCGACCGCGCGCCGACGCAAGGGCTGCGCTCGAACGCAGCCCCTGCAGACGCGGAGGTGCGTCGCGCGCTACGCGACGCCGGTGAGCGGTCGACCGCCCGAGCCGTGCATCGGCAAGCCGAGCGCGTCGTGCGTCGCGCGCGAGGCTCGGCGTTGCGCCGGCATCAACCAGAGGAAGAAGACCGCGTTGAGGACGAGCAATCGATAGAGCAGAAAGAGGTCGGGGCGACCGAACGCGTTCGACACGACGAACCCGAACATCATCGAGCCGACGCCGAAGAAGCTCCGCCACACCCGCATGAGCGGCGCGTGGTGCTGTCGGTAGACCGCTGCCGCCGCTGCGTCGACCGCGGGGAGGGCCGACAGCCGCGGCGTGGCGAAGGGATCGAACCAAGAGACGAACCGCCGCTGCGCGGCGAGGTAGCCGAGGTACTCCTTGAACGCCGCGCGAAACACGAACGAGGTGGGCCCACGCCTCGCCGCCTCCCAGCGAAGGCTCGCGTCCTCGAGATCCTCGCCCTCGCGGTTCCCGGGGACGGTCATGCGGAGGTACACGTTCTTGTAGAAGTCGTAGCCCGAGGTGTGAAACTGGCTCGTGTACACCGTGAGGGCGGAGAGCACGACGACCGCGACGCGCTCGCTCGGCCGCGTGTAGAAGTGCATCATCACCGCGACCGAGCCGAGCGTCGCGGCGAGCGACGTGACGCTGTCGGCGGCGCCGTCCAGCATCCGTCCGAGC
Organism: uncultured Polyangiaceae bacterium; assembly: GCA_964467935.1. Taxonomy (GTDB): domain Bacteria; phylum Myxococcota_A; class Polyangia; order Polyangiales; family Polyangiaceae; genus CAYYKK01. Next base: position 13,478 of record CAYYKK010000029.1, read on the forward strand.
TCGCTCGAGGTCTTGCGCATGCGCGCGAGCATGCCGTCGGAGCAGTCGACGACCGCAGCGAGGAAGAGCGCAGCCGCGCCGACGACGTGCCCCGCGATCGGCGTCAGGCCGATCGCGCGCCCCGACCCCGACGCGTAGAGCACGAGGCCCCCCGCGACACCGAGCACCATGCTCAGCACGGTCAGCTGGTTCGGCGTGAGGGGCGTGGGGAACGCCGCCTTCGCCAGCCCGAACGCGAGCGGGCGATGCAGCGCGAGATCGATCGGCTCCTCGACCTCGATCGACTTGAGGGTGGACCGGTACTCGGACCAAAGGCGCATCCCAGACTCCTCCGCGCCCGCCACGCTTGCGAGCCGAGTGCCAATCGCGCCCTGAGCGCGCCCGTCCGGCGCGGAGGAGGCGGGCCGCCCCTCGAACGCAGCAGGATCGACGGTCCGGTCGCGAGGTCCACGCCCTCTCGCCGGCGCAAGCCGCGCGCCGCGCGACCCTCGAGCGCCCAGCGCCGCGAAACGCGCTTCGCGCTTTCTGCCCCTCCCGCGACGTTGTAAGCCGCGCGCGTGAGTCAGCTCAAGTCGATGTACCGCGACGGCCTCTTCGAAGGTCAGGTCGCCTTGATCACCGGCGGCGGCAGCGGCATCGGCCTCGCGACGGCGAAGGAGCTCGGCGCGCTCGGCGGGCGCGTCGCGATCTGCGGCCGGAAGATCGAGAAGATCGACGCGGCGCTCGCCGAGCTGCGTGCGTCCGGCGTCCCCGACGATCGCCTCCTCGGCGGGACGTGCGACATCCGCGAGCCGGATCAAGTGAGCGCGTTCGTGACGAAGACCCTCGACGCGTTCGGCGCCGTCGACGTCCTCGTCAACAACGCGGGCGGCCAGTTCCCGAGCCCCGCCGAGGGGCTCAGCCCGCGAGGCTGGGAGGCGGTCATCCGCAACAACCTCAACGGCACGTTCTTCATGACGCGCGAGGTGGCGACGCGCGCGATGATCCCGCGGAAGCGCGGCCGCATCGTGAACGTGACGGCCATGGTGGCGCGCGGCTTCCCCGGCATGAGCCACACCGGCGCCGCGCGCGCCGGGGTCGAGAACCTCACGAAGACGCTCGCGATCGAGTGGGCGCAGCACGATCTGCGCGTGAACGCCGTCGCCCCCGGCAACAACATCCGATCGAGCGGCACCGCGCAGTACGGCGACGAGATGCTCGAGCTCGCGCGACGCGCTACACCCTTGAAGCGCCTCGGCACCCCCGAGGAGATCGCGCGGGTGATCCTCTTCCTCGCGAGCGACATGAACGACTTCATCACCGGGACCGTGATCGGCGTCGACGGCGGACAGCCGCTCTGGGGCGATCTCTGGGTCATCCCCGAGCGAGCACCCGAAGCGCCCGGCGACGCCGCGCCGTCGAGACCCGAAGCCGGCTCACGGACGTAGTAGGTCTCCTCGATGAGCGTCCCCGGGCCCCACGTGATCGACCCAAGCCCGCCGGAGTCGGCCCCGGTGTCGGCGCGCGCCGAGGGCCCGCCCGTCGAGCGTCCCGATCCGCCCCTCACCTCCCCGCGGCTCGTGCGCTTCGTTCGCGCGCTGGGGCGCTTCTTCGCGTGGCTCTGGCGAGGGCCGTCCGGCTACGTGAAGCGCTACCTGACGTCGCGCGATCCCACCTTCCGCAACGCGTTCGTGCCCTTCCTCGCGCTCACCGCGATCCTCTACACGCGCCTGCCGACCACGAACTACATCTTCGACGAGCAGGAGGCGCTGCTCGCGAACCCGTACGTGAACCAGGTGGGGTTCAAATACGAGGACGCGATCTACCGCGACTTCTGGGGCCTGCCGCCGAACGCGAGCATCGGCTCGTACCGGCCGGTGCCGAACTACCTGTGGCGCGGTCTCGTCGAGGTCGGCGAGCGCGGCCAGCGACAGCTCGACAAGTCCCTGCCGGCCGAGTGGAAGGCGAAGCTCCCGAAGGACTTTCCGCCGCTCACGGACGTCGCGCGGAGGAGCTTCTTTCAACACTTCTACAACATCTTCTTTCATGCCATCAACGGCGCCATCTTCACCGCGATGGCGTGGGCGCTCACGCGGAGGAGGCTCCACGCCTGGCTCGTCGGCACCACGTTCGTGACGTGCGCCGTGCTGACCGAGGCGGTGAGCGGATGCGTCGGCCTCGCGGACGTCCTCGGCGGCATGGGCGCGCTGCTCGCGCTCGCGGCGATCGGCCTGCCCGCGTACGCGATGCCCTTCGGCGTGTTCCTGGCGGTCCTCTTCGGCCTCTTCTCGAAGGAGAGCGCCGTCGTCTGCGTGCCGCTCGTGCCGTTCGCCGCGCTCGTCGCCGCGCCCGTCGTCCACCCGGACAAGCCCGCGCGCTTTCCGCGGGCGGTCCTCGCGGCGGTCGGCAGCATCGGAGCGTTCGTCATCTACGTCGAGATGCGCAAGCGCTGGTTCCCCTCCCCCCTCCCGAGCGAGCTCTCGGAGGCGCTGCCGGACTCGGCCGGCACCGGCAAGAAGCTCGCGCACGAGTTCCTCGTCTGGTTCCACCAAGCCCCGCTGCCGCGCGATCCGCTGAACAACCCGTTCGCCGATCCGAAGGTCACGCTCGACGAGCGGATCGCAGGCGCGCTCCGGGTCTACGAGCGCGGGCTCGGGCAGGTCGTCTTTCCGTGGACGCTGAGCGGCGACTATTCGTTCCCGCAGGAGCCCGCGCCGACGAAGCTCGTCTTCCCCGGCAGCGTCCTCGGCGCGATCCTGACCATCGTCCCGCTCTGCGCGGCCGTCGCGCTCTGGGTCGTGGCGCTGCTCCGCGAAGGGCTCGGCCTCAAGCGTGGCACGAGCGCGGACGACGGCGGCGAGCCGCGCGTCGATCGCGTCGAGGCGCGCTGGAAGCGCGTGACGAGGCGCGTCCTGCGGCACGCGTTCGAGGTATCGCTCGCCCTCGGGACGTGGCTGCTCGTGCGCAAGATGCTGAAGATACCGGCCGCCCCCGACGCCGAGGAGCAGATCGCGAAGAACATCGCGATCCCCCTCGCGCTGCTCTCGAAGTGGGTCCCGATCGTCTGCGGCGCGTCGTTCGCCACCGGCCTCGCGGTGGAGCTCGGGTGGAAGAAGCGGCCGCACGTCGGCGGGCTCTTCCGGCTGTCGCTCGTCTCGGTCGGGCTCCTGTGGCTCGTCGTGAGCTACTTCCCGCACTCGAACGTGCCCGTCCTCTTGCCGACCGTGCGCGCCGAGCGCCTCTGGTACTTCCCGGTGATCGGCACGACGATCGTGATCGCGACGGCGCTCGACTGGATCCACGAGGCGCTCTCGACCACCACGATCGGCGCGCCGGGGAGCCTTTTGCGGCGTGTCGCGCGCCGAGGCGCCGTGGTGGTGCCCGCGGCGTTCCTCGGGTTCCAGGCGCTCCGCGCCTATTGGCACGCGACCGACTACCGGAGCGATCTCGTGTTCTGGGAGGCCACGAAGGACGCGGTCCCGCGGAGCGCGAAGGCGCACCTCAACTATTCGGTCATGGTCGGCGCGCACAGCGGCGACTACCAGACGCGCCTCCTCCACAGCATGCGCGCCATCGAGCTCGCGCCCGATTGGGCGATGGCGCACATCTACACGGGCGACACCCTCTGCCGCATGGGCCGCGCGCCCGAGGCGTGGCCGCACTACGAGACCGGCTTCGAGAAGGGGCCCGCGGACAAGGGGCTCATCTCGCTCGCGCTCCAGTGCATGTACGATCAGAAGATCCTGAAGGCGCACGACGCGGAGCTGCGCAAGCTCGCCGCCGATCACCCGGGCTCGTGGCTCGCGTACCTCGCCGTCGACACGCTCGACAACGGCGACAGCTACGGCGGCGTGAACCCGGAGTACCGACCGCGCAGCTACAACGAAGGGCCGACGAAGAAGAAGACGGCGAAGGCGTCCGCGTCGACGAGCAGCAGCGCCGAGGACAGCGCGTCGGCGAGCGAGTCCGAGGAGGCCGCTGCGGAGTCCGCCTCCGCCACGGAGAAGGAGACGGCCGCGAGCTCGAGCGCGTCGGCGAGCGCGCGCGCGACGTCGACGCGGTGAGGCTCGATCGAGGGAGGGTGAAGAGATGAGAGAGGCGCGAACGTCGAAGATCCCCTACTTGCCGGAGCACCCCGACGCGCTCGCCGTCTACTGCTCCGACGGCCGCTTCACGGCGGCGGTCGCCGAGCTGTGCACCGATCTCGGGTTCGGTCGCCTCGACACGCTGACGATCCCGGGGGGGCCGGCGCTCTTCGAGACCGCGTCGTCGTCGCTCATCACGGTGGACGTCATCCGCAGAGCCGCCTCCTTCCTCATCGACGCGCACCACATCGAGCACGTCACGTTGCTGGCGCATCACGGTTGCGGTTACTACCGATCACAGTTCTTTCACGAGAGCGAAGAGGGGCGCGAGGCGCGCCAGCTCGCCGATCTGAGGAGCGCGGCGGCGTGGCTCCGCGCGAGCCACCGCGCCGTCGAGGTCGTCGCCTATTTCGCGCGCCCCTCCGCGGGGCGCGTCCTGTTCGAGCCGGTCGACTGCTGAGGCGGGCGTCACTTGCCCCAGTCGACGACGGGTCGACCGGGCGGCGTCACGTTCGGCATCACGTGGAAGATGTCGCGCGCGAGATCGGGCAGCGGCGCGCACATGCGCTCGCCGAGATCCGTCGACTCGGTGGGATCCTTCAGCACGTCGAAGCAGTGGAAGTTGCCGTCCCACTCGCGCGCTTCGATCTTCCGGGAGCCCTGCATGAGCCCCCAGTTCCGAAAGGCGCACTCCCAGACCCAAGTGCAGTTGGTGAGCGGGACCGGCGCGACCGTGCGCTCCTTGCGCGTGATCGGGTGCCCCATCATCCTCGCCTTGAACGGCGCGAGCGCGGGATCGTCCCACACGCCGAGCAGGTCGAGGAACGTCGGCGCGAGGTCCATGTGCCAGAGCAGCGCGTCGGCGGCCCCGACGAGGTTCGCGCGCTCCTCGTCGGAGAGCGTCCCCGGCGGCGCGTCGATCCACGCCGGCACGTGGATCTCTTCGTCGTAGACGGAGCTCGTGTGCCCCATCTGCCAGTGCTCGCGGAACGACTCGCCGTGGTCGGCGGTGTAGACGAGGACGGTGCGCTTGCCGGCGTCGGTGGAGCGGATGAAGCGGATGATCTCGCCGACGGCCGAGTCCGATAGATAGACGACGTTGCGATAGTAGTTGAGGTAGTCCCCGTTCTTCTCAGGCGACTTCGCCATCTCGCTCGGTCGGAAGGGCGCGAGCTGTTCGTCGTAGATGTACGGGTAGTGCGGGTTCGAGAAATGGATCACCGCGAAGAAGGGCTCCTTCATCTCGGGCCAGTCCTTCTTCACCCACTCGGCGAGCAGATCGTCCCTCGCGCCGGTGTCGAGGTCGGCGGTCGAGTCGAGGTGCGTCGCGACGCAGCCGTGCGAGATCGGCAGGTCTTCGATGTAGACGCGCGCGTTGCCGAACATGAGGTTCTGGCTCGTCCAATAGGCGGTGTCGTAGCCGGCCGCGGCCGCGTACTCCCAGAGGAGCGGCACCGAGTGGAGCAGCTCGCGGCTCTCGGTCGGCCGCACGCCGGACCAGATGTTCGAGATCGAGATCGCCGTCGTCGACGCGTTCGACCTCATCTCGCGGAGCGGCATGCGATTCGGCGCGACCGCGTTCGACCAGGGCGTGGAGAGCGCGCAGCGCGGATCGGGCGTCACGCACGTCACGTCCCCGCGCTGGCTCTCCTCGAGCAGCAGCACGACGTTGCGCTTCCTCGCGGGGCGCGCGGTGAGCGGCGGCACGGGCTCGGGGTCGCGGCGCTGCACGCGTCGATCGGGCGCCTCGTGCGTGATCCCGAGCCGCTCCTTCACGAGCGCCACCATGCCGTGGACGTAGAGCGCGTCGGGAGGCGACGCTTGGATGCCGCGGTAGCTCGTCGGCAGGAAGGTCGCGCCCGCCCACGCCGCGAGGGCGAGGACGAAGGCGCCGCGGGCGGTCCACGGGCCGGTGCGGGTGAGGCGCCGCGCGTAGACGACGGCGAGGAGCCCCACGAGCGCCGCGACGACCAGGTGGAACAGCACGAGCGGCCGACCGAGCGGCAACGTCCCGAAGACGGACTGCGTGATCGACTTCGAGTGCAGCTGACCGTCGATGCAGAGGTAGACGTTCCAGAACGCGTGGAACGCGGACTCGACGCCCATCACGATCGTGAAGAGCACGACGAAGAGGACGCGCCCGACCTTGCCGATCGGGCCGCGCCTCCGCGCCGCGGCGACGAGCAGCGGCGTCCAGAGGAGGAGGCTCTCCGCCACGCCGCCCGCGTACGAGCCGACGTACTTCTTCGGGAAGCCGACGATCGAGTTGCCGCGCCGAGCGAAGTCGGACCACACCATCCACGCGACGGGGAGGAGCGCGGCGAGGACCCCGAAGACACGGCGCCGTCGTCTCCGCCGTCGACGGACGTCGCGCGTGCGCTCTTGCAGCGCAGCCGCGAGGACGACCTTGGGCGCACGCACGTGCCGATGCTCGTGCTCGTGCTCCTCGTGGGGCTCGTCGGCGGACCGCTTCGGATGCGCGGGAGGCTCGGACGGGGTCTCGCTCAAGCTCGGCTCATTGCGCGCCCGGGAACCCCCCGTGCCTCTTCTCCGCGAGCGCCGGCAGATCGCCGCAGCCCTCCGGTCCGAGGTCGTGCTTCTCGAGGGGATCGGCGGCGACGTCGTAGCAGTGCCAGGTCTTCTCCCACTCGCGCCCCTCGAGCTTGGTGAACCCCCGCATCATCCCCCAGTTGCGGAAGGCGCAGCCCCAGACGCCGCTGCAGTTCGTCAGCGCGAGCGCCGGGAGCGGCTTGCTCTCGTCGAGCGGGCGGATCCAGCTCCGCCCCACCATGTCGCGTCGGTACGGGGCGAGCTCCGGCGCGTCGAGGAGGCCCATCAGATCGAGCAGCGTCGGCGTGACGTCGGTGTGGAAGACCGGAGCGTCCTTGCGCGCCTCGACCGCGCGTCGCTCGTCGTCCGTGAGCGATCCGGCGGGCGCGTCGATCCAGCCGGGGACGTGGATCTCCTCGTCGTAGATCGAGCCGGTGTGGCCCGTCTGATCGTGCTCTCGAAACGCCTCGCCGTGATCGGACGTGAAGAAGACGACGGTTCGCTCGGAGAAGGGCTGGCTGCGGATGAACGTGAGCAGGTCGCCGAGCGCCTTGTCCTGAAGATAGACGGCATTGCGATAGTAATTGTGATACTCTTCGTTCCGATCGGGATCCTTGCCGGGGCTCGCCGGCTGGAAGGGCGAGTCGTTCGGATCGACGCGGTAGGGCACGTGCGTGTTGCCCACGTGGACCACGGCGAAGAAGGGCTCCTTGAGCTCGGGCATCTGCTCCTTCACGCGCGCGACGAGCAGCTCGTCCGCGCCGCCCGTGTCGATGTCGGCGAGGGGATCGACGTCGGTCGCGCCGCACTGGAACTTGGTCGGCAGGTCCTGCACGAACAGCCGCGAGTTCGCGAACATCATGTGGTGACTCGTCCAGTACGCGGTCTCCATCCCGGCCGCGTGCGCGTAGTCGAAGAGCAGCGGCGCGGAGTGGAGCTTCTCGCGACTCTCGACCGGCTCGAGGCCGCTCCAGAGCACCGCGAGCTCGATGGCGGTGGTCGACGCGTTCGAGCGCAGCTGGAGGAGCGGCATGCGGTCCGGCACGGCGTCGTTCACCCGCGGCGAGAACGCGCAGGGCTCGACGTGCTCCGAGCAGTAGGCGTCGGCGCGGACGCTCTCGGTGAGCACGAGCACCACGTTCCGCGGCCGAGACGGCGTCGCGTGGAGCTTCGGGAGCACGGGCGGATGACGGAGCCCCGGGCGCACCTGCGACGGCAGGTGGGCGCCCGCGAGCTGCTTGATGAGCCCGCCGATCGCGTGGAAGTAGATGACGTCGGGCGTCGACGCCTGGACGCGGCGGTACGAGCACGGGATCAGGAACACCGAGACGACGAGGATCGGGGCGACGAGACGCGCGACGCGGAGGCTCCGCCTTCGAGGGCGGATGAGCCTGCGACCGAGGAACACGAGCACGAGGCTCGCGACGAGGGGCATCGCGATGGAGCGCAGGAAGAAGCGGCCGTCGGCGCTCAGCTGCCCCATCGTGCTTGCGGCGAAGCTCGTCCCGAAGAGCGTCGCGTCGAGGTTGAGATACGTCGCGTACTGCTCGTGAAAATAGTGCTGCACCCCCATCGCGGCCGTGAGGAAGAGCGCGAAGACGAACGTCGCGAGCCAGCGAGCGATGCCGCGCCGCGCGCTCGTCACCCACAAGAGGACGCCCCACAAGAGCGCGCTCTCGAGCGCGGCGAACGCGTAGCTCGCGACGTACTTCGGCGGCATCGCGACGAGGGTGCGGCCACGCGTGAGGAAGTCCGTCACGAGGACGAGGAGCAGCGGCGCGAACGCGAAGAGCCAGCCGACGCGGCGGCGGTAGCGGCCCACCGCCCGCAGCCGCGCCCAGCGAGGCAGCGGCGGCGCCTCGGGGGCTTCGGAGGTGGGAGGGGCGTCTCGCATCGGACCGGCGTAACTCTGCTGAGAAAGGCGGCGCGCGTCCAGCAGACGGACGATCGTTAGTGCGGGCGTCCACGAAAGGGAAGGCAGCGCCCGCGCGTCCGGGCGTTCCGGACGCGGCGCTTGACCCGGGGGGTTCACGGGGGGAAATGCGGAGCGATGCCCCGAGCGACCCCCCCTCCGGGTGACCCCGCGCGCGCGCGCGACCTCGACGCGCTCGGCGCAGAGCTCGAGGCCGCGCTCTTGCGAGAGATCCGCGCCGAGTTCGTCGCGCTGAACGCGAGCTTCTTCAAGCGCGCGCTCTCGGTGCCGGCGTTCCTGCTCTCCGACTCGGCGACACGCCTCGGGCGCTACGCCGCGGACGAGCGCACGCTCGAGCTCTCGCGCAAGCTCGTGCTCTCGCAGCCGTGGGGCGCCGTGGTCGAGGTGCTGAAGCACGAGATGGCGCACCAGTACGTCTTCGAGGTCCTGCGCGTGACGGACGAGTCGGCGCACGGACCGGCGTTCCGATCGGTGGACGAGAAGCTCGTCATCGACGCGCGCGCGACGGGCATCCCCGACGGCGAGCCGGCGCGCGGAGGCGAGGAGCAGCGGGTGCTCGAGCGCATCTCGAAGCTGCTCGCGCTGGCCGAGAGCGACAGCGAGCACGAGGCGCAGGCCGCGATGAACGCCGCGCAGCGGCTGATGTTGAAGTACAACCTGGACGCGGTCTCCGCGCGCAAGGGCGCGGGCGACTACACGTTCCGTCACCTCGGAAAGCCGTCGGGGCGCGTCACCGAAGCCGAGCGGATGATCGCGGTGATCTTGGGCGAGCACTTCTTCGTCGACGTGATCTGGGTGCCCGTGTACCGCCCGCGCGAGGGCAAGCGCGGCAGCGTGCTCGAGGTGTGTGGGACGGCGGCGAACCTGGAGCTCGCGAGCTACGTCCACGCGTTCCTCACCGACGCGGGCGAGCGCCTCTGGCGCGAGCACCAGCGGCGCATGGAGACGAAGTCGAACCGCGATCGCCGCACCTACATCGCGGGCGTAATGAGCGGGTTCTACGCCAAGCTCAACGCCGAGCGCGCGGTGCAGCGCAAGGAAGGGCTCGTCTGGGTGGGCGACGCCGATCTGAGGACGTACTACCGAAGACGCCACCCCCACATCGTGCACGCGCGCTTCGCCGGCAGCGCGCGCAACGAGGCGCACGCGATGGGGCGACGCGCGGGCCAGGCGCTCGTCTTGCACCGACCGGTGCGCGGCGGTCCCTCCGGCAAGACGCTGCTCTTGAAGGGCTGAGCCGCCAGCTCGTCGGCGCGGGTGCTCAAGGCGTGAGGGCCGCGGCGATGCGCGCGGCGACGTCCGCCATGTCGGCGTCGCCGTCGTACTTCTGGCGAGGCCAGAAGAACCCGCGCAGGCCGTCCTTCTGGTGACGGGGGATCACGTGCACGTGCAAGTGAGAGACGCTCTGACTCACGCGGTTGTTCATCGCGACGAGCGAGCCGTGCGCGCCGAGCCCCTGCTCGACGGCGCGCGCCACCCGCTGCACCGACGCGAGCAGCGGACCGAGCTCGGGCGGCGGCACGTCGAGGAGCGTGTCGTGATGGCGCGCGGGGACGACGAGACAATGGCCTCGAAAGAGCGGGCTCTTGTCGAGGAAGACGGCGTGCTCGTCGGTCCGCTCGACGAAGTGCGCTCCGAGCTCGCCGCGCAGGATCTTGCAGAACACGCACACCTTCGACATCGACCGCACTCTATCAAACACGCGGGCACGCTCGCGTTCGCACGAATCCGCTTCTCGACGGCCAGGGCCCGATGAGACGCTCGGGGCGGCGTCATGAGCGACGAGAGCCAGCGCGATCGGAGCCTCGAGCGCGCGCTCGTCGCGAACCTGCTCATCCACGCGCTCGCGATGATCTCGATGGCGGCGCTCCTGCTCCCCGCCCTCCCGGGAGGCTCGACCGCCGACGATCTGACGCGCGTGGAGCGCATCGCCGCCGCCCCGCTCGCGTTCCGGCTCGGCTGGGTCCCGTGGCAGCTCGCGGCCGCGTGCGATCTGTGGATGGCGATCGCGATGGCGCGCGCGCGCTGGCTCCCGCGACTCGCGACGACGTTCGTCCTCGTCGCGACGATCGCCGCCGTCGTCCCCGATCAGCTGGCGCAAGCGCGCTGGGTGACCGAGGGCGTCGCGATGGCGCGCGAGGTCCACGATCCGGAGAGCCTCGCGCGCTACCTCGCCTTCGAGCGGTCGACCTTCGAGCTGACGGCCGGCTGGGGCGCGCTCTTCTACACGCTCGGCGGGCTCGGATGGACCCTCGCCTTCGCGCGGGGAAAGGCGTGGAGCCGGGCGCTCTCGATCCTCTCGGTGCCGCTCTGGCTCGTCATGGCCGTCGCGGTCGTGAGCCCGCTCCTGCCGGCGGGGATGCGTCCGCGCGCGACCTTCGTCTCCGGTGCGAACGGCGTCGGCTTCACGCTCCTCTTGGTCTGGCTCGCGCTCGTCACGGAGGCCGTCCTCGCGAGGCGCCGCCCGACGTCCGAGGTGGGCCGCCTCGCGCCGTTCCGCCACCCCTCGCGGAGTCTCTTCGGTCGCGCCGTCGACGTCGTCGCCGAGAGCCGACTCGCGGCGGCCCTCCTCGAGCCGCTCCCCGTGTTCTCGATGGCGAGCGACATCACCGACGTCGTCTACGTCAGCTACGTCATCGACGCCGCAGCGGCGGAGCGGTGGGTCCCCGAGGGGCTCGAGCTCGAGCGCCTCGGCCCCCGGAAGGATCTCGCGCTCTTCACGTTCCTCACCTATCGCCACGGTCACTTCGGCTTTCGATTCCTCGGCCCGCTGCGCAAGCTCTCTCCCTCGGCCATCCAGACGAACTGGCGCATCCACGTGCGGAACCCGCGCACGGGCCGACGCGGGATCTTCTTCGTGACGAACGCCATCACGAGCACGGCGCAAGCGCTCGGCGCGCGGCTCTTCACCGAGGGCATGCCGATGCACGTCATCCACCGCGCCTCGATCGATCGCGACGTGGCCTCGGGGCGCGTCCGCGTCGAGGTGGATCCGGGGCAAGGCTCGGCGCCCGATCTCCGTCTCGATCTGCTCCCGGCCGAGACGCCGGAGCTCGAAGGCCCGTTTCGCGAAGCGTTCGGCACGTTCGCCGCGTTCCTCGCGTACTGCGTTCCCCAGAACCGCGCGATGTCGACCGAGCCCTACGTCGATCGCGCCACCCGCCACGAGATCGAGCTGCCGATCCCGCTCGACGCGTGCACGCCGATGACAGGCACCGTCACGTCTCGGCGCGCTCGCGACTTCGTCGGCGACGCTCGACCGATCTCGTTCCACGTCGACGGCCTCCCGTTCCGCTTCGTGGAGGAAGTCCACGAGCCGCTCACGTGATCCGAGCGCGCCGAAGGCCCCCTTCGTGGGGGCCTTCGAAGGACGACGCACGTTTGTCGCGAGCGTCGCCGCGCGAGACGCCGTTCACCAGGGGAAGAGCTGCGGCGGCATCTTCGCCCACGCGGTCGGGCGGCGCGGATCGCCGTCGGGGATCACGAGCGAACCGACGAAGTCCGCGTGCTCGTACACGTTGCCGATCGTGGACGCGACCGCGTCGAGATCGGTGTCGCTCACCACGCCGTTGCTCGTCGCCTTGTAGAACTGCACGGTGACGCGGATCGGGAACGTCGGATCGCGCTCGAGCAGGAGGTTCTTCCCCTCGAGGAAGACCCCCTCGTTCGCGCCGTGTCCGAGCACCGCTGTCTCCATGTCGCTCTTCGCTTCCTTCGCCGGCGCCGCGCCGGCGGTCGCGGGCGCCGCCGGAGCCGCCGAGGGCTTCGGCGAAGGCTTCTTCATCGCGACGCTGGCGCCACCGCCCTTCGTCGCGGCCATGTCCGCCTCGCCCTCGTCCATCGGCACCGCGCGGACCGGCGAGCGGTGGCGGAGCGGGATCTGCACGAGGAAGAGCACGTCCGCGCCACGCGCGAGAGCGCTCCTGTCGTCCTCGGTCTTCGGTCCGCCCTGCGCCTCGATGCGCGCCTTCACGTCGCTCTTTCGCTCCGCGGTGAAAGGAGCCCTCTGGCCGTGGTTGTTGAACATGAGCTCCTGGCCGCGGCCGAAGGGCGACATGCTGCCCGCGTCGTTCTCGATCACGGTCATGCTCGTGCCCTGCCGCGTGATGAGCAGCGTGAGGACCGCGGGCGACCCGGGCGACGATTGGTAGTTGAAGAGCACCGGCGTGAACTCGGCGTGGCCTTCCTTCGGGATGGGCAGGAACACCGCCTGCGCGCTCGCGAGGAAGTGCGTGTCGCGCGCGTCGAGGAAGTTCCCCGAGCCGCGGATGCTGCTGGGATCCGAGACGTAGCTCTTCAGGTTCTTGAGCACGTCGGTGAGCGGCACGCTCTCGAGCTCGCCGGCCTTCTTCTGGTTGCCGACGCGGACGAGGAAGCGATCGGACGGGATGTCGCCGGTGCGATCACTGAAGTTCGGAAAGCGGATCACGGGGAGCAGATCGGCCTTGTTCTGGCCCTGATCGCGGTAGCGCACCATCAGCGTCAGATCGCTGATGTTCGGCCCCACCGAAGAGCCGAGCGATCGGCCCGTGTCCTCCCACATCAGGTTGATCAGGTTGAGACCGCGACGCTGCACGCTCTGCTGCGCCTTCTGATCCCCCACCATCCCGACGACCTGACGCACCACCTCGGGGTAGGTCGCGGGCGGCGGATCCATGATGCCCCAGCCCGGCCCATCGGTGTCCGCCGGCTTCGCCGTGTCGCTGGTCGCGACGACGTTCGTCCCGGGCGTGTCCGGGATCGGCGGCGGCGGCGAGATCGGTGCGCTCGAGGCGCAGCCCACCGAGAGCGCGCTCGCGAGCACACACACGGCGAGCGAGCCGGCGAGCGAGGCGCTCTTGAGCACGAGCGGAAGCCCTGTTTCGAAACACGTCCTCATCGTCGATCTCCTTGCGGCAAACTGGGAAAGGTCGGTGGGTCGCCGTGGCGGCGCGGGCGCTGCCCCTTCCACGTGGCCACGTCGACGCCGGATGTGACCAGGGCTCGTCGCCTCCCGCCCCCGAGGGCCTTTCTATCACCCGTGCGGCGTGGATGACTGCCCTGACCAAACGTGACAGGCGCGCGATCCTTACGGGCGCTCGAGCCAGAAGGTCTCCCCGACCGCTGGAACGACGATCCGCTCGTGCTCGATCTTCATCCGCTCGGTCACTTCGCGCAGCGACCGCGGCGGCGCGTGGAGCGCCTCGTCGGTGAGCTTGAACGTGCCCCAGTGCATCGCGACCAGGCTCGTCGCGCCCAGATCGACGAACGCCCGCGCTGCGTCGTCGGGGTTCATGTGCTGCTGTCGCATGAACCAGCGCGGCTCGTACGCGCCGATGGGCAGCATCGCCGCGTCGATTCGGCCGAGGCGCCTGCCGATGTCGACGAAGCCATCGAAGTACGCCGTGTCCCCCGAGTGATAGACGCGCCGACCGCCCCCCTCGACCACGTAGCCGCCCCAGAGCGACTCGTTCCGATCGAGCGGTCCGCGCTGCGACCAGTGCTGCGACGGCACGAACGTGACGCGCACGTCGCTCGACGGCGCGTGGTGGTCCCACCAACCGAGCTCGACGACGCGGCCGAGCCGCCTCTTGTCGAACCAGGCTCCGAGGCCCTTCGGCACGACGAAGAGCAGATCTCGTCGTGGGCGCGTCGCGGCGAGGCGCTCGAGCGTCGGCGCATCCATGTGGTCGCGGTGATTGTGCGTGACGAGGACGACGTCGATCGGCGGCAGCGCGTCGAACGCGATCCCCGGCGGAGTCTGACGCTTCACGATGGCGAGGCGCTCGGCGTAGATCGGATCGGTGAGGATCGTGAGGCCGCCGAGCTGCACGAGGTAGGTCGCGTGGCCGATGAAGGTGAGGCCCGCGCGAGCAGCGCCGACGAGCGATCGGCCGTCGTTCTCGACGAACGGCGTGGGCTCGTCCGGCTCCACCGCAGGCTTCGGACCGAGCTTCCAGCGGAGGAGCTCGCCGACGCTCTTCGCGACGAACGAGCCGTCGAGGTTCGCGTACCGGGTCACGCTCGAGCCCCGACGAACCCCTCGAGCTCGTACGCGTCGTGCGCCGAGAAGATCTTCACACGCTCGTCGCGCGCGAGCAGCCGGAGACGCTCCTGGTTGCGGACGCGCGCCACGTCGTCCATCGCGACGAGGCGCTGGAACATCGCGAGCGGCGCGGGGCAGGACGGCGAGTCCGGGTTCATCTCCGCGTGCGAGAAATACGCGTCGCCGGCGTGCAGGAGCCATCCGTCGTCCGACTCGATGGCGACGGCCACGTGCCCCCGCGTGTGACCGATCGTGGGCACGAGCAAGATCTCCGGCGGCAGCCCGCGGAGATCGCGGACGCTCTCGAAGCCGAACCAGCGCTCGCCTTCGCGCTCGTAGCGCACCCAACGAGGCCCGTGCGCGAAGTGCGCGGGTCGATATCGGTTCTTCTCCTTCAGCGTGTCGCGCGCGAGGACCGCGTCGAGCTCCTTCGCGTAGACGTGGACCTCGGCCTTCGGAAAGTCGGGCAGGCCACCGGCGTGATCCAAGTCGAGGTGGGTCGGCAGGATGTGCCTCACGTCGTCGGCGGAGAAGCCGAGGCGCTGCACTTGGTGGAGCGCGGTCTCCTCGAGGTCGAGCTTCGGTCGCGCGACGAGCCCGAACCCGGCGCCGAGCCGCTTCGGATCCGCGATGTCGCCGGTGCCGAACCCCGTGTCGACGAGGACGAGCCCATCATTCGTCTCGACGAGGAGACAATGGCAGATCATCGCGTCGGTCTTCGCGCCGGGCGTCTTCATCTGAGAGAAGAGAAGCGGGCACAGGGTCGCGCAGTTGAGGTGGTGGACGCGCATCGCGGGGCGATGATCCCGGTTTTCGTCGCCCGTGCAAACCAGGGCGCGCCGGAACCAAGGTGAAGAAGGCTTCAGACCTGGCACGTCGCGTCGCGCACACGCGCCTACGCGCTCCTCCAAATCTCGGGAGTCACACCCGAAAGGCGGTAGCTCTTGTCGGTGGCACGCGTACAACGTTCGCCCGCGTGGTCCGACGAATTCCCTCACCACGACCGGAGCTTGTGGCGCGAAGGCGCCCCACTAGACTGGACGAGATCGTTCTTCGTTTTCTTGCCGCCACCGCCCGCCCCGGAGGTTTCATGCGACACCTTGCCCTCGGCATCGTCGGGTCCGCCGTTGCGACGCTCTCGGGCGGTTGCGCGGTCGAGCCGCCGCGAGATGCGCCGGCGCCGGTGGCGAGCGCGGAGCAGCCGATCCTCGGCGGCACCGTCGACAACGTGAACCACGCGACGGTGGCGCTGGCGCCGAGCAACTCGCAGGCGATCTGCAGCGGCACCATCATCGCGAAGAACGGAGGCACCGGCTACGTGCTCACCGCGGCCCACTGCATCAAGGGCGATCCGCACTCCTCCGGCTTCCCCAACAACCCGCCGCCGCCGATCGCGGTCGTGCTGCAAGCAAACGACTACAGCAACTGTTTTCAAGGTGGAACCCCTGCCCTCTGCGACGCCGTCTATCAGGTCGTCTCGGCGAAGGTGCACCCCGGCTTCCCGACCGCGCAGATCCCGATGAACCAATCGATCGTGAACGACTTCGCGATCCTCACCTTCACTGGCGCGACCGCGGCGACGCCGGTCGTGCCCGCCGTCGGCAACGACGGCCTCGTCGTGGGTCAGAACCTCGAGCTCAGCGGCTACGGGCTGACGTCCTATCCGAATGGGTTCACGACGCAGCGCCGGCACGTCACGACGCCCGTGAACCAGCTCTACGGGCTCCAGATCGAGTTCGACCAGACGAGCGGCAAAGGGAGCTGCAACGGCGACTCGGGCGGTCCCGCCTACGAGCTCGTCGGCGGCCAGCAGTCGGTGGTGGGCGTCACCTCGTTCGGCGATCAGGGCTGCGCCCAGATCGGCGTCTACGGCCGCGTGCAGGCGGTCTACAACGGCTTCATCGCGCCCACGATCGGGGCTCCGCCGGTCCCCGAGACCTGCGACAGCTGCACGCTCTCCGCGACCAACGCCGGGGGCGGCTGCTACGCCGAAGTGCAGGCGTGCCTCTCGGACACCGCGTGCGACGCCCTCGCGACCTGCCTCGGCAACTGCGCCCCGAACGACAACACGTGCGTCCAGGGCTGCGCGAGCGCGAACGCCGCGGGCGTCGCCAAGTACAACGCGATCTTCGACTGCACGAACTGCAACGTCTGCTCGGGGACGTGCCCGCAGAACCAATGCGGGACGACCACCACCTCCTCGACGGCGTCGACGAGCACCAGCGCCTCGACGGGCACGGGGGGCGCGGGGGGCGCTGGTGGCTCGAGCGCCCATGGCAGCGGCGGCGCCGGAGGATCGGGCGGCGGGGCCGGGGGCGGCAGCGGCCCGTCTTCGTCGACGAGCTGTGCTTGCGCCGTCGCGTCCGACGACGAGGGTGCACCGTCGGCGGCGCTCGCGGCGGCCGGGTCGCTGGCGCTCGCGCTCTCCAGACGTCGAAGGCGCCGCGCCGCCTGAATCGGCCCATCGTCAACCCCATGACCCATTGCCTTTCTCTCGCCACCTCTCGCCCGTCCCCCCCGTCTTCGTTTCAATCCTTCCTGTGAATTGCCCGTCCGGAGGTTCTATGCGTCGTGTCGTCTTCGGCCTCGTTTCCTCGTTCCTCCTCGCTCAAGTCGTCGCCTGCAACGTGGACGACCCGTCGGCCCCCGCTGAGCGGCCGGCCGAAAAGCAAGCGCAGCCGATCATCGGCGGCACGCTCGACACCACGAACCCCGCGACGGTGTACCTCGAGGGGCAAATGGGCAATCAGGGATATGCCTGCTCGGGGACGATCATCGCGGTCAACGGCAACGTCGGCTACGTGCTCACCGCCGGCCATTGCGTGGCGGGCACGATCACGAACGTCTACATCGGCTCGAACCTCAACGCCGCCGTGCCGCACGCGGCCCTGCAGCAGTGGCAGCACCCGAACTACAACACGCAGACGCTGCGTTACGACTTCGGCATGGTCGCCTTCGACGGCGCGAACGCGAACACCCCCGTCATCCCCGCGGCGCAGAGCCCCGACGGCGTGAGCCCCAACGGCACGCAGCTCGAGCTCAGCGGCTATGGCCTCACGCAAGCGGGCAATCCGCCCAGCGGTCAGACCACGAATCGATTGAAGGTCACCGAGTCCTCGAGCGATCTCGTCGCCATGCTCGGCAACCAAGCCCCAGACACGAGCATCCAAATCGGGTTCAACCAGACGAACGGAAAAGGCACGTGTGAGGGCGACAGCGGGGGCCCCGCCTATCTCGGCACCGGCGCGAGTCGGCGCGTGGTCGGCGTCACGTCCTATGGCGATCAGGCGTGCGCGCAGTTCGGTGTGTCGGGGCGCGTCTCGGCCGTCTACTCGACCTTCATCGAGCCCATCCTCAATGGGCAGCCGCCGATGCAGACGTGCGACACGTGCGTTCAATCGGCGACGTCCCCCGGTGGCAGCTGTGACTCGCAGGTCCAGGCGTGCCTCGGCAACTCGAGCTGCAATGCCCTCGCGAACTGCCTCCAGAGCTGCGCGGCGAACGACCAGGCGTGCGTCAACCAGTGCGCGAGCACCAACGCCGCCGGGGTCAGCCTCTACAACGCCATCTTCGATTGCGCGTATTGCAGCGCCTGCACTCAATATTGCAGCCAAGCGCAGTGCACGATGAGCTCGGCCAACGCGGCGACCTCCGGCGTCGGAGCGACCACCGGCAGCGGCGTGGGCGCGACGACCGGTAGCGGCGCCGGCGTGGGAGGAGCGGGGGCCGGCGGGGCCTCCTCGACCGGCAGCAGCAATGGCAACACGGGCGGGAGCGGCGGCACCACGACGACGGTGACCAAGTGCGCCGCGTGCGCCGTGGCGCCGGACGACGACGGGCACGGAGCGCTCGCGGGCATCGCAGCGCTCGGGATCGTCGGGCTCGCATTCGCGAGCCGACGGCGCCGCTGATCGGTCCATCCTCCAGGCCCCGAACGCGGGAAGGCCGAGCTCCGATGCGAGCTCGGCCTTCGCGCATTTCGTCACGAGGCGACGTCAGCTCGGCGCGCGGAAGAGCGCGAGCACGCCCGTCATGAGCTGGATGCGCGCGTGGTTGCCCTCCGGTCCCCACGGGACGATCTCGAACGCGGAGTGCATGCCGGCGATCGGGAGCTTGGGGAAGCGCTTGCGGAGGATGCGAACGTCCACGTCGGGCTCGCGATAGAGGGAGCGACCGCGCGCTGAGCAACTGAGATACAACGCAAACCGAGGTGCAGAACCGAGCGCGCGCTGCTCCGCGCGGCGGGCCGCCTCGGCGAGATCCGCCTTCGCGTGTGCGGCGTCGCGGACGGCGAAGCAGAGCTTGTCGCCCTCGTGGAGCTCGGCCTCGATGACGATCCCACGACGGCTCGGGTCGATGCCCTTGAGCGGGCGGAACAGGCGCGCCTGCCCCGAGGCGACGTCGCCGCCGGGAGACTCCAAGGCGACGAGGATGAGGCCGCCGTGTTTGCCCCCGCCCACCGTGGCGCTGAGCACCTCGAGCGCCGGCCTGCCGTCGAGCTCGAGCACCATGCGCCCGTCGATGTCGGTGATCTCGAACGACTGCGCGACCGTGCGGCACGCGCTCGACGTCTCCACGACCGGCGCGCCCTGCCCCGAGAGCGAGAGCGACGCGAGCCGCGCGCGCGTCACGCCGCCGCGATCGACGCCGAACACGGCCTCGGCGCTCACGCCCGCCCCGAAGAGGCAGCCCGCGCTCGCCTGCGCGAGCGCATCGGGCGCGAGCGCGTCGCGCGCCGCGAACACCAGCCGCGTGTCGCGCGTGGGCGCGAGGACCGAGTCCTCGAGCTCGACGCGCGCCGAACCGCCCGACCACACCATGCCGGCGACCGCCAGGGCCCCTTCGATCTCGCACGACTCGGAGAGCACGCCGGCGGTAGGCACGACGATCGCGCGGAGGCTCGGCGCGCTCTCGGCGATCGCGCTCGCGATGTCGGGCCCGAGCGCGCCGCCCCCCGAGAGGAAGACGACGCCGGCGGACGGGTTCTTCTGACCTCGGAGCGCCTCGGCGAAGGCTCGCTGGAAGACCTTGAGCTGCGCCGCCGCCCCCGCCTTCTGCGCGGACTGGAGAGGGATCGCGAAGCTCAGGGCCGTGGGAGAGGGGGGCATGTGGCGTGGAGGCGAGCCGCCTCGTAGGACTCCTACCGCGTCCTGGGCGTTTGCCCAGGAGTGGTCACGAACGAACCGCACGCGGCGGGCTCGTCGGAGGAGGAGGTCGAGCAAAGGCAAGCTAGTCTAACTCGACAATCCGGCACAACGCCGGCTATGGTCGGAATGCTCGTCCGCACCGCGTTCCACACGAAAGTCATGACCCATCCCGCCTGGCGCCCCGTCGTCCGATCGTTCGCGAAGAGCGACATCGGTCGCCACCGAAAGCTCAACGAGGACGCATTCTTCCGAGACGACGAGCTCCGCTTGTTCGTCGTCGCCGACGGGATGGGCGGCCACGCCGCGGGCGAGATCGCGAGCGGTGAGGCCGTCGACACCGTGTACGGCATGGTCAAGCGCGGCGTCGGCTCGCTCGGCGATCTCCACGCGTCGCTCGACGAGGGCCGCGGCCGCATGGCCTGTCGCCTGCTCGAGAGCGCGATCCAAGCCGCGACGTACATGGTCTTCGGCATGGCGCAGTTCGAGAAGGACAAGAGCGGCATGGGCACGACGATCTCCACCGCGATGGTGATCGGAGACTCGTTCGTCACCGGGCAGGTGGGCGACAGCCGCATCTACCGCGTGCGCCAGAACGAGGCGGTGCAGCTCACCGAGGACCACACGCTCATCGCGTGGCAGATGAAACAGGGTCTCATCTCCGAGGAGGAGGCGAAGAACTCGCCTCATCGGAACGTGATCACGCGCGCCGTCGGCAACCGCGAGTACGTGGAGGTCGACACCGCCATCTACCCGCTCGCGTCGGGTGACCGCTACATCCTCTGCTCGGACGGGCTGCACGGCTACCTGCAGATCGACGAGATCCCCGCGGTCGCGAGCATCGGCGGCGAGTCCGCGGTCGAGCAGTTCATCCAGCTGGCGAACAACCGCGGCGGGCGCGACAACATCACGTGCGTGCTCGTCGAAGTCGCCTGACGAGCCCTCCGTTTCGCTCGTGAGCGACCCGCGCGCGACGCCGTTTTTTTGACCGATTTCGCGGCGACTGATAGCGACTCGGCTGGCCCCCGTCGAACCTCGACGGCGGCGCACCAGACGCAAGAGTGGCCCGCTTGCCACACCACGTGGGAAGCGGGCGCCGAGCGAGCGCTCGGCCAGCGGGACCGCGTCGTCGGCGAGGAGCCTCGTGATCCGCGGAAATGGCCGCGAGCACGGCGGCGAAGCCCCGAGCGCCCCGTCGACGCGCCGCGCCTCCGACGAGGCGTGGTTCTTGCGGAGGGGTTCGTGTCACGAGGGATCGTCGGAGGAACAGATGCTGGAGCGAAGGCAAGGACAGCGGATCGGCGTCGTGATGGGCGGCTCGTCGGGTGAGCGCGAGGTGTCGCTGCGCTCGGGAGAGGCCGTCGCGCGCGCGCTCGTCTCTCGCGGCTACGACGTCTCGCGGATCATCCTCGGCGCGCACCCGGAGGCCGCCCTCGAGGCGACCCAGAGCGCCGGCATCGACGTCGCGTTCCTCGCGCTGCACGGCCGTCACGGCGAGGACGGCTGCATCCAAGGCATGCTCGAGCTCGCGGGGATCCCCTACACCGGCTCGAGCGTGCTCTCGAGCGCGCTCGCGATGGACAAGCTGAAGGCGAAGGAGCTCTTCCGGCTGCACAACGTGCCGACGCCGCCGTACTACACGATCACCGCGGAGGACGACCTCGCGGACATCGAGACGATCCACGGCTCGTTCGGCTTTCCGGTCATCGTGAAGCCGCGCGGCGAGGGCTCGAGCCTCGGCGTACGCAAGGCTTCGAGCTTCGCGGAGCTCGAGAGCGCGATCGGCGAGGCGCTCGCGCTCGACGACACGGTGCTGGTCGAGCGCTTCGTCGCCGGCATCGAGGTGAACGTCGGCATCCTCAACGGGCGCGCGCTCGGCGCGATCGAGATCGTCCCCAAGAAGGGCATCTACGACTACGAGGCGAAATACACGCCCGGCATGACCGAGTACTTCTACCCGGCGCGCATGTCGCCGACCCGGTATCGCGGCGTCTTGAACCTCGCCGATCGCGCGGCGCGCGCCCTCGGCTGCTCGGGCCCGTGCCGCGTCGATCTGCTCGTGACGACGGGCGAGAACGAGTACGTCCTCGAGGTGAACACGCTACCGGGGATGACCGAGACGAGCCTCCTGCCGAAGATCGCCGCCGGCGCGGGGTACGACTTCCCGACGCTGTGCGAGTCGATCCTCTCCTCGGCGCGCCTCCACGTCTCGAAGCGCCGCAAGCCGATGGTGCGCGAGAGCTCCGTCGAGCTCCGGGGCGAGCAGGCGCGGATCTCGAAGACGGGCTGAGACGCGCGGGGCCGCGTGCTATGAGCGCGGCGTGACGGATCTCCTCGTCCACCCCGCCATCGCTCCCCTCCAGGGTGTCGTCCCCGCCGCGAGCGACAAGAGCATCGTGCACCGCGCGATCCTCTTCGCGAGCCTCGCGACGGGGACGAGCCGCGTCGACAAGGCGCGGATCGGCGACGATCATCGCTCGACCGTGTCGATCCTGCGCGCGATGGGCGTACGCATCGACGTGGACGAGTCGAAGGGCGCGCTCGTCATCGAGGGCGTGGGCCTCGAGGGGCTGAGGGCGCCGAGCGCGCCGCTCGACTGCGGAAACTCGGGCACGACGATGCGCCTCACGGCGGGCCTCTTGGCCGCCCAGCGGTTCGCGTCGACCCTCGTCGGCGACGCGTCGCTGATGCGGCGGCCGATGGCGCGCATCGCGACGCCGCTGCGGCTGCGCGGCGCGCGCATCGAGGGAGCCATCGATCCGAAGCGGGTGGGCGAGATCACGCCGCCGCTCGAGATCGGACCGTTCCCGGCGCCGAACGTGCTCTCGGCGATCGCCTACGACTCGCCCATCGCGAGCGCGCAGGTGAAGGGGGCGCTCCTCTTGTCGGGGCTCTACTCGGACGGGAGCACGATCGTGAGCGAGCCACTCCTCTCGCGCGATCACACCGAGCGCATGCTCTCGGCGCTGGGTGTCCCCGTCCGTCGCATCGGCGCCGTCGTCGAGCTCGACGGCGGCAGGTTCTCGGGCGAGCTCCCGGCGTTCGATCTCGAGGCGCCGGGGGACGTCTCCGCGGCCGCGTTCCTGCTGGCGGCCGGCATGATCGTCCCGGGCAGCCGCGTCGGTGTGAGGGGGCTCTCCGTGAACCCGACGCGCACCGGCTTCGTGGATCTGACGCGGCTGATGGGAGCGAGCATCTCGGTGGAGCCCAAGAGCGAGGCGCTCGGCGAGCCGGTCGGGGACGTGCACGCGGAGGCCGGTGCGCTGCGCGGCTACGCGATGGGCGGGGAGCTCGTGACGCGCGCG